>NZ_JADPKU010000046.1:0-151639 GCF_023074095.1 Bradyrhizobium sp. 137
CCCGATCCATCGCCCTTGACGCGGACCTTGACGTTGTAATCGACCACCCGCTTTACCGGCACTAAGACCTTCATCGATCCTCTTTCACTCAATTTGGGAAGGGGTTATCAACTGGCGCGGAACCTAAAGGCCTGATCAGGCCCGGTCAACGCGCGAAGGGCCAAATTTTAGACCTTAGAAACGCTCCGCCCAAATGGGTCAGCGGTTCTGGCCGGGAACCCAGAGTACGTCGCCGGCACCGTCCCCATTAGCGGCTCGGCTGGCCACGAACAGGAAGTCCGACAATCGGTTCATATATTGGATGCCAGCCGCGCTCACCGGTTCGCTGGGCCGGGCCGCCAGCTCTACCATCACTCGTTCCGCCCTGCGGCATATTGTGCGGGCAACATGGAGATGAGCCGCGGCCGGCGTGCCGCCCGGCAGCACGAAGGAAGTCAGCGGCGCGAGCTTGTCATTGAGTGCGTCGATGTCGCGCTCGAGCCGCTCGACCTGGCTCGCCACCACCCGCAGCCGCTCCGCTTTGCCTTCACGCTCGGGCACCGCAAGGTCGGCGCCGAGATCGAACAAATCGTTCTGGATGCGGCCGAGCATCGCGTCGAGCTCGGGCATATCCGAGGTGTGGAGCCGCACCACGCCGATCGCGGCATTGGTCTCGTCCACGGTGCCATAGGCCTCGATGCGCAGATCGTATTTCGGACGACGCTCGCCCGAGCCGAGCGCTGTCGTGCCGTCGTCACCGGTTTTCGTATAGATGCGATTCAACGTGACCATTTAGCGCCCCATGGCCCAGACTGCGAGCATGGCAATGATGATCGCCACAAACTGAAGCAGCACGCGCCAGCGCATCAGCTTCTGCGAGGTGTTGGGCGAGCCGCCGCGCATCATGTTGACGAGACCGAGCAGCAGCACGAGAGCCACGGCGCCGACCGCGATCGGCAGGATGAAAGTACTCAAGATAGATGCCATCCGAGGGTAGATAACACCGTGCGCGCCGGTCCGCCATGGCATCGCCGATCTGGCTTTTAACCCAATAATATCAGAAGCTAGCTGGATGATCCTGGATTCGATGCAGCCGCCCTTCGCCGCTCCCCGCTTGAGGGGAAAGGTCGAATTCGATCGCAGATCGAATCCGGGTGAGGCGGGCTCTCCGCGAATCCAACTCTCACCGTCCCCGCGAAGGCTCCCCCTCACCCGCCGCGCTCTGGCCCGCAGTTGCGCTGCCGAGGGCGTCGACCTTTCCCCGCAGGCGGGGCGAGGCGAACGACGCCGCGCGCGTAGGCCAAGGCCGACAACCAGTACGGGTGGCACGTGAAAGCGATCCGCTACATCTACGTCGTCGTGATGGACGCCTTCTACACGTTCCTCGCCGACGACGGCTGGGCGATCGCGAGTCACATCGCATTGTCGACGCTGATGGCGCTGTTCCCGTTCCTGATCGTGCTGACCTCGCTCGCCGGCTTCTTCGGCTCCAAGGAACTCGCCGACCAGGCCGCCAGCCTGATGCTTCAGGTCTGGCCAAAGCAGGTCGCCGACTCGATTTCCGGCGAGGTCCACGACGTGCTGACCACGACCCGCACCGGTATTCTGACGATCGGCGCAGCGCTGTCGGTCTATTTCGCCTCCAACGGCGTCGAGGCGCTCCGCGTCGCGCTCAACCGCGCCTATGCGGTGGTGGAGATGCGGCGCTGGTACTGGCTGCGGCTGGAATCGATTGCCTACACGTTGATTGCCGCCTTCACTGCACTCGCCATGGCGTTCCTGATCGTGCTCGGTCCGCTGATCATCGAAGCGGCACGGCGCCACATTCCCTTGTTCGTCGAGTCAAACGAAAGCATTCTCACCTGGCTGCGCTACGGCATCTCCATCAGCGCGCTGGTGGTGGCGCTGCTCATCCTGCACGCCTGGCTGCCGGCGGGACGCCGCAGTTTTCTCCAGATCCTGCCCGGCATCGTCTTCACCATCGTGGCGTCGCTGATCTCGAGCATCGTGTTCGGCCAATATCTCGCGCGCTTCGCCAACAACTATGTGACGATGTATGCTGGGCTGGCCTCGGTGATCATCGCGCTTGTGTTTCTGTATTTCATCGCCGCGATTTTCGTGTACGGCGGCGAGCTCAACGCGGCGATCATCAAGTCGCGACTGCCTCACGGCGTGTCGCTTCAAGCAGCGCAGTCGCTAAGGCCCGCGGGGACACAGGCTTGACCAGGAAGGCGTCGGCACCGGCCTCGCGCGACGCCGCTTCGTCTTCGCCGCGACCTGACACCCCGATAATCGGAATCTGCGCCAGCGGCGGCGCCATGCTGCGTATCCGCCGGATGGCCTCGACGCCGTCGATTCCGGGCAGCACCATGTCCATCAACACCGCATCGAAGGAGCCCTGCGCGAGCCGGTCCACCGCGTCCTCGCCGCGGCCGATGAACTCGGCATGATGGCCGAGCTCGGTCAAAATGGTGTTGAGCACCACGCGGCCGAACGGATTGTCCTCGACGCTGAGCACGCGGAGGGCGGCCATCGCCTCGGGCTCACTACCGTCCTTCGCCTTGCGCGATTTACCCGATACCATCGCATCCAGCGACACCGTCAGTGTGAACGTGGCGCCGCCGCCGCGCCGCGCAGCGACCGTGATGTCGCCGCCCATCGCGCGCGCCAATTGCTTCACCGAGGATAGCCCCAGGCCGGCGCCACCGAAGCGCGAGGCAATGGTGACATTGGCCTGAGTGAACGGGCGGAACAGCCGCTTGATCTCGGCCATGGTAAGGCCGATGCCGCTGTCAGACACGGCGAAGGCGATGCCGACCCTACCTTTACCCTTTGCTTTGCCCTTGCGCTCGTCCTTGACGGGGCGCCAGGGCGCCACCGCAAGCGCCACGCCGCCCTGGTCGGTGAATTTCACGGCATTGTCGATCAGGTTCTCGAGCGCAGCGCGCAGGCGGACCGGATCGCCGACCACCAGCCCCGGCAACTTCTCGGAGATAACGACCTGGGCCCGAAGACCCTTGGCCGCGGCGCGGCCGGCCAGCGAATCGCCGGCGCTGCGGGCAAGCGTCCGCAGGTCGAACAGGTCTTGCCGGAGCGCGTGTCCACCCTTCCCGGCCCGCTTTCCTGTCCGGACCGCGTCCACAAACAGCGTGGCAAGGCTCGCCAGATGTTCGGCGCCGGCCTTGATGGTGTCGGCCCAGCGCCGCTCCCGCTCGCCAAGATCGGAGGTCGCGAGCAGGTCGCTGATTGCCAGTATTCCGGTCAGGGGGGTGCGGACCTCATGGGCAAAGGCGGCGAGCGCGGCCTGGAACACGTCCGGCGCCACCGCCTTGGTGCTGCGCTTGCGCAACCGGCCGCCCGCCCTGGACCGCTTCCGAGGCGGTCGCTTGGACGTCCGCGTGGTGCGCACTGGGCGCGTTTTCGCCGCCATGATCCCCTTCGAACCCCGGGCTATCGGGGGAAGCATGGCACGGCAGAACGCCCGGAGTCACGGCGGCGTTTGGCTAACCCCCAGAGAAACTTAACCTAATCCCACCGTTCGGCGGATATCGGCCGGCGTGGCGCCCGCGGCGCGCAAGTCCCGCAGGCCGGTCGAGCGGCTCGATTTCGACAGCTTCCGCCCCTCGCCGTCGCGGATCAGAGCATGGTGGCGATAAGCGGGTTCCGGCAGGCCAAGCAGAACCTGCAGCAGGCGGTGCACCGATGTGGCATGAAACAGGTCCTGACCCCGCGCGATCTCGCCGACGCCCTGGAGGGCGTCGTCGACCACGACGGACAGATGGTAGCTGGTCGGCGTCTCCTTGCGGGCGAGAATGACGTCGCCCCAGGCTTCCGGTCGCGCCGGGACGATGCCGCGCTCGCCATCCGGTCCCGCGCCGAGTTCGTTCCAGGTCAGGCCGGCGACGCGCCGACAGGCGGCCACCATGTCGAGCCGCAGCGCATAAGGCGCGCCGGACGTCATCAGTTGCTCGCGTTCGCCGGCCGACAGCAATTTGGCGTCGCCGGGATATAGCAGCGCGCCGTCGGGATCGTGCGGCCACGGCCCATCCACCTCGCGCGCGGCGACGAGCCTTGCGATCTCGGCGCGGCTTTCAAAGGCGGGATAGACGAGACCGAGCGCAGAGAGCTTTTGCAGCGCGGCGCGATAGTCGGCAAGATGCTCCGACTGCCGCCGTGCCGGTGTCTCCCAGGAGATCCCGAGCCAGGCGAGATCGTGGTAGATCGCCGACTCATAGTCCGGACGGCAGCGCGTCGCGTCGATGTCCTCGATCCGCAGCAACAGCCGCCCGCCGGTCTCGCGTGCGCGCTCGAAGTTCAGCAGCGCGGAATAGGCGTGGCCGAGATGCAGGAAGCCGTTCGGGCTCGGGGCAAATCGGAAAACGGGTGGCATGAGTTCTCGGTGTATTCGTCACTGCCGGGCTTGACCCGGCAATGCATCTTCCAGGACTCTTGTGAGGAGATCGATGCGCCGGTCCCGCCTACGCCGAAGGCTTCGGCGGGCTTTACGGCATTGGGCCGGCGTAGCTGTAGCAGAAACGGCGAGCCCGCGCATGACGAGTTGAGCAAAGCAATGGCCATCCACCTCGAATCCCAGTCCGATCTCGAAGAGGCCGTCCATGCGCTCATCAAGCGCGATCCGCGCCTCAAGCCCGTGCTGGAAATTGCCGGCATGCCGGCCTTGCGGCGGCGCGAGCCAGGTTTTGCGGGCCTTGCCCATATCGTGTGCGGGCAGCAGCTGTCGACGGCGAGCGCGGCGGCGATCTGGGGACGGCTGGCCGCCGCCTTCGATCCGTTCGACCATGAGGCGGTCCGGCGCGCCCGCACCGACCGGCTGGGGCGGCTCGGCCTGTCCGCCGCCAAGATCAAGACGCTGAAACACCTCGCGCGCGAGATCGGCGCGCAGCGGCTGAACCTCGAGGTGCTCGCCGAAGAGGATGCCGACGCCGCGCATCACACGCTGATCTCGCTGCCCGGCATCGGGCCCTGGACTGCCGACGTCTACCTGCTGTTTTGCCTCGGCCATGGCGACGCCTGGCCGGCCGGCGACCTCGCTGTGCAGGAGGGGATCAAGATTGGGCTCGGCCTGAAGATGCGGCCGACGGAGAAGCAGATGGCGCCGCTCGCCGAACCCTGGCGTCCGCTGCGCGGCGCCGCGGCGCATCTGTGGTGGAGCTACTATCGCGCGGTGAAGAAGCGCGAAGGCGTGCTCTCGGCCTGACGGGCGTATTCCGCCCGAGCAGGGCCACATGCTTTCGCTGCTCGGGTAAACCGCTTTCGACGAAAGCTCATCCAGTATAGCGTCGAGCTCTATATCAGAGCATGATCTGTTCGGAAAACCGCTACACACCTTTCCGGATCATGCTCGCGAGCAAACGCCGCGAAGACGGCCACGAGGTCGCGCATGCTGGACAGGACGAAGGATATTTCCGTCTCCGCACAGGCTTGGCTCGATGAATTCGAGCGCACATTGGGCCGGCCCGAGCCCGCTGCGCTGGACCGCCTCTTTCTCACCGACAGCTTTTGGCGCGATGTGCTGGCACTGAGCTGGAATCTGCAGACGCTCGCAGGCCGCGATGCTATCGCACGGGAGTTGACCATCGTCGCACCGAAGGCGGCACCGACCGGTTTCAAGATCGCGCCAAACCGAGCGCCGCCGCGCTGGGTCACGCGCGCCGGCACCAACACCATCGAAGCGATCTTCGATTTCGAGACGGCGATCGGACGCGGCAGCGGCATCGTGCGGCTCGTTCCCGATACTGCCAATGGCGACCGCCTGCAGGCGTGGACGCTGCTCACCGCCCTCGACGAGCTCAAGGGGTTCGAGGAGCAGCTCGGCACGTCACGGCCCCGCGGCCAGGCCTATTCGCGCGACTTCCGCGGGCCGAACTGGCTCGACCATCGCAACGCCTCGCGTCACTACGCCGATCGCGACCCGGCCGTGCTGGTGGTCGGCGGCGGCCAGGCCGGGCTCGCCATCGCGGCGCGGTTGAAGCAGTTGAATGTCGACACGTTGATCGTCGATCGCGAGATGAGGATCGGCGACAACTGGCGCAAGCGCTACCATGCGCTGACCCTGCACAACCAGGTGCAGGTCAATCACCTGCCCTACATGCCGTTCCCGCCGACCTGGCCGGTCTATATTCCAAAGGACAAGCTCGCCAATTGGTTCGAAGCTTACGTCGAGGCGATGGAGCTGAATTTCTGGACCGGCACCGAACTCGAGGGCGGCGTCTATGACGAGGCGAAGGGGCGCTGGTTGGTGACGCTGCGCCGCGCCGACGGCAGCAAGCGGACCATGCATCCGCGCCATGTGGTGATGTCGACCGGAGTCAGCGGCATCGCCAACATGCCCGACATTCCGGGCCTTGCCGATTTCAAGGGCACGCTGCTGCATTCCAGCCGCTATGAGGACGGCGAGAGCTGGACGGGCAAGCGCGCCATCGTGATCGGCACCGGCAATAGCGGCCACGACATCGCGCAGGACCTTCACTCCAGCGGCGCGAAGGTGACGCTGGTGCAGCGCTCGCCGACGCTTGTCACCAATATCGAGCCGTCGGCGCAACTGGCTTACGCGACCTACAATGAGGGCACGCTCGAGGACAACGATCTGATCGCGGCCTCGATGCCGACACCGCTCGCGCGGAAGACCCATGTGATGCTGACGGAGCAGTCGAAGGAGCTCGATAAGGAGCTGCTGGACGGCCTGCGGCGCGTCGGCTTCAAGCTCGACTTCGGCGAGGCCGGCACCGGCTGGCAATTCAAATACCTCACCCGCGGCGGCGGCTATTATTTCAACGTCGGCTGCTCCAACCTGATTATCGAGGGCGCGATCAAGCTGAAGCAGTTTACCGACATCGAGAGCTTGGTCGCCGAGGGAGCACGGATGAAGGACGGCTCGATCATTCCGGCCGATCTCATCGTCCTCTCCACCGGCTACAAGCCACAGGAATATCTCGTGCGCAAATTGTTTGGGGACGCCATCGCCGACCGCGTCGGGCCGGTCTGGGGTTTTGGCGATGGCTTCGAGCTGCGCAACATGTACACACGCACGAAGCAGCCGGGTCTCTGGTTCATCGCAGGCAGCCTCGCGCAGTGCCGGATCAACTCGAAATATCTCGCGCTCCAGATCAAGGCGATCGAGGAGGGGATATTGCGGGCGTGAGGTGGTGCCACATGATCCAGCCGTCATTCCGGGGCGCAACGAAGTCGCGAGCCCAAAATCCATTGCGTCGCATATTGGCGGATGGATGGATTCCGGGCTCGCGATAACGCGCGCCCCCGAATGACAGGAGGAGGAACCCATGCCAGCCATTCTCGGCAGCGGCGAGCACCGCTACCGCGTGGTCGAAAACTTCGCCAAGCTGCCGGACAGCTGGCAACTCACCGACGTCGCCTCGGTCGCGGTCGACAGCAAGGACCAGATCTACGTTTTCAACCGCGGCGCTCATCCGATGGTGGTGCTCGACCGCGAAGGCAATTTCCTGCGCAGCTGGGGCGAAGGCCTGTTCTCGCGCGCGCATGGCCTGCATATCGACGCGGAGGACAATCTCTACTGCACCGATGACGGCGACCACACCGTGCGCAAATGCACCACTGAGGGCAAGGTACTGCTGACGATCGGCATTCCCGAGAAGCCAGCGCCGTTCATGAGCGGCGATCCCTTCCACCGCTGCACCCACACCGCGCTGTCGCCGAAGGGCGAGATCTACGTCTCCGACGGCTATGGCAATGCGCGCGTGCACAAGTTCACCCCCGACGGCAAGCTGATGAGGAGCTGGGGCGAGCCGGGGACCGATCCCGGTCAGTTCAACATCGTGCACAATATTGCCACTGACGCCCACGGCTGGGTTTACGTCGCCGACCGCGAGAACCACCGCGTGCAGGTGTTCGATGGAGACGGCAAATACGAGACGCAGTGGAACAACTTGCACCGCCCCTGCGCGCTGTGCTGCTGCGGTGGGGCTAAGAGCCCGACCTTCGTGGTCGGCGAGCTCGGCCCCGGCCTGGCCGTCAACCGCAAGGTGCCCAATCTCGGGCCGCGGCTATCGATCGAGACGCGCAGGGCAGGCGCATCGCGCGGCTTGGCGGCGAGGAAGGGCCCGGCGTGGCCAGCGGAAAGTTTTTGGCGCCGCACGGCATCGCCCTGGATTCGAAGGGCGCCATCTATGTCGGTGAAGTCGGTGTTACCGACTGGAAGACGAGCTTTCCGGACGAGGAGATGCCGCCCGCGGTGCGCGCCACGCGATGTTTGCAGAAGCTCGAGCGGGTGCGGGAGTAGCGAAGATAGAGCTGCAACGCACCGTGAAGGCGGTTCCGGGCCGGCTGCATGGTCCCCGGGGATCGCGGCTTTTTGAGCGCTTTTGCCACCTCGCCGCCGCATTGCTTGCGACTGAATAAGTCGCTCAACGGGCTTCACAATCCCGTCACGCTGCATGTAGTATGTCAGTACTTGCTGCTTCGCAGCGTACATTGGAGGCCGGGAGCGTTACTTGAACGCACATGTCTCGCAAGGCAGTTGGCCGGTGTTGGTGCTGAACGCGGACTTCCGGCCGCTGAGTTACTACCCACTGTCTTTGTGGTCGTGGCAGGACGCGATCAAGGCGGTGTTCCTCGACCGCGTCAACATCGTCGCGCATTACGACCAGGCGGTTCGAAGTCCGACGTTAGAGATGCAATTGCCGAGCGTGGTTTCGCTCAAATCCTTCGTCAAGCCGACCACCCATCCCGCCTTCACCCGTTTCAACGTCTTCCTGCGCGATCGTTTCGCCTGCCAATATTGCGGCTCGCCTGAAGACCTCACCTTCGATCACATCATCCCGCGCAGCAAAGGCGGCCAGACCACCTGGGAGAACGTGGTCGCGGCGTGCTCGCCCTGTAATCTGCGCAAGGGCAATCTCACCCCGGCGCAAGCAAAAATGTTTCCGCGCCAGAGTGCGTTCGCGCCGACCGTACACCAACTCCACCGCAACGGCCGCCTGTTTCCGCCGAACTATCTGCACGACAGCTGGCTGGACTATCTATATTGGGATACGGAGCTGGATCCGTAGAGGCGGGAGCGTGTTGACGATGGCTCTTCGGCTTTCCCCGCGGCGTTCAACTGGCGGTCCTTCTGGTTGCTTTTGGACTTGCGTGGCCCGTCACCGTCCATGAATTGGACTGTGGACTGGGATGGTCGAAGCCGATCGGCACCTTGATGTCGGAGAGCGGGGTGCAGTCGATGAATAGGCCAGGCGGTCCTCTCATCAGGACATCGCTGTCTGTGCGCCTGCTCCATGTCGATCTGATTGGCTGAAATCCAGTCGATCTCGAATGCGACACTTAATGGCGTTTCCGCACCGACCGGATGGACGCCGAGAAGGAATTTCTCGGGGCGATTTTGAAAGCACCGGAGAGGCACCCGCTGGAATCAGCCAAGATGTCCTATGCGACGGCCTTTGCGGGGCAACCGAGCGGGATCTCGGATCCACCGGCATCGGCTTCGGCCGCACCAATGCGACCTTTTGCTTGAATTCTGCGACAGTCCTTACTCTCCCTTAAACCTCTGGTGGCAATTTGGCCGGGGATCGGCGGAACCGCGTACCCGGCCGCGATCTATCAGGGTTCGAGGTCGTCGCCGATGTTTGCCGAGACGCTGGAAGCGGTTCAATCCTCACCGTCGAAGCGGACGATCTATGTCCGCTTCGTGCTTGCGACGCTCGCTGTGATGGTCCTGTTCAAGACGTTCAGGTTCGGCCGCTGGAGCGCCTGGCAAGTCCGCGAACTGTCAGATTTCGACGCCTTCTACATCGTCGCACAGCAGATCTGCTACGGTCAGCTCGATCTGGTCTACCGGTTCGAGACGCTGGTCAAGCTTCAGCAGGCATTTGCCGGTTCAACCAGCTTCATGCCCTGGACTTATCCGCCGCAGTTCGATCTTCTGGTGGCGCCATTCGCGCTGCTGCCGGCCGGCATCGCCTATCTGCTGTTCATCACGGCCACGCTGGTTGCCTACCTCCTGACGCTTCGGGCCATCGCCGGGCAGAATTTCGCGCTCGTCTTGGTCGTGCTGTTTCCTGCGCTGGCGATCACGGTCGGCTGCGGCCAGAACGGCTTCCTGACCGGCACCCTAATCGGCATCGTCTGCCTCAACGTCGAGCGGCGTCAGATCATCGCTGGTCTTGCTCTGGGGGCAATGGTGATCAAGCCGCACCTGGCCATCGCCGCCGGAGTCTACATGCTGGCGACGCGCCGCTGGGGGGCGCTCGCGACCGCCGCTGCAGTCGTGCTCGCAAGCTCGCTCGTCTGCACGCTCGTGTTCGGATGGCAGATCTGGACCGCATGGCTCGGCGCAATCCGGGAATCGGCTATCTTCCTGGAGCGCGGCTTCTATCCGCTGTTCCGCATGGTCTCGACCTACGCTGCGCTTGGCCGGGCCGGCCTTCCCTCAAGCGTTGCCTTCTGGATGCAGGCGGCTGCGGCGAGCCTCGCCCTGTTTGCGGTCGTGCTTGCGGTCTGGCTTGGAACGGCGCGCAGGGCCTCACCCAATTTCGCGTTCGGTGTCGCTGCCATGGTGTCGGTGATGATCAGCCCCTACGCCTATGATTACGACCTGCCGATCATCGGAATCGGCCTTGCGTTGATGCTTCCTGATCTTGCACAAGTGGCGAACGCCCGGGAGCGCAGTTTCCTCTACGGATTGATCCTGCTTGCCGGCGCCTATGGAATGCTGCAATCGGCCAGACTCGCAGCGCAGTTCGGCAATGAAGCGGATCTGACTGGGATGGACGACAAATTTGTACCTTCCATCGGCGGCTTCGCGATGATGGTGCTGCTGGCCCTGCTGCTGCGCCTGCTCTGGCGAGCCACTCAACCTGCGCCCATCGTGCAGCAGGCTGCAGATAGCCTGCGTCCACCGCATCGCCAGCCTGACGCCGCCGAGTGTGAGCGCTACGTCCTGTCGCGCCGCGCGGAATCCGTGGGCAGCGCTTAGCAGGAGGAGACTGCCCCCTCCACCACCGGGCGTATGCCGGCCATCGCAAGACGGAACCTGAAGCATTGGCGCTCGTTCAGATCAGAGCGCAAGCGATGCATGCCGCAGCGCAACCGAGGGAGGCTCATCATGCCCACAGCCGAACATGATCACGTCTATAAGATCCTGGAACTGGTCGGATCATCCGAGACCTCCATCGAGGATGCGATCCAGAACGCGATCGGGCGCGCCGCCAAGACCGTTCGCGAGATGAAATGGTTCGAGGTTGTGCAGACGCGCGGCCACATCGAGAACGGCACTGTCCGTCACTATCAGGTCACGCTGCGCGTCGGCTTCACGCTGGAGGGATGACGCAGCGGACGCAGGATGAGGCTGTCACGCTGCGGCGAGGTGGTTAACAACCGCCGAGCAGAGTCGGTCAAGATCTCGTCGACCCGTCCGGTTGACTACGGACGCACAAAATCATCGCAGAAGTTGCAACAGGCCGTTAAGGCCAAAGTGAGAGGTTTGCACCGATTTGGAGCAAGCCTGATGGTCACGAGCCGCGAACTCGGCAAGACGCGCCTTCCGCTTTGGGCGGCGGGCTTCGTCGCGCTGACTTGCGTGGCGATCCTCGGCTTGAGCGCCTGGCGTGAATGGGAAGCGCGCAATGCCGATCTCAGGGCAGCCGAAGTCGACGTCACCAATCTGGCGCATTCGCTGATCCAGCACGCGGACGATACATTCGAACTGGTCGACACGATCCTGGTCGGGTTGGTCCATCGGCTCGAAATCGACGGGACGGGTCCGGACACGATTGCGAAACTCCAGGCTTATCTGCCGACACGCAAATCATCGGACCGCATCCGCGGCATCTTCGTCTACGACGCGACCGGCCGCTGGCTTGCCACGACTGAACGCCTCGACTTCTCCAACCTTAACAACAGCGATCGCGGTTATTCCGCCACCATCGCGACTCGCCTGCAACCGGCACGCTGATCGGACCGCCCGTCAAGAGCAGAGCCGGCGGCCAATGGATCATCACCGCATCCCGCCGGATCAACGATTCCGACGGCGGCTTCGCCGGCGTTGCCCTGCTCACGATCGACGTCAGCTATTTCGTCAAGTTCTACGAGCGGTTCGACATCGGTCCGAACGGCTCGGCATCGCTGCTCAACAATAGCGGCATCATGCTGGCGCGCAGTCGCGACGAGAGCGGCGCCTTCGTTGGACGCGACCTGTCCAATGCGCCCCTGTTCAGAAGCTGGAAAAGCCGCCCCGCCGCCTCGGTCTACTATTTCAAATCGCCGCTCGATGGCGTGGAGCGGCTGAGCTACTACCAGCGCAGCAGCCGCTATCCGCTGATGGTGCTGGCGAGCAAGTCGCAAGACGACGTGCTGGCGCCCTGGCGACGCGCGGCGGCCGCGCGCATGACCTTCGTCCTCGGCCTCGTTCTGCTGATCGCGGTGATCGGCTTCTACTTGGTCCGTCAGTTGGTGCAGCGGCAGCTCATGGCCCAGGCCTTGGTTGCCAAGGAAGCGAATTTCCGCCTGCTGGCCGAGCAATCCAGCGACATGGTGACCCGGATCGGGCTCGATAACCGGCTGCTCTACGTCTCTCCCTCATGCGCGCGCATCACCGGCTGGTCCGCCGAGGAACTGCTGGACACGTCGGCTTTGGCCGGCATTCACACGGACGACATGCAACGGGTCGAGCAGGCGATCATTGCGCTGAAGAATGGCGAAGCCGAGGAAGCGCGGTTCGTCTATCGCCAGCGTCATCGCGACAAGGGCGAGATCTGGGCCGAGGCGGCGCTGCACGTGACCCTTGCCTCGGACAGCGGTGCCATCGACGGCGTCGTCGCGGTGGTGCGCGACATGACCGAGCAGAAGGACCTTCAGGACAAACTCGCCTCGCTCGCAACGACCGACGGCCTTACCGGCCTCGCCAACCGACGCACATTCGACGAACGTCTCGCCGATGAGTGGGCGCGCGCCCGGCGCGACGGCACGCAGCTCTCGCTGCTGCTGGTCGATGTCGATCATTTCAAGAAGTTCAACGATCATTACGGACATCAGGCGGGCGACGCCTGCCTGCGCGCGCTCGGCAGGATCCTGTCCGCCCAGGCCAAGCGCCCGGCCGACCTCGCCGCGCGCTACGGCGGCGAGGAATTCGCCGTGCTGTTGCCGAACACCGGCCCGGATGGCTGCACCGAGATCGGCGAAGGGATTCGCCAGGCGCTGCACGGTCTCGGCATGCTGCATGCACAGAATCCACCTTCCCGGCTGGTGACTGCGAGCGTTGGCGGCGCGACGGCTCTTCCGTCCCAGACCGCGATGGACTGCAGCACGCTGGTCGCGGCCGCCGACCGCGCGCTCTACGCGGCCAAGGACAGCGGCCGTGACCGGCTGGTGATGTCGGGACAGGTCGTTCCGTGGCCGGCCAAGAGCGCGTGACGACCTCTCCTCTGGATTTGTCCGTCGGGTCCGGACGGGATATGATTTGCACCGCGGCCGGATGTTCGGCCGATCCGAGAGTGCTGCGGTGACTGGCGAGATTAAGCTCGTCCTTTTCGATATGGACAACGTCCTCTGTGACTACGAGAGGGAAAAGCGCGTCGCCTTTCTTGCGGAGCTGGCCGGGATCACGAGTGAAGCCGTCTACAAGGCGATCTGGGCATCCGGATTCGAATTTCTCGGCGACACTGGCGCGCTCGATGCCTCAGACTATCTGCGCGGGTTCGGCGAGCGCATCGGTTATTCCCTATCGCTCGACGAATGGGTCGAGGCGCGGCGCCGTTCAATGCAGGCCAAACGCGCGATGCTGGAGATTGCCGACAGCTTGCGCAAGACCGTCGACATTGCCGTCCTTACCAACAACACCACGCTGGTCGCTGACCATATCGACACCCTGCTGCCGGACTTGCGCCCGCTGTTCGGCTCTCAAATCTACACCTCGGCCCAGTTCAAGACGGCGAAGCCGGACCCGCGCTGCTACCGCCGCTGCCTGTCCGAGCTCAACGTGAGGCCGGAGATGGCCCTGTTCGTCGACGATGTCGCGGCCAATGTTGCCGGCGCGCGCGAGGCGGGTCTCTCCGCGCATCACCATACGTCGGTGCAGGCTTTCAAGCAGGCCCTTTCGGAGCACGGCCTGCTTCACGAATGACTCGCGCTCCGCTTTCCGCCGGCATCAAGCCAGATGGCACGCCACAAAGTGCCCGCCCGCCCCTTCCCTCAGCTCCGGCGCGCTTTCCGCACAGCGCGGCTGGGCGATCGGACAACGGGTGTGGAAGTGGCAGCCGGATGGCGGTTTCATCGGGCTCGGCACGTCGCCCTTGAGGCGGATGCGTTCGCGCTTGAACTTGGGATCGGGCACCGGCACCGCGGACAGGAGCGCCCTGGTGTAGGGATGCTGCGGGTTGCGGTAGAGATCACTCGCCTTCGCGAGTTCGACGATGCGGCCGAGATACATCACCGCGACGCGATCGGAGATGTGCTCGACGACAGAGAGATCGTGCGCGACGAACAAATAGGTGAGGTTCAGCTCGGCCTGGAGATCTTCCAACAGGTTGATCACTTGCGCCTGAATCGACACGTCGAGCGCGGAGACCGGCTCGTCGCAGACGATCAGCTTCGGTTCGACCGCGAGCGCCCGCGCGATCACGATGCGCTGGCGCTGGCCGCCGGAGAACTCGTGCGGGTAGCGCCGCATGTGCTCGGCCTTGAGCCCAACCTTGACCAGGAGACCCGCGACGCGCTCCTCGCGCTCTTTCGCGGACGAGGCGAGATTGTGGATGGTGAAGGCTTCGCCGAGGATCGCACCGACCGTCATGCGCGGATTGAGCGAGGCGAACGGATCCTGGAATACGAGCTGCATGTTCCGCCGCATCGCGCGCAGATCGTTGCCGCCGAGCTTACGCACGTCCTGGCCGTCGAAGGTGACCTCGCCGTCGGTCGGCTCGATCAGGCGCAGCACGCAACGCCCCGTCGTGGACTTGCCGCAGCCGGACTCGCCGACGAGGCCGAGCGTCTCGCCGCGATTCACGGAGAAAGACACGCCGTCGACCGCGTAGACGGTCCCAACTTGGCGCGACAGCAGACCGCCGAGCACGGGAAAATGTTTCTTCAGGCCGCTGACGCGCAGCAACGGTTGGCTCATGCCGCGCCTCCCAGACTGGTATCTCCCAAGTGACAGGCCACGCGATGCCCGGGCGCGATCTCGCGCAGCAGCGGCTCCTTCCCGGTGCACACGTTCATGGCGAACTTGCAGCGCGGGGCAAAGCGGCAGCCGACCGGCGGATTGATCAGGATCGGCACCGAGCCGCCGATCGCCTCCAGCCGCGTCTTGTGCTCGCTGTCGAGATCGATGCGCGGGATCGAGCGGATCAACCCTTGCGTATAGGGATGGCGGGGATCGCCGAAGAGATCGTCGACGAGCGCCTCCTCCACCACCTTGCCGGCATACATTACGACGACACGCTGCGCGGTTTCGGCGACGACACCCATCGCATGGGTGATCAGCATCACCGCCATGCCGAAGCGGTCCTTCATGTCCTGGAGCAGGTCGAGAATCTGGGCCTGGATGGTGACGTCCAGCGCGGTTGTCGGCTCGTCGGCGATGATCAGCTTCGGCTTGCAGGCGAGCGCCATCGCGATCATCACGCGCTGGCGCATGCCGCCGGAGAACTGGTGCGGATAGTTGTGCACGCGGCCTTCGGCGTTCGGGATCTGCACCAGCTTCAGCATCTCGATGGTGCGCTCGAGCGCCTGCTTCTTGGTTACCGCTTCGTGCCGCCGCAGGCTCTCGGCGATCTGCTCGCCAATGGTGAGCACCGGATTGAGCGAGGTCATCGGCTCCTGGAAGATGAAGCCGATCTCCTTGGCGCGGACCTCGTCAAGCTGATTGCTCGTCAAAGGAACGAGATCGCGACCCTCGAACATGATCTGGCCCGCCGCGATCCGGCCCGGCGGCATAGCGATCAGCTTCAGGATCGACATCGCCGTCACGGTCTTACCGCAGCCAGACTCGCCGACGACGCACAGCGTCTCGCCGCGATTGACGGAGATGTCGACGCCGTCGACGGCCTGGAGGATGCCGTCGTCGGTGGAGAAGTGGGTTTTTAGACCCTTGATTTCGAGCAGTGGCGCCATCAGATCACCCGTCGCGCATCGAGCGCGTCACGCAAGCCGTCACCGATGAAGTTGATGGCTACCACCGCGATGAAGATCGCGCCGCCCGGGAACAGCGCCCAATGCGGGCCGATGTCGAGAAAATCCTTGGCGTCGTACAGCAGCCGCCCCCAAGTCGGGGTATCCGGCGGAAAGCCGAGGCCGAGGAACGACAACGTCGATTCGGCGATGATGGCGGCAGCGACGTCGATGGTGCCGGCGATGATCACGGGGCCGAGCGCATTGGGCAGGATGTGGCGCACCACCTGCCGCACTGGACTGGCGCCGAGCGCCCGCGCGGCCTCGACGAATTCTTTCTCGCGGATCGACAGGAACTGCGCGCGCACGAGGCGCGCCACCGGCATCCAGCGGAGGCCGCCGATCACGAGCACGATCAGGATAAAGATGCCGCCCTCCGGGCCGAACGCGGCTTTCAGCCCGTCGCGGAAGAGATAAATGAGCAACAGCAGGAGCGGCAATTGCGGCAGCGACAAAAAGAGATCGGTGAGCCACATCAGCCCATGACCGAGCGCACCGCGCGACATGCCGGCGAGCGCACCGATCAGCACACCGACAAAGACCGAGACCAGCATTGCGGCGAGACCGACCGCGAGCGAGATGCGCCCGCCATAGATCATGCGGGCCAGGATGTCCTGGCCGAGATCGTCGGTGCCGAAAGGATGGGCCAGCGATGGGCCCTGCATACCCGCGACGATGTCGATGTCGTCGATCTTGACCCGCCAGACGAAGGGGCCAATCACCACCGCCAGGATCAGAACGAGAAGCAGGAACGCACTGACCACAGCGAGCTTGTGGCGACTATAGCGCCGCCACGTCTCGCGCCAGGGCGAGTAGACGCGCCGCTCAGCGGAAGGAGATGCGAGGGTCAAGCCAGCCATAAAGGATGTCCGCGATGAGATTGAACAGCACGACGAGGCACGCGAACACGAAGGTGACGGCCATCACCACCGGCGTGTCGTTGGACAGGATCGAGGAGATCAGCAGCGAGCCGATACCAGGAATGCGGAAGATCTGCTCGGTGACGATGGCGCCCCCGAACACCGCCGGCATCTGCAACGCAATGAGCGTCACGACCGGGATCATGGCGTTGCGCATCACGTGCTTGACGATAACTTTGGTTTGTCCGAGGCCCTTGGCGCGCGCCGTGGTGACATAGTCGAGCCGGATCACGTCGAGCATCGCCGAGCGCACGAAGCGCGTCATCGACGCCGCCTGGAACAGGCCGAGCACCGCCACCGGCATGATCGCCTGGCGGATCATCTCCAGCACCCAGTGGATTCCCGTGCCCTTGATGTCGGTGGTGTAGACGAAGGGCAGCCAGTCGAGCGTGACCGAGAAGATCAGGATGAACAGGATGCCCGTGAAGAAGGTCGGCAGCGAGAAGCCGACGAAGGCGAGCGTATTCGCGATCTGGTCGAATAGCGAATATGGCCTGGTCGCCGCGTACACGCCGACGGGAATCGCGATCAGGAGCGCAAGGATCTGCGCCGAGCCGATCACGTAGAGGGTCGCGGGCAGGCGCTGGAGGATCAGCGTGTCGACGTTCATCCGGCTGACGAAGGAGAAGCCCCAGTCGCCGTGCAGCATGGCGTTGAGCCAATGCAGGTAGCGAAGGTGAATCGGATCGTCGAGGCCGAACTTGGCCCGAAGTGCCGCCTGCACTTCGGGCGGCACGTTCGGATTGGTCGCCAGCTCGGAGAACGGATCGCCGGGGGCGAGCGCGAGCACGACGAACAGCACGACCGAGATTCCGAGCAGGCTCGGAATCGCGATCAGCAGGCGACGCAGGACGTATTGGCTCATAGGGAAATCCGTCTACGCCCTCGGGATCATGCCTCCCGGTACCAGTCGAACAGGTTGTCGGTCTCGTTGGCCCAACCGCTGACGATGCAGACAAGGTTGTTGGCCGCGGCTTCCACCTTGAGGCGATGCTGCACTGGGATGAATACGACCTCCTGAATCAAGAGATCATTGGCCTTGATGTACAGCGCGGCGCGCTTGATCGGGTCCATTTCGGCTTCTGCCGCTGCGATGATCGCGTCGTAGTCCTTGTTGACCCAACGCGGAAAATTGGTGCCCTGCCACTTGTTCTCCTTGGTTGACACCCTGTCCGACGTATAGCGGCGCATGTGCTGCGAAGGATCCGGCTGGCTCATGGGAATCTGGAACATCTCCAGGTCCGCATAGAACTTCGGATAAGTGTCGGGATTGCCGACGTCCGAGGAGAAGAACACGGAGGCGACAACGGATTTGAGTTCGACATCGATGCCAGCCTTCTGGCAGGCTTGCTTGACGATCGCCTGAGTCTTCTGGCGCGGTCCGTTGATCGAGGTCTGGTACAGCAGCTTCAGCTTCTTGCCGTCCTTCTCGCGGATGCCGTCCGCGCCGGGCTTCCAGCCGGCGTCATCAAGAAGTTTCGCCGCCTTCTCGACGCTGAACTCCCAAGTGTTGTTCTTGGACACGAATTTCTCGGGACCGTTGAGGAAATTAGCGGTCGTGCGGCCGGCGCGGCCGTAGATGGCCTTTTTGACCGACTCGCGATCGACCAGCATGGACAGCGCCTTGCGCACGGCCGGATCGGAGAACAGCGGGTGCTTGGTCTTCATCGAAGAGCGTTCGCCATCGATCTCGGTGTTTGGATCGGTGAAATTGAGCGCGATGAACTCGGTGTCACCCCCCACGGCGTAGACTGCTTTGCCCTTGCCGCCCTTTTCCAGGCGCAGCAGCACGTCATCTTCGACCTGGATGTTGTAACCGAAATCGTATTCGCCGGTCTGGATCACCGCGCGCGCCGCCGAAACGGCATCGCCGCCGCCCTTCATCTCAAGCGTATCAAAGTAGGGGCGGTTGGGCATGTGGTAGTCGGAATTGATCACACCGCGCACGAGATCGCCGGGCTTGAATTCCACGAACTTGTAGGGACCGGTGCCGACGGGTGACAGGTTGTTCGGCGCCTCGCGGGATTTGGCGCCCTTGTAGTCCGCAAATAGATGTTTGGGGATGATGCAATTCGGTGCACCGACGAAAGCATCGGCCCAGAAGGGGGTCGGCTTGGCGAAAAGGAGGCGTACCGTGAGATCATCGATCTTTTCGACCTTGATGTCGCGGTAGGTGCCGATGGTGACTGCTGCGGTGGCAGGATCGCTTGCATATTCCCAGTTGAACACAACGTCGTCGGCAGTGAACGGCTTGCCATCGTGCCATTTGACGCCGGGCTTGAGCTTCCAGGTCACCGATTTGCCGTCGGCGGCGAGCCCGCCGTTCTGGATCGAGGGAATTTCTGCCGCAAGAACCAGCTTCATGTTGCCGTCGGGGTCCCAGGAGGCGAGCGGCTCGTAGAACAGGCGCGAGCCGTCCTGGTCCTTGGTGCCGGTGGCGAAGTGCGGATTGAGCAGGGTCGGGCCCTGCCACCACAGCAGCTTCAGCGCACCACCGCCGCCGCGCTTCGTCGGCTTGTAAGTCGAGGCGCCCTCGGCCATGGCGACGCCGCCGAGCGCGAGGATCTGATTGGCCAGAGGAGCGGTGAGACCGACCGCGGCCATGTGCTTGATGAAGCCGCGGCGATCCATCCGCCCGTCCTTCACCTGGCCGATCATCGAACGCAGTTCTTTATCCAGCATGGTTGTCCCCCGTCTGGTTCCTATCGTGATGACGACGGCCGTCAGAGCTGCCGCCCAATTAGCTGGCAGTAGATGGCACACCGAATGGGGGGCGCGTCAACTGGGACCGTATGTATGCAAACGGTCTTCTGGCTGTCCGTTGGGCAGAACTGCCTTCCGTGAGCCCATCCATTCGGCAATCCAGCATCAAAACACGCTGGATTGCGCGCTGCACTGCGGAAAATTTGTTCGTCGGATCAGACTTAAGTATCGACGCTCTACGTCACCGACATATCGAGCGGCGGCGCGACGTGATCCGGCAACGGACAGACGTAAGGCATCTTGGCCGTCCGCTTCTGAAGATCCGCCTTGGCAGACTTGATCAGCTCCGGTTCCGTCAGCGCCTTGATACCGAGCCCGGCCATCGCCTTGGCGGCCTGCACCATCGCCTTGTGGGCATGCGGGCTCTTGCCCTGCGCCACTACCTGCCAAGTGTGGAAGGGCGTGCCGATTGCAACCGTCGGTGCGTGAACCTGCACGGTCGGGACCACCCAGCTCACGTCGCCCACGTCGGTCGAACCGACCAGCGGGTTGCGCTTGGCATCCAGCGGCACCAGGAAGTCGGCCAGCGGCCGATCGGTGGGCTCCATGCCGATCGCGTAGTAAACCGACGAAATGTCCTTGTCGCTCAGCGTCGCACGAATCTGGCTGGCAAAGCCCTTGTCCGCCTCGTCGAAATGCGGCGGTCCGAGGTCTTCCATGATACGGTGTAGCGCCTGCTCCAGCGGGGTATTCGGCAGGATGTTGGAGACCGCGGAGATGATCTTCATTTCCATCTTGGTCTCGGTCATCAGCGCCGCGCCCTGCGCGATCTTGGACACGCGCTCGACCAGCTCGTTCATGCCGGGAAGATCGCGGGCACGGATCGAATAGCGCACCCGTGCATGGGCCTGCACCACGTTGGGCGCGATGCCGCCGGTGTCGAGCAAGGCGTAGTGCACGCGCGCATCGCTCGGCATGTGCTCGCGCATGTAGTTCACGCCGACGTTCATCAATTCCACCGCGTCGAGCGCAGAACGGCCGAGATGCGGCGAGGCCGCCGCATGTGAGGTGCGACCGGTGAAGATGAAATCCGCGCGCGTGTTGGCGAGCGAGGGCGTGACCGCCACTTCCCAGAAGCTGTGCGGATGCCAGGTGATGGCGATGTCGGCATCTTCGAACGCACACGAGCGCACCATGAAGGCCTTTGCCGCGCCACCTTCCTCTGCGGGGCAGCCGTAATAGCGCACGCGGCCGGGCACTTTGTTCTCGGCGAGCCAGTCCTTCACCGCCGTCGCGGCGAGCAGCGCAGCGGAACCGAGCAGATTGTGACCGCAGCCATGGCCATGGCCACCGACCTCGATCGGACGGTGCTCGGCGACACCTGCCTCCTGGCTCAATCCCGGCAGCGCGTCATATTCACCCATGAAGGCAATGACCGGACCGCCTTCGCCCCACTCGCCCATCAGCGCAGTCGGGATGCCGGCGAGATTCTCGGTGATGCGGAAACCCTGATGACGCAGCTCGGCGAGATGCTCGGCGGCGGACCGCGCCTCGGTGTAGCACACCTCGGGCGTGCCCCAGATCTTATCGCTGAGGTCGATGAAACGCGCCTTGATCGTGTCGACGCCACGCCAGATGTCGCTGCGGTTATCCATGCTTCGATCCGTGATCCCTGGTCAAACGAAGCGGCAATGGTTAGCAGCTTCATTGCACCGCGCCTAGCACCTCGCCGGACACCAGCCATGCGACGGCTGCCGGGTCGAAGGGCCGGCTGTCACCTGCCACCTGCGCACGAACCGTCGTTATGCCTTTCGAAGATTTCACGCGGCGTTCTCTGGAATAGTTGGGAACGAGGCTTTCAAGACGGCGTCCTCCGGCCTAAATTATCCGTGCTTCGCGCCTCGTTCCCCCGGCGACGGCGGAGCGATGCTCTCAGCCAGGAGAACTCCATGCCCGCACTGACCGAATGGAGAGTGCCACCGGCCAATCAGCCGCGTGCAAGCGATTATGGTTTCGATCTCGACCGCGCGCTCGCGTCCGTCGTCGGCCTGCACGCCATCATCCCGCCAGACGCCTTCAGCGCCGAGACGCTGGGCACCGAACGCGCCGGCAACGGCGTCGTGATCGACGACGGGCTGGTGCTCACAATCGGCTACCTCATCACCGAGGCGGAATCCGTATGGCTGCACCTGGCCGACGGACGCGTGGTCGAAGGCCATGCGCTCGGCTTCGATTCCGTCACCGGCTTCGGCCTCGTGCAGGCGCTCGGCCAGCTCGACGTCGAACCCTTGCCGCTCGGCACCTCGGCGGAATCGCGGATCGGCGATCGCGTCGTGGTCGGCGGCGCCGGCGGCCGCACGCGCTCGGTTGCGAGCCAGATCGTGGCCAAGCAGGAATTCGCCGGCTATTGGGAATATCTGCTGGATGAGGCCATCTTTACCTATCCCGCACATCCGAACTGGGGCGGCACCGCGCTTCTCAACGAACGCGGTGAGTTGATCGGCATCGGCTCGCTCCAGCTCGAGCGCGAACGCGACGGCAAGGGCGAGCACGTCAACATGATCGTGCCCATCGACCTCTTGAAGCCGATCCTCGACGACCTGCGCAAGTTCGGCCGCGTCAACAAGCCGGCGCGGCCCTGGCTCGGGCTCTACTCGACCGAGATCGACAACCGCGTGGTGGTGATCGGCATCTCCGCCAACGGCCCGGCCGCGCGCGCCGAGCTCAAGACTGGCGATGTCATCCTCGCCGTGAACGGCGAGAAGGTCACGAGCCAGACCGGCTTCTATCGGAAAATGTGGGCGCTCGGCGCCGCCGGCGTCGACGTGCCGCTCACCGTGCATCATGAAGGCGTCACCTTCGACGTCACGGTGACCTCGACCGACCGCTTCAAGCTCCTGAAGGCGCCGCAGCTGCACTGACGCAAGGCTTGAGGAAGCGGCAATGACCGAGGCCGTCGTGGACGACATCGTGGCCGTGCTGCCGCCGCTGCTCAATGCGCTGGAGGCGCTCGGCTTCTTCCAGCGGCATCTGCACCCGCCAGCCTTCGCCTCGGTGATGAACGCGATCGGCTCGCCGGACGAGGCGCTGCAAGCGGCGCGGGCAGCGATCGGCGACTGGCCGGAGCAGTTCGCCGGGCTGCGCGAGCGGCTCGATCGCGCTTGCAACGAGACGCTCGCCGCCTTTGCCGGGATCCGCGAGGTCGAGCGCGGCAATGGCGACCTCGTCGCCGTGTTCCGCGCGCTGCGCCACCTGCCGCGCGCGCAAGAGGCGCTCTATCCGCTGGCGGTGCAGTTTCCTCCCGTGAGCAGCTTCTTTCTCAACGCTGCCAATCGCGGAAATGCCGAGCTGTTGTCCCGGCTCGAAGGTGGCGCTAGCGAAAATACCGGCATCTTCCATGATCACAACGAGCCGGGCAGCCGCGGCGGCTTCTCGGTCTATGTGCCCGAATATTACACGCCCGATCGGACCATGCCGCTGGTGATGGCGCTGCATGGCGGCAGCGGCAACGGGCGCGGTTTCCTGTGGAGCTGGTTGCGCGATGCGCGCAGCCTCGGCGCAATCCTGGTAGCGCCGACCGCAATCGGCCCGACCTGGGCGCTAATGGGCGATGACGCCGATACGCCGAATCTCATGCGCATCCTCGAGACCGTGCGCAGCCGCTGGAGCATAGATGTCTCGCGCATGCTGCTGACCGGCATGAGCGACGGCGGCACCTTCTGCTACGTCACCGGGGCTCGACGGTGCTTCGCCCTTCACCCATCTTGCGCCGGTGTCGGCGACCTTCCATCCGCTGATGGCGGAGGTGGCGAACGCCAAGCGCCTCCAGCGCCTGCCGGTCTTCATCACCCACGGCAAGCTCGACTGGATGTTTCCGGTGCAGACCGCACGGCAGACGCAGGCGACGCTCTCTACCGCCGGCGCCGACGTGACCTATCGGGAGATCGACGACCTCAGTCACACCTATCCGCGCGAGATCAACGCGGAGCTGCTGGATTGGCTGAATAGGAGATGAACGATCCGTCCTTACCGGCGCCGCACCGCCGCGGGAACAATCGCTCCGCACCGACGTTATCGCTCGTCACCGGAGGTTCGCCATGCAGACTTTTTTCGGAATGATCCTCGGCGCGCTGCTGCTTGCGGGCGGGGTCTACGTCTATGATTCCATGCAGACGTCGTCGGTCGCCAATGGCGAGGTCGCGATCACCAATCGCACCATCGTGAACTGGGATGTCGCCAAGGCCGATTGGGACGCGCTGCGGGACCGCGCGCACAAGGACTGGGTCCGGATCTCGTCGAAGTAGCGACGCGGTATCATGAACAAGGCGCCGTCGCGAACTCCGCGGCGGCGCCTTTGTGTTAGGTGATGACTATCGCCTGGCTCAGTTCATCTTGGCCTTGCGTGCGTCGGCAATAACCTGCTCGAACTCGTTCATGCTCAGCACGCCGGGTACGCGGTATTTGCCGACGATGAAGGACGGCGTGCCTCGGAAGCCGAAGGCTTCGGCCTGCTCGTTGTTGCGCTTGAGGATGGCGTCGATGTCCTTGGCGTGGCCGGCGAGATCGCGCTTCAGCCGGTCCATGTCGACGCCTGCGCCAGCAAGAATCTCGTTGATGCGCGGCTCGGTCAGGCGCGAGCTGACGCCCATCATGGCGTCGTGGGCCTGATGGTATTTGTCCTGGAATTTCGCCGCCAGCGCGGTCCGCGCCGCCGTGACCGAGACCGGCCCGAGGATCGGCCAATCCTTCATCACCAGCCTCACCTTGCCGTCGTCCTGGACGACCTGGCGCAGCTCAGGCTCGAGCTTGCGGCAATAGGGACAATTGTAATCGGACCATTCGACGATGGTGATGTTGCCGTCGGGATTGCCGGCAACCGGCGTCTCGGGATCACGCAACACCTTGGATTCGGTCAGCACCTCGTCGCCATCGGCGGCGGCGCGGGCGAAAGTGATCCCACCAGCCGCCAAGACGCCTGCCCCGATCAACGTCAACGCCGCGCGCCGCGTCGTCACTAGGCCCTTATTGCCAGATCCAGCCATATCTCGTCCCGTTTCGGTCCCATCGCTGCAAATACGATTCGGGACCGAGAAGTGTTACCGCTCATATAGAGCGTCGCGGGCGCGATGTCATCGCCATGCTATGAGCGGATTGCGGCCGGCGCCGGCGAAGCCGCACCGCGCGGCAGCATCGCCATCAGCGTGCCGGTCATGGACGCGATCAGCGTCGCCTTGCCCTCATGCTCGGCAAAAGCCCTGGCTTCGCAGAAGGTCAGCGTGCGACCGGGTTTGACCACCGCGGCCTTGAAGACAAAGCGCGCGCCGCGAGCAGGTGCGAGCAGCGTGGTCTTGAACTCGACGGTGAGGATGTCCGCTTCACGCGGCATCAGGGTGAAGGCGGCGACTCCGCAGGCATTGTCGAGGCCTGCCGTAATGATACCGGCATGGACAAATCCGTTCTGCTGCGTGAAGGCAGCCGAATGCGGCATCGCCAGCTCCACCTCGCCCGGGGCGAGATGGATGATCGAAATACCGAGCGTGTGCATTGCCGGCTGGGCCGCGAACATCGCCGTGGCCGCAGCGCGGTAATCCGGGTTTTTTGGCTCGAATGCCATCATCGTTCACGCCTTCCGCCCTATTCTTTTTCTACCGACTTTGTTGATACGGTAGCGTATCAGAGCTGCGTCGCGCTAGCAATACGGCACCGTATCAAGAACCGGCGAGGCTTCCTTCATGAGCGACGGCAAGGGCGATGTCTGGGTCGAGGCAGGGTTTACCGAACTCGCCCGCTCGGGCGTCGAGGGCGTGCGGGTGGAGGTGCTCGCCAAGAACCTCGGCGTCACCAAGGGCGGCTTCTACCGCCGCTTCGCCGACCGGGCCGCACTGCTCAAAGCAATTCTGGAACGCTGGCGCGAGGGACGCGCTGCGGCGATCGCGCAGCAGACGAGTCTCGACGGACAAGAGCCCCGCGAGCGGCTGAAAGCGTTGATCCAGCTCTATTCCGAGCGGGTCAATCCGGAGGGCATGGCGATCGAGCTCGCGATCCGGCAATGGGCCCGTTCGGATGAGGGCGCGGCGGCGGCGGTGGCGAGCGTGGATGCCGCGCGGCTCAAGCACGTCGCAGAGCTCTATCGCGCGACCGGCCTTGCCGCCGAGGAGGCCGAGGCGCAGGCCTTCCTGTTCTACTGCTTCATCTTCGGGCAAAGCCTCTTGTTCGTCGAGCGCGGGCCGCGCAAGCGGTCGCAGCTTGTGGCCAAATCGGCCGAGAAGCTGCTCGACTAAGCGAAATGGCCGGAGCTTTGCCCCGGCCATCGCATTGCTTTCGAAGCTCAGGCGGCTGCGCCCTTCAGCTTCTTGGTGCATTCGCTGTAATAGCCGCCGCCCTTCTGGATCCATTTCAAGCCGCCATTGCCGTTGGTGGCCTTGTTGGCATTGTACTGGTCGACGCAGGTGTGGAGCCGCGCCTTGCCGGGCGTCTCCTTGGCGTATTTCGGATCGACCGCGTTCGGATAGATCGCAGGTCCAGCCGGCAGCGTCGGCGCAGCGGCGGGCGCGGCTTCCTTCTTCGCCTGCTTCGGTTCGGCAGGAGCGGCGGGCGCAGCCGGAGCAGCCGCGGTGGGCGCAGCGGCGGGGGTTGCGTCTGCACCGCATTGGGCCTTGCGGAAGTCATTCCACTTCATGGTGCCGAGCGAGCCGTCCTTCTTGGCCGCCTGATATTTTGCGCTGCACTCCTGCGCGGTCAGTGCCTGCGCCGGCGCGCTCGCCACCAATGCCGCGACACACGCCGCTGCAATCGCACACAACAATTTTGCCTGAATGGTCATCCCTGGGTCTCCTCCTTGGTCTTCCCGACGAAAGTGAAACGAGGATTGCTATCCTAGCGTGTCGGTGGCTTGCGACAAGGATGCGATGGGTTGCGCCGGCAAAATTTAGTGGTGCCGCCGTTCGACTCATTCATGTCGCGTTCAGCAACGCGGGCCGACGTTCCCAGCCCCTCGCAATTCAAGAAGAGTGCAACACATGACCGTCACCTCCCGCCTTGCCGCCCTCGCTCTCGTCTCCTTGCTCGCCACCGGCACTGCCTTCGCCCAGACCGCCGCGCCGGCCGCCAAGACCGATACAAAGACCGACACTGCTGCAACCGCCGACAAGAAGGCGCCGAAGGAGCGCTCGGCCGAATCGCTTGAATGCTCCAAGCAGGCGGACGCCAAGGGACTGAAGGGCAAGGAGCGCAAGAAATTTCGCCGCGAATGCATGAAGGAAGCGAAGGCCGGCACTGCCGCCCCCGCCACCGCCGACAAGAAGTAAGCCCATCACGATCCTCCGCCAGCATCAGTGAGAGACATGCGCATTGCGGCATGACGAGCCTGCAATTGTGCGCCTCTCGCTGATTTGCGATAAGGTGGCGTGAAGCAAATCGTCGCCTCCCTGCCGTTCGAATGGCCGAGCCGTGCCAACGTCTTGAGCACGATAGAGACGCTTGTCGTCGGCACCGCCGGCGGCCTCGTATTTCTCGTCGCCGGCCTTCCCGGCGGGCTGATCTCGGGCTCGATGATCGCGGTCGGGATCGCGGCAATTGCCGGTCGTCAGCTGATGCTGCCGCCCATCCTGACCCAGACCGTGCTGGTGCTGCTCGGCATCTCGCTGGGCTCGGTGGTCTCGCGCCATCTGATCCAGCAGGTCAGCGCCTATCCCGTCACCATCGGCCTGCTTGCGCTCGCGACGTTCTGCTCGACCTTCGGCTCGAGCTATTACCTCCAGCGCGTCCATGGCTGGGACCGCACCTCGGCTTTCCTCGCCGGCAGCCCCGGCGCGCTGTCGCAGATCACGATCCTGGCGGTCGAGCGCGGCGCCGACCTGCCGGGCATCGCGGTGGTGCAGACCATGCGGGTCATCATCCTCACCGCGGCGCTGCCGATGGTGCTGGCGATCGCGGGCGTGGCGCCCTCGGCCGCACCGTCGCTGACGGCGACGATCGCCTCGCCGCTCGACCTGGTGGCGCTGGCCGCAGCCTCGCTGGCGCTGGCTCTGTTTCTGCGGCTGATCAAATTTCCGGCGAGCTGGATGTTCGGCGCGATGATCGCCTCCGGCGTGTTGCATGGCGCCGGCTGGGTCGAGGGCGGCCTGCCGGACTGGGTGCGCGGCGTGGCGCTGGTCGGCATCGGCGCCCTGATCGGCAGCCGCTTTGCGCGGATGCGGATCAAGACTTTGGCCGGCCATATCAACGCCGCGCTGGGCTCGTTCGCGGTCGCAATTGCCGTTTCCGCCATCTTCGTCGGCATCGTCGCGCTCACCACGCAGGTGAAATTCTCCGATGTCGTCGTTGCTTTCGCTCCGGGCGCGATGGACGCGATGCTGGCGCTGGCCCTGACACTGCACATCGACCCGATCTTCGTCGGCGCCCATCACCTGTCGCGCTTCGTCTTCGTGACGATCGCGACACCCGGCATCGTGCACTTGTTCGGGCGCACGCAGGATGACGTGGATGATTGAGCTCAGCGCTTCGCCGTCCGCACAAATCCCCATGCGGCGATCGCGGCCATCAGCAGCGAGATCAGCACGTTGTAGCCGGCGAGCGAGAGGCCGAGGAAGCGCCACTGCACCTCGTCGCAGCGCACCACCTTCACGGTGTCGAGCCGCGAGAAAAGGTCGCCGGCGTTACCGAGATTGACGACGGGACCGGAGCAATCGGTCGGCCCCTTCCAAAATCCCCATTCGACGCCGGAGTGATAGGCGCCGAGACCGGCATTGGCGAGCGTCGCCAGCACCAGAATCGCTAGCGCAACGAGCAGCAGCGGCCGCGGCGCGCCGCTTCTGGCCCCGAGCGCCGTGAGGGCACCGAGCGGGATCGCGAGGTAATAAGCGTAGCGCTGCTCCAGGCAGAGCGGACAGGGCAGGATCTCCAGCACGAGCTGGAAGAACCAGGCGCCCGCGATCGTGGCCGCGGCGATCAATGTGACGAGCAGCGAGGCGGTCAGCGCGGGACCGGCGCTGGCCGACTTGAACGCTGGTATTGCGGCACTCTGGGTCGTCACGGCAGCCTCTCTCCGATGGGTCGCGCTCCAAGCCTCTAACTCCGGCTTATGTGGCTGTCGAGAACGGCGGGGATCACTTTGGCGCGGGTTGACCCCGTCCTGTCCATGGCTATAGTCCGCCGGCTTCGCGACGCCCTCATCCGAGCGGCCGACCGAGGGCCCCTGTGGCGGAACTGGTAGACGCGCTCGACTCAAAATCGAGTTCCGCAAGGAGTGCTGGTTCGATTCCGGCCAGGGGCACCAGCCTTCGCTGCTTCGCACCTACGGCTAGGCGAGCGAGGCGCCGGTCTATCCACGCGAAGCAGCGAAGGCTGTCCCGCCGAAGCCTTGGCGAAGGCGGATTGGCGCAACGAACCTCCGCTTCCCCCGCTAGCCATCGTCCCCTCCCCACTGTATAAGCCGGTAGCTTCTTCTGTAACTCGAAGGAGCTCACATGAACGATCTGCACGCGTGGCTTTCCCAGCAGCACCACGGTTTGCGGACCTTCCAAATCTTCCAGCAGAAGCTCGAGACACTCGGCCGGGACGATCCCGCCCAGCGCGGCCTGTGTCGTCTGCTCAGCGGTGTCGTCGGCAGCTATGTCGAGGCCTTCGAGGCCCCGCTGCCGGTCGAAATTGCCGACACCGCTTATCGTCGCCTGCTGACGCTGGTCGGCAGCCTCGATCTCCACGGAGATGGCGCAAGGCGGCTCGCCGACATCAACCGCGTCGCGGCCTGCGAATTGTGGCGGTGATCGGCAGGCGAACCGTGCACGCTTCAATTGTCAAGCAGCGCAAGACGCGCCTGTACAGCCTCGCGACGCATAACGCCCGAGTCTTGAGCTTCTCTTGACGCCCCGTCCTTGGAAAGGGCGCAGGGAAGACCGAGTGCCAGCTGGCACCCGCGGTCCGCTGTGCGCAATTGCGCGAAGACAAATGCACAGCGGCATACAGGGCAGCCTGGACATCCCGGCCTTCCCTGCGCAGTGGTTTAACGGCTTATGGCGCGCTCTCCCCGGGGAGCGATGCACTATTGCCCCCGTCGCCTTGCGAGATAGCTGATGCGCTCGCCCGGTCGGGCCGCAACATCACCGCAAGCCTTGACGCACAGACCCCGGGCGCCAGGACCACACGCTTTTGCCGTACGCGGACTGCACCTGTCGTGCGCGCGCTGCTCAACCGCTCACGGGCCAAACCCGCCCTGCGATTGCCTGCGCGCCGATGCGCTCCACGCCCACCGCCACCCGGCCCGCGTATCGTGACGATCGCGAAACGCCCCTTATCCATGGGCCGGGACGGCAGATCACATACGGCATTTCCGAATTTCTGTTAATCGGAATCTCAGCGACCGAGCTCCCGGTTTCACCGCACCCGAGCGCGGCGGCGATCGCATGTCCTTCGCGGCGGCCGCAACGCGCGCCTTGTCTTCCGTGACGATGCTTCTAATGGTGTACTCGGGATAAGGCACCTACGCCTTGAAGTCGCTGCCGCGCCCTCCGTCCTGGTCCTGAGCGCCCGCCCCGGGGCGGGCGGGTCGAAGCAAGGGCGGCTGGAAAGCCACTCCTCAATCGCCCTGCATGGCGTTCGACTTCGCTCCGCCACTACCTATATCGTGCGGCAACGGTTGCTGAAGCAGTGAGCAGCTTCGATGGCAAAGAGACGCATGACGGAAGCGGACACCGACGACCTTCCCCGCTACTTCGTCTGGGTCCGAGGCCTGGAAGGCCCCGAGCCGCAGAAATGGATGACGATGGAGTTCGGCGTCGGCGAATGGAAGCGGCCGCTCGTTCTGGCTTATCTGGAACTGCCGGAAGACGGGCGGCATCTATCCTTGTCGGTGCTGGCCCGGCGCTATCCGCCGCCGCGGGCTGATCTTTCGTAGCCGGGCTACGGTGTGTCCTCGTCGGCTCCGCAAGGCAAAGCGAAAGCCACCCCCGCTTGAGCGTGATCGGGGGCGTATAACCCGAAGCGGCCGGCCAGGAACCCATTCCATCGTATTTTCTTGAACAGACATATCTCGACGCTCTTTGTGACAGTCGGTGGAATCCGACGAGAAATGAGCTCCGTAGACGTCGTTGTTCCCTGCTTCCGGTACGAGCACTTCCTGCGAGAGTGCGTCCAGAGCGTTTTGGCGCAATCGGGCCCCCGCTTGCGCCTGCTGATTATAGATGATGCGTCGCCAGACGATACAGCGGAAGTTGCCGCGGAGTTAGTACGCTCCGACGCTCGCGTCGACTACCGCAGGCACGTCTCGAATCGAGTGCTCATTGCTACTGCCAATGAAGGCATCGCCTGGCAAGAGCCGACTACATGCTTCTGCTGTCTGCGATGATTACTTGTTGCCCGGCGCCCTTTCGAGAGCGGTCGATCTAATGGACGAGCATCCTTCTGTCGCGTTCACCTTCGGAGGCGCGATTGTTCTTGATCGGTGGGGGAAGCGTACTCGCCACAGACCAGGCGTGGATCGACAACCCGCGTTCTGTCCGGATTTGATTTCATTGCACTTAGCGGCGCGAAAAACATTGTGCTGTCACCAACTGTAGTGGTCCGCACCAGCCTGCAGAAGAGATTGGGGGGCTATTTGGCCGACTTACCCTATGCCTCTGATATGGAAATGTGGTTACGGCTCGCCGCACACGGCGTCGTCGGGGTCATTGCCGCGGACCAAGCCGTCTATCGTGCGCACGCGGGCAATATGTCAAGTGAGCCTTCGCGGGAGCAAGATCTGCTGCAACGCAAGGCCGCGATTGAACATTTCCTGAATAGTAGCGCCGCCAGGCTCACAAACGCTGATCATCTTCGCGACCGGTTGGCACCACCTATTGGCGCTTGATGCCGTCGGCTGCGCTAGCGCTGCCTTCAACGAAGGAGCGATGAAAAGCTCAGCAGGCCTTTCAAAACTTGCAGTGAGTTTTGATCCGAGCGTTCAACGAACGCGTCGTTGGTGGTTGCTCGCCTGCAAGCGGGTTCTCGGGTTGCGAGGATGGCAGCTGAGAGGCTGCCAAAGCGGCTGGAGGCGTTACCCCCTTCTGGCCCATTAAACATGTGGCGCGCCATCTGAGGAAGGTCCGCTCGTCGGGACATAGCGGGCTAGATTTGCTCATCTGAGTTCCCCGCCACCGAAAGGCGGCGCTTCGCCATTGAGAGAGCGGACGAGGGGTGCGCTTTATCTTGGAACGAAATTTAATTGATTTAATTTGGTTAATGTGATTTAATTCCGCTATTGGGAGACAACGCCATGCCAGACCAGGACGATGACCGACGCGAATTCCTAAAGACGTGCGGAAAGTTCGCCGCCGTGACGCCTCCGGCCATGACGCTCCTGCTGTCGACGTCCCTCACGTCGGATGCCATTGCAAGGTCTGGCGCCGGACCGGCCGGCCCTCGTGGCAACAATGGCTATGGCAACGACGGCGGTGACGGCACCCCCAACGGCAAGGACGATAGCAATCGTTGAGCCGGCGCACAGTCGCCGGAAGGAGACACAATGCAGTCCAGGCGCCGCGACGTTGATTGGCACTTCGCCTCTTTCATCGTTTCGCTAATCTGGCTTGCGATCGTTGCTGCCGGGCTTCTCGCTGTGCTTTTCCGAGGGCACTCCTGAATTCCGGACCTCCGCAGCCTGAACGATCTTGCAGCGGCGAGTTTAGCTGTTGTGTGCGGTTCGTTCCTCATGCCGCGCTGAGGCGGCGGAGAAGTCGCCGTGTAAAACGCTGATCCTGGTTGTCGGGTCGAACCCGCCCTCCAAGAAGTAGTGAATGAAGCGCTTACCGGTGCTGGAATCGCCGCTGCAATCATCTGACTGGCCCACTTGAAACATGCCGACGCACGGTAACGATGTCTGTTTGTAGGGGTAGTGCGGAAGGCGGCGGCGCCCAGCCAAACCGACGCGAATGACCCAATGCGGACATGCGCGCCGCGAACGAACGATACGAGCGCTCAATGGCCGCTGTTTTGTCGTTCTCATCTGCACATGCTGAGATGGTCAAGATACCTTGGCATACCTCAGCGCAATCCTCTCCTTGGATTCCCGGCAACGACTACATCGACGGCTGGTCGAAGAACTTTATGGACGGCACCGTCGAGGAGAAGCGCAAGGTGAGGGCGGAGGGCGAACTGCAGGCCGACATGATGCGGCCGCAAGGCGCGAAGGGTCTGATCCCGTTCGTGATCATGCTGCACGGCTGCGACGGCTTCGGCCGGGTCGAGAAGAAACGGGGACGCGACTACGGCGGTAGATTGGTCGGGGCGGGCTACGGTGTTCTGCTGCTTGACAGCTTCGGCAGCCGGGGCTTGGGACCTGACGGCGTCTGCTCGGATCCCAGCCAGCTGACTTGGGCGCGGCGCCGAGCCGACGATGCGTATGCGGCTCTGGACTGGCTCATCGAGCAAAAGATCGCCGATCCCAAACAGGTTTACGTCCTCGGCCGGAGCAACGGTGCGACCACGTCTTTGATTATCATGAACCGCGCGATCGGCGACCTCCACGAGCACATGTTCGCGGGCGGCTTCGCAATGCAGCCGTCCTGTTATTTGATGAAGAGCGTCGACTTCTACGCTCCAGTTCACCTCTTCCTGGCAGAGAAGGACGAGGCCACCAGTCCCGTCCTCTGCGGCCAGATGGCCGAGAGCAAGCGTTCGATCCCCGTGAAGTCGGTGCTGTGGAAGGGGGCGAACCACAGCTTCGAAGACCACGAGCCGATCCACGTATTCCATAGCTACCATGTCGGATACAATGCCGCAGCTGCGGAAGGTACCATTAAGGCCATCATTATTGCGTTGAACGAGGCCAAGAAGGCGCAGAACTGATCACATAGAGCTGCACAGCCTGATTGGATTGAGATAAGGGCCGATGCAGGGATGTCCGACGGAAACGACTTCCGCGCGTGGCCCTAGGCTGCCTAACTCGAAATCCGCCCGGGAGTCGGCTGTCTGGTGTAGACCGGAAGCCGCTCGGAGGCGGCGTTCACCGCCGACTTTGACCCGTAGCGGCCCCGAAGAACAGTACCTGATTGTCCTCCACGCCACGGCATCACCCCCCCTGGGACAACCGCGAAATTCATCGCCGACAAGCACCCCACCAAGGTCGCAGCATTTGCCTCATTCGTCATTTGACTTGCGCGATGTAAGGGGCTCATCTTGAAGTTGCCTCTGATGTTCTCAAGCGCGTGGGGATCGGCCTAACACCTGACGGAACGGATAATGGCTGATTGCCGGTGTCTGCCGGGTCCGAAGCAGCATGCGTCGTTCCCCCTGACGGACAGGACCGTTAGCACTCGCCCGCCCACCGAATGCTGCTGTGGTTCTGGTTTTCCTTGAAGCTGGAGCACTAGAATGATGTTTCCATCATGGTCATATGGGCCGGAATGCTTTTCGATAGCTAGCAGATCACACATGGATATCGTCGGCCTAGGTGCACTCCTTGTCTTAGTGCTCCCGTCGATCGCGTTCGCCGCTGAGAAGCCGGCATATAGCCCGGACGCTGCAACGCCACTCGTAACGACTTCACGCATCTCTGCGACGGTCGAGCTCGGGCTGCCGGCTCTCGCTGCAGCGATCGAGCGGGACATTCCAAAGCGGCTTGCCACCATCGACGAACGCATCAACTGCGTTCATCGTCATGTTTTCATCTTCCGGGTCAACGCCAACTGCGACGTATGGGGATTTGTCGACCGGACTAGCCCGGTCTCGCTGTATGGCCGGGGCGATCGCGTCTTCGGCGCGGTCTCCATACATGGTGCTGCCGAAGGTCAGGGAGCTAATCGGTTCACGGCGCGCATCCGGGGCGAGACCGAGGCACGCGCGACGATCGAGGTTGAAGCGCGCCCCGAGCTGCGCAGGGATGGATCGCTCCAGCTCAACATCAGCGACTCGTTCCACTGGAGTGAGCATCCCTACCTTCACGTGCTGGGTCGCGAGTTTGACCTTGCCCCCTATGTCGAGCCCAATATTCGAACCCAGCTGGGCCGCATCCGGTCGCGCGCGCTGGCCGCGGCGCGGGCACTCGACCTGCACGGCAAGGCCGAGACGGCATGGCGTCACGCGTTTGACCCCATTAAAATCTCGAAGGATCCGCCGATCTGGCTGCAGCTGATCCCGCAGACCGCGGCGTTCGCGGGTGTCCGCGCCGATGGCAAGGTATTGTGGGGATCGCTTGAACTTACCGGCTCCGCCGAAACTCTAATCGGGCAGCAGCCGCCAGCTGTCACGGCAACGGCTCTCCCGCCGCTCGGCGCCGCGGTGGCTGAGCCGGGCACCTTCGATGTCATTCTTCCCGTGCGCATCAACTACGAGGCGGTCAAGGAAAAGGTAAGCCAGGCAATTGCAGCCGTTCCGGCGCAGAACACGTCCGTGCGCGAGGTTCAGATCTACCCGTCCTCGGGCAAACTCGTGGTCGGCCTTCGCATAGCAAAGAGCTCCGACGCCGATCCCAACGCGGGTCAATGGATCTATCTTTCGGCCCAGCCAAACGTCGATGCCGACAATAGGACCTTTGGCCTTTCCGAAATTGGCCTGACGACCTCGTCAGAGGACAGCCAGATTGGATCTGCCGTGCAACAGCTCGCGGCGCAATTGAAGAATGGCTCTAATCTCGACTACGGCATTTCCTACCAAAACCTGCTCATGGCTGCGAACGAACGCTTGACGCGCCCGCTGAAGGACGGCTTTCGCATGGAGGGCCACCTTGACTCCGCAAGGCTTGGAAAAGTGCACTTGCTGCGCGAAGGCATCCTGATTGCCCTTCATGCCAGCGGCGGTCTGAAGATAGTTTACGGACTGTAAGCACGTGAGCTCGACCATGCGATACTTCACCAGCAATCTCTTTGGTGGCTGGCCGCGCAGGTGGATGTCGACCGCGCTCATCGCCACGGCTGTGCTTGGCCTTCCGGGAATAGCGTCGGGCCAGACGACATTTTATGATGCGCCGGAATCGTTGCTCAACGGCGCCCCGGGCACCTTAGTGCGGCAGGAGCCGATGGACGGTGCTCCGCTCGGCGCCTCCACTTATCGCGTGCTCTATCGCTCGACGGGGCTGAACGGTCGGCCGGTCTTTGTGTCCGGCGTCGTCATCGTTCCGCAAGGCACGCCCCCGCTCGGCGGACGTCCGATCGTTGCTTGGGCACATCCGACTTCGGGTATCGTCCCGCGTTGCGCCCCATCGCTCGCCATTTTTCTGTTCCAGCAGATCCAGGGACTTCGCTCGATGATCTCCCGTGGCTTCGTCGTTGCGGCGACCGATTATCCAGGGCTCGGTACGCCGGGCCCGCATCCTTACCTGGTCGGTGAGAGCGAGGGTCGAGCCGTGATTGATATTGTGCGCGCGGCACGCTCCGTTCCCCGCGCAGGCGATGGCAAGGACTTCACGGTTTGGGGGCATTCACAAGGCGGGCAGGCCGCGCTCTTCGCCGGGATGATCGCAAACGCCTACGCTCCTGAGCTGAAGCTTCTCGGTGTCGCTGCAGCGGCCCCGGCAACGGACCTCGTGAAGCTGATGAGCGACGACATCAACACGATCGGCGGCAAGAACATCACAGCGATGACGCTTTGGTCGTGGCACCGAGTCTACGGAGCCGCCATAGACAACGTCGTCGATCCGCGCGCCATGCCTGCAATCGACAGGCTGGCGCAAGAATGCATCGAAGGCCCTTTCGACCTGATCGTAAGGCAGAGGACAGGGCGGCCACTCGAGCAATATTTCCTGACCGTGCAAGATCCGAGCAAGGCAGAACCTTGGCGATCGCTTCTCGAACAGAACAGCACCAGGGTGCTCTCCCCTGAGATCCCCATCTTTCTTGCGCAGGGGGCCAACGACCAGGTCATCCAGTCCGCGGTCACGCAGGCCTACATGGACAAGTTGTGCAAAGCCGGCAGCAAGGTCAGGATGGTGGTGTTGCCCGGTATCGGCCACGGACGCGCAGCCCAGGCGAGCGCGATGGCGGCGGTAAATTGGATGACTGACCGCTTCACCGGAAAAAGACCTCCTGACGATTGCGTCAGATAGAGCTTGCCCAGAACGCCAAAGGAATTAGCCATCGGCTCTTTGGCTTCGGCTTCAACGTGCGGCGCTGTTCCAATTTTCGGGCTTGGGCGCGGACGAAAGTTCCGGAAAATCTTGAGCGCGATCTCCAGCGCCGAACTAGCGCGTGTCGATCCGACGATCAGAACAAACCACGTCGGTCATGGCATATCGAGTACGCTGATCGGGGTGTAATCGCGTGGAAGACACTTAGATGGAGAAGCAATCCATTCTTCTTTTGATGGAACCGATCGCGTCTACTTCGGTAGATTGACTAGACCCTACGACCGCTTTTGGCCCAACTCGGACGTCTGGTGAGCTGCCGTAATGGGCTGGTGTCAGAGGCAGAGCGGACGCATTCGCGCCGTCAGGGCAGCGCCCATGATGAGCACGCGCTCTGGCTTAGGCCCAATCCCAAAACCGTCTATCTGCGCCTGACGCGGGACCGAGTTATTGCCGCCCCCATGATTATGGGTGTCACGACGTCCGTGCCGCGGTTAGACTTGGCTCGCGCCGCGGGGGACACGCGGGTCGCGGGACGATGAACATGAGCGAACAGGACGAGACCGGTGAGGCCATCACCATCCTCCTCGTCGAGGACGACGCGCCGACCTGCTGGCGGCTCTACGACGCGCTGGTCAAGGCCGGCTACGAGGTGCGCAGTGCCGGCACGCTCGGAGAAGCTCGCTCCGCGTTCGGGAAGGCGGCGCCTCGCGTGCTGCTGACCGATCTCAGACTTCCCGACGGGCACGGCATCGAGCTGATTCGCGAAACCCGGCAGCGCTTTCCCGACACCGAGATCATGGTGATCTCCGCGCTCGGCGACGAGGAAAGCGTGATCTCGGCGATCACGGTCGGCGCCACCGGCTATCTGCTCAAGGATGCCTTCCCGACCGACATCGCCAGCACCGTGCGCGATCTTGTCGCCGGCCATTCGCCGATCTCGGCCTCGATCGCCCGTTTCATCGTCCGGCGTACGCAGAGTTCGGCGGAGCCCTCGCCCGGCCCCGTGCTCAACACGGCCAAGCTGACCCCGCGCGAGATCGACATCCTCTGGGGCATTGCCAAAGGCTTCAGCTACGCCGAGATCGCGAGCCATCTCGGCCTGTCCAGGCAGACCGTGCCGGGCCACATCAAGAACATCTATCGCAAGCTCGAGGTGCACACCCGCAGCGAGGCGGTGTTCGAAGCCGTGCAGCAGGGCCTGATCAAGCTGTGAGCGAGATTGCGGCGAAGACACTCACGCGCCCGCGGCGCCGGCTGATTGCGTCGCGCCTTGTGCCCTATCTGCTGCTCCAGGCCCTGATCGTCATCGTCACCATCCTTGGGCTCCGGCTGCTGCAACCCGGCGATCCCGAAGACTTCGCCGTGAGCGACTTTTCGGCGCGCGAGAATGGCACGATGCACGCGGTGACGCTGCCGCATTTCACCGCATCGCGCTATTCGCTGGCCGACCCGCCGCTCTACACCGCGGCCTTCACATTCCGGCGGAGCGATGTGGGATCAGGGTGGTCGGTGTATCTGCCGCGGTTCAGCAACGCGGTGGAGGTCGCCGTCAACGGCGTCGTGGTGCTGGATTCCCGGCGTGACGCCAATGCCAACCGGCCGGACCGCAACACGCCGCAGATCGCGGCGATTCCGTCCTCGCTGCTGCGCGACGGCGCCAACGATATCACGGTACGGCTGTTCGTATGGGGGCCGCTGAAGGGCTTTCTCGACAGCGTCTATCTCGGACCGGATGCCGCCTTGCGTCCTGCCTACGAGACGCGCGCGCTGCTGTTCGTCACGCTGCCGGTCGTGTTCTCCGCCTGGCAATCGATTCTCGCGGTCATCCTTGCGATCATGTGGTTGATGCGGCGCCACGAGCCGGTTTACGGCGTGCTGGCGGTGGCGATGGTGCTCGGCGTGGTGCAGGCATTCGTGCCCCCGCCGGTGCCGCCGGCCACGACGTCGCGGCTCGCCGCCGTGCTGTTGGCATCCGCACCGATCGAGAGCGCGCTGATCGTCGTGTTCGGCGTGCTGTTCTTCGGCTGGCGCTGGCCGCGTTACGGCACACTGCTGTTCGTGCCGGGCGTCATCGTCTTCGTGGTCGGGCTGATCGGGGGCCCGCCGCTGCCGCGCATACTCTTTCTGGTGCTCGGCATTCCCACGGTCGGGCTTTGCCTGTTCCTGATGGCCTGCGTGGCCGCAGCCGCATTGGTCCGGCGCCAGGACGCGGCAAGCTTCACGATTGGCTGCGCCGTGACCATCGTGCTGGTCTGCTGGGTCCAAGACATGCTCACGGTGCTCGAGATCGTGAGCAACGATCGCATCTTCGTCTCGCGCCTGTCCTATTCGGCGATGCTGGTCGCGATCGGCGCCGGGCTGACCTGGCGCTTCGCCCGCGCGCTGAACCAAGTCGACAGCTTTGCCGGCCAGCTCGTCGCACGGGTGGGCGAGGCAGAGGAGCGGCTGAAGGCGAGCTATGCCCGCGAGGAGGCGCGCGCCCGCGCCGCAGCGCTCGCCAACGAGCGCACGCGGCTGATGCGGGACCTGCATGACGGCCTCGGCGGCCAGCTCGTCAGCATCGTCGCGCTCTCCGAGCGCGGCCACGAGGGCGCGACCATCACGGAGGCCGCTCGCGCAGCACTGAAAGATCTGCGTCTCGTCATCGATTCCATGGACGACATCGGCGGCGACCTGATGCTCGCGCTCGGCTCCTGGCGCGAGCGCGCGACGGCGCAATTGCGCCCGCACGATATCGCGCTCGACTGGCGCGTGCCAACGCCGCAGGGGCTGCCGCTGCATCCCGAACTGCGGCCATGGCACGTCATCCAGATCGTGCGCATCCTCGACGAAGCCGTGACCAACGCCGTCAAGCACGCAGAGGCGCGCCACATCGCGGTCAGCATCGAGACGCTCGACGACGATCACGGGCCGTATGGCGTGATCAGCGTGACGGACGACGGCAAGGGTTTTGCGCGCGCCGACAATTGTGCGAGCGGCGGCCAGACCGCGCGGGGCTTGCGCAACATGCGGAGCCGCGCCGCACGCTGCGGCGCGGTGCTCGATCTGAGCTCGGACGCCTCAGGCACGTGCGTGCGGCTGCAATTGCCGCAGCGCTTTCCCGACAGCGACGCGGCTGCGGGCTGAAAGGCCCCCTCCCCGAACGTGTGGGGCGCACGGAGAGAGGGACGGGCCGGGTGATTGCCTCTGCGGAAGACCGGGGTGTTCGTCCGCATGGCTCTGTCGGCCCGAAGCAATGCAATCAAATCAACCGAATGGACGATCAGCGCACGCCAACGCGATTGACCGGGCCGCCGCGGTTCATCGGCGTCCCTGCGCGCACGCCGACACCGGGCGCGCCGACACCGGGTGTCGCGACTGCAGCCCGCGCAACCGGAGCTCCCGGCGCAACCACCACTGCCGCAGCCGGCCGCACCACGCAGCCCTTGGGCACGCCGACCGTCTTGCAATAGACCACGGCCTGCGCCGGGCTCGTGCCCAGCGACGCCATCGCCGCACCCGCCAGCGCCATGATCGTCAGCCCGGCGCTCAGCGCTCCCGCTCTTTTCGACATCTTGCTCTCCCGCTCCCGTTCGGCGACCCGGCGCAATCACCGGGTTTCGCAACCGACGTGCAGCCTGAATGGCAAAAGAGGGCGCGTGGATACATGCCATGAAGATGGGGGTGCGGCGGCCGGAAGGGCGCACCCGGTGCCATGAACATGGCATGGACCTGCGCCCGGCTGTCGCGACATCGTCCGGCCCGCTTGATCCCACTGGACCAACGACAATCCCAAAGAGGTGCTTTATGAAGATTTCGGTTCTTGCCGCGCTGCTGCTCGCCGCCACCGCCGTGTCCGCCGCTGCGCAATCCGGTCCGACGCCGCAGGAGCAAATGGCCTGCCGCGGCGATGCCAGCAAATTCTGCGCCGAACATATCGGCAAGCCGCCGCAGATGAATGCCTGCCTGCGCCAGAACAAGACCAAGCTCTCCGACTCCTGCCGCAAGGTCGTGGAATCTCACGGAGGCTGAGCCGGCCCTCAAGTCCGGGAGCGCCCCAGCAGAGCGAACCCGGACCCGGTTTTGCGGATCATGTTTTAGTCGTCATCAGGCCCGAACAGCCTGATCTGCGGGAAGCCGCTGCGCGAACGGCCGGCATAGTCGCGCGCATCGGAATCTTCGCGGATATTGCGCGCGACGTCGTCCCAATCGGTGCGGTCGCGCAGGCCGCGCGGCTCGCGGGACTCGTAATAGTGGCGGCGCTCGGCCCAGCGTTCACGCCGCTCCGCCCGGCGCCGTTCGGAGGCGGCGCGCTTCACGTCGGAATCCCGCGCCTTGGCATAGGCATTGTCCGGCGCGGCGGCCGGCTCTGTCGACGCCTGCTGCTCCGCAGGCCTGGGCGCGGCTGGTGCCGGCTTGGACTGTTCCTTGGGCGGCTCGACCGCGGCCGCTTGCGAGGGTCGCGGTGCCGGCGGTGCAGCGTTCGCCTGAGTGGTTGGCGTGTCGGGCTTGGCGGGTTCGGGCTTTGCTTCGGCCGGTGCGGCAATGATCGCGCCGAAAGCTTGCGAACCGGTGAGATAATTGACGCGCTCGGACGGTGCGTTGGTTGCTGCCGGCGCGCTGCCGGCTTCGGCGCGTTGCGCCATCTTGCTGGTATCGGGCCCCTGCTTGGGCGCGACCGGATTCATGATGTTGCCGGCGACAATGCCGCCGCCAAGGCCAATGGCGATGGCCGCGACTATGGTTCCGGCACCGACGAAATAGGCTGTCGAGGCGCGCATTGATCCACTCCCTCTTTGGGGCGAGCAACGCACGTTGATTGCCAGATGTTCCTGATCCGGAAGCAGTTCCCAAAGGAACTGAGGTTAGATCTGCTGCGCGACCTTCTCCAGCCCGATGATGCGGGCGAGCTTGCGCACTTCCTCTTTCTGGTCGTCACGGAGCTGGAACAGCAGCGGCATCGCGGCCGACTTCAACTGCTGGACCTCGTCGCAATTCGGATCGATCGGCACGCCCGGCGCGTTCGGATTGGAGAGCTTGTTCGCCGAGATCTTGCGGACGACATTGCGGAGCGCCGTCTCGACCGAGGGCCAGTAATATTCCTGCGACGAGGACAATTTCAGGCGATCCCTGATGCCCGCGATCTGTGCGTCGGACAGCAGCGAATAGGATTTCTGCGGCTGCGGCTTGGCCACGACTTTCGGCTTGGCCGGGACTTCGACGGCGGGAATCTCCGCTGCGGCGGGCGCTTGGTGCGCGCTTGCCTTCGGCATCGGGAAATCGGAAGGCGTGGCTGCGGCAAAGGCCTGGCGCAGCGGCTCGGTCAGCACCGGAGCCTGGGCGAGCTTGTCGGCGGCGACCTGCACCGGCTCGATCGCGGCCGAGGCCAGTGCCAGCGTCGGAACCAGACGGTCCGCCTTGGCGGCGCGGTTGGCCGCGAGCGGCTTGGCCGGAGGCGTCTGCGAGATCATCTCGGCGCTGACGCTAGGCACGCTGTCGCGCCCGAGAATGGCGGTGGTGGCAGCCCCGAGGACCAGGAAACAGGTCAGCACGACGATGGTGATGGCTTTGGACAAACGTCCCTCCGCGCCCGGCTTCAAGTCCACGTGATCAGTGCCCGGAAACTGGGCGATAATTAAGGCTCAACCGTGCCATTGCGGCGGCAATCGCGCGTACTACAGCGACATCGCCCGGAAAACTCAAGAGAATCAGGCAGCTCGGGCCAGATCGTAGGCGTCCTGGATGTCGGCCACGATCTCGGAGGCCTCCCAGACCGCGCGCGGCTCAACCGATTGCAGCGTCACGGTCCAGTTGCCGCCCCGGCGGGTGCGGGGGACGCTGACGATGTCGAAGCGGACGTTGCGGCACAGCGGGTGGCGGGCGAGCGCGTGGGCCACGCGAACGCGGATTTCGTCCAGCGTCGCGGCTGTCTTGCCGTCGAGATAGTTGAAGTCCATCGCCTGTCCCTCTCGGTCCTGATTGGCGGCCGTGACGGGATTGTTGGCGGGCGATGGTTAATCTGCCGTTAAGGTAGCGGACGCCAGAAGTCCTTCTGTGACAGCGACTTCTTGCGCTGGTCAAATCAGAAATTAACTCTTGATTAACTCATTTCCTCCGAGGTGGGGCGGGTCGCCCACGACCTTGCCTCAGAGTTGTTTCGGCAACCTTGATGAGCTTGGCCCGCTCGCGCTGCTCCTGTGGTTTCCCATTATCGCGAAGCCGACGTCGCCAATCATCTCAACCACGGACGTTACTTCTCTAGGTCCCGATCTTTTCCTCCGCCGGGGATTTGGTACGCCGGTGTCATTTGTCCTGCCCGCGCCTTCTCGGCTTTATCGAAGTACTTTAGCGCAAGTACATGGAGAGCTTCGGCTCTGACCGGGTCGGACTCGGCTAATGCCATACGCGCCGTAACTTCGGCTTGTCGCAAGTAGTATTCGTTAGTTGGCATTTACGAAGTCCCGTCCCCCAAACCAATCCTAGATGACTCGTGCGGAGGTAATTGGTTCCCGACTGTCCAAAAATGAACAGAGCATATTAGTTCCAGCAAATACAACTTCTCTTCTCTGGAACATTCTCCGCTCTTCTATGTTCGATGCGATCGGCACCGTGCCAAAATTGGTGCCAATCAGACTTTGGCCCCCATCGGTTAACCCCGGCTGGGCTTTTCTTTTGGGGCACAGAGAGCCAGTATCGCGGTCAGGCAGCGCCGACGCCCAAGCCATGAGCCCACTTGCTCGGACACTTCCTGCTGATGGGACACGTCCCGTCATGATGTGAGCTCCGAATTCCAACGCAAGAATCCCAGGGCGTAGGCGGCTCAACAGGTGAGCCCGTAGCCGAGTTGCCAAGCCTCGACGATGGTCCCCACAGCCATAAATCAACGATAGAACAGACCATGAACACGGAGTCAACAGGTTCAGTAGACGGTTCCTTTTCAATGTAGGATTGTGCCCCGGCTGACTTTGTGGGGGAATCACTTGGCTGAGGGCACAGACGGCGAGGAGAACCGCAAGCGGTTCCAAGTCGCGTATGTCGGTGATGACGACAGCGATCACAGTATGGATGTCGAGGCACTAGCCCCGGCGCTACTTGCGTTCGGAAAATTGATCCGCGCCGCGAATGCCGAACTTAATCAGGACCGGGCACGCATGAAGGTTCTGGTGAACTCCGAGTTCGAGCACAAATGTTTTCTGATCAATTTCGAGACACTACAAACTATTTTGGATCAGGTGAAAGATTTCCTGAACGACGAGGGCGTGAAAAAGGCCGGTGACGTTCTGCAGAAAATCGGTGTGCTCGGTGGCACAGTCGCGGGTGGCGTGTTCGGATATTTGAAGTGGCGCAATGGCCGCAAGGTCGAATCGGTGCAAGAAGCAAAGGACTCGCCAGGCGCGCTCATTATCAAGCTCGAAGGTTCTGGACACACGCTGCAAATCGGCAAGGACGTGTTTCGTCTCGCGCAGAATCCCAGCGTGTTAGAAGCTGTAGAAGGCACGCTCGCGCCGATCAAGAACCACAACCAAGCTCACGCGATCGAATTTCTTCAGGACGACAAGCCAGTCAGTGTCTACGAGGAGCAAGATGTACAGGCCATCATCGCCTCGTGTGAAGATCCTGGCGGATTAGATCCAGTCGAGGAGGATGAGGAGCAAACGCCGAAGATCGTAACGGCAGTCCTATATTCACACGGACCGGTGTTCGACACGAAGGCTCCGAACTGGCGGTTCATTTATAAAAGAAAGCCAATCTACGCCGACATTAAAGGGACGAACATCGCGAAGGATGCCGTAAAGCGTGGCGCGGCCTTCATGAATGATCGGTATAAGGTTAGAATGGAAATCACTCCAGCAGCAACCGACGATGGTACACCACACTACAAGATCATCGAGGTTTTGGAGTTCACGCAGGGCGAGCAACAAATCAACATGGCGCTACGTGGGGGTCGGAAAAAGCGAGCGAAAAAGCGGGCGTGAAAGACTCGGATTCCATCACTAGAACCGAGGCGAAGTACCTCGCGCATCATACTCTTGAGTTCCATGACAGCTCTATAATGAAGAGGCCGCCAACTTACGCGGCTGCGTTTTATTTCGAGGTCTGATCAAAATTGAACATGCAGGATTGCCGAAGCGGTCCACCATAAGGGTCATGGCATCAGAAATAGAAATGTTAACTGATGAAGAGTTCGCATCGCTGCTTTTGCTTGGCAACGTGCCTGTAAATGGCCGGGCTGCCCCAATCCCCGCAGCACACGCCGACCGCTTGATTGCACTAGGCTACATGGTGGATATGTCGGGAACGCTGCGCATGACGACGCCGGGACGTTTTCGGATATACGCGGGCCAACTCACGTCCACTGAAGCCTGCACGCCGAAGAGTCTATTCCGGCGGCTGTAGCCCGGGCGATCTCAGCCACTCCTGTGCGAACCGGACGGCTGGGCGGCTCTTCGGATCCATCTCCTCCCGCGCGGTGCCATGTGGAAGCGACTTAGCCGGGCGACCGTTCTCATAGCAAAAACGCCGCCCGCTTAAATAAGCGCGGACGGCGGCATTCCAGCCCCGGGAGGGTGAGCAAAACCCCGATGCTGACACAAATTGCACATCCCTAGCGTGGGGTCTGAGCAAAATTGCACACTAAAGCAGGCCACGTGAGGCCGTGAAGCGACCTTACTCGTTCTCTATTCGCAGGCAGTGTTCACACCGGAAGACTGAGACCTTGCGGCGCAGTCCCATGGCGCCGATCGTGCTGAAAGGATTGGCCGTTTGGACTACGGTGTACTCTATACCCTGATGTTGTACGAGGTGCCCTTCATGTCGTTTTCGGCGGGCGCAATTCGCTGGTGGTCCAGGCTTGAAACTCCGGGACCTGCATTGGATCAATGTCGTCGCACTTGATACACCGAAACTTACGACCGCCTGTCTTGACGATAACGAAGTGCATCGGCTTACCGCAGTTCGGGCAGATCGGGCGGGGAGAGTTTTTTGGCATGGCTACTCACGCTGAAAAGGCGCGAGTCTTCTGCTCACAGTCGTCGGATAGCTGCCGAAGATGGGCCGACGATAGAACCACGTTAGTTAACTATTGTGACCGCTGCATCAAAAAAACGAACATGACTACGTATAGTTAGGTGGCCAGCCTAGTGCAACGGAGAGGTCATTTCCTTCGGTCGCCTCGACCCGAGCGTCTCGCTTCGCATCCTCGTCCGCCAATAGTCGTCGCCCGCAATCTCAGCCCAGACACTCTGATCTGATCGCGCAGCTGGTCCAATTCGTCCAACTGAGTTCTTAAATTAGCCGCCGTCGCAGCGACGGCTGCAATTCGCACTTCGGTGAGGGCTGCAATGCGCGAGTCGACGGCGGCTTCAATGCGCCGCTTAAGAGAACTCATTTGAGGACCTCGGGCCAATATAATGGAACCAACGGCAATTAACTCACTCTTCGATGAGTGGCAGTATGCACCCAAAGTGCCGCGCTCACTGGTCAATAATGCTCATATTCCAAATATTAATGGCGACGATTAGTCCTCGGTTTACGGGACGGCCGCAGGGCCACTTGGGGTCTTGGTTTTGTGGAAACGGATAGCTCAGAGGCGGCCGTGGTCGACAATCGTTGCAGGCCGCCGATGTTTTCGCGTCGGTCGTCTAAGTAGCGGCCAACGTATTCATAGCGCCGCGCGGCGGCGCCGTTTGACGGAGTTCCCCGCGCGGGCGTTGATCGAGCCGAAGGGATGCTCGACCTATCTCGCGCCGCGTCCGCATGGCGTCGGATGGAATTGAGCCGTCTCTCGACCTCCTCCACCACATGCACATGCTCCCCTGCGCGTTATGCGGCGTCCTCGTTTCCCTGCCTGTCCGTCCCGGACAAACCAAACAAAGATCGTGATCCCGCACCCATCGGCACGCAAACTTACACATGGTCCAGTTCAGGCACGTGACGGGGGCCATCCGAGCGGAGGTCCGTTCTGGACGAGCGTCGTTTCAGTACGCCTACAACCCCGATGCTGTAGCGGAGATTAGACCCGTCCACCTTGTCGGCCATTCCCTGCCTTCTTCTCATTGATAGCATTTCAGCTTGCCGGCCGAATGAAAGAGGTCGCCTGAGGTGGCCTAGCACTCGTCCTTGTCGCTGTGATGAAGATTAAAAGCTCTGTCGTACTTGTCGCGGGCTTCGGTACCAACGCTGTATCGGCCGGGCCACCACGAATGTGGTGGATTGTAGTTGTCGTTCTCAGCGTCTGCCTTGGCTTTCTCGCCTAGCTTCTCGGCCGTCCAAAGGGACATTGATTTATCTTTACCCCACATCTTGGTCCTCACTGACCATCCTCGACCATGACTTTGCTGCGGCCTATGGCGCCGGCAGCAATCTGAACCGAAGTGCCTAGCACCCAACAGCATGCCACCATAACGCTGAATCCATCCCGCATGATGTGGTCAAAGACAATGATGCCAACGGAGAGAAACACCGCTGTCGCGGCAAAGAAAGTTCCGGCCCCGCTAGCTATCGCCGCCGCGTCGGTGCCAAAGCTCCATTCTCCCGGTCTGGTGGATTTTACTGTCTGCGCAAGACGGCTAGGCAGATCGATGCCCACGTAAAAGCCAAAGCCCCCGTAAAGCATCATCAACAAGACGATCCATTCGTTTCGAAAAAAACCGTTCTCCATGCGCATCATTCCTACGGCCACGTACAGACCGCCCGCGGCCCCGACCATGGCAAGTCCGATTCTTTCAAGAATGTGCGCCACGATCAGCACGGAGGGGCCGAGCCACGTGGTAGTGGCGACGCGGGCGTACTTCGCCAACTTTCTCTCCCCAAACGACAAAGCGCTAACAACAACTGCAATGCTCATTCTCATGATATTCGCCTTTCTTGCTCTGTAATTGGTCGCCCAACGCACGCAGGCGCTGCCTGAGCGCATCGTGATGCGATTTGAATATCAATGTTCAGGATGACGTGTGCCTACCGACGGCACTGGGCTGCCATTTGGTGGAAGCGGCGACTTCGGTGTGTCGCCGTTTTTGGGCAGCTCTCTCGGACAAGCAATCCACTCGGCCAAGTCAACAAGCTACGCCGTTTCCGTTCGAGCACCTAATGAATAACTTCCACATCAGGGCAATTCATCGCGATACCCCACCGAGGTCGTATTCGCACTTCAAGACGTCAGTTTGCGCCAACCTCTCGCGATCAGGGTGATCTTCAGGCCCGAAGGCTCTGAATGGAGACCCTGTTTCGTCGTGCAGTGCGGCCCAGCCGTTGAGTTCTGCGTGATAAACTGCCTGAAGTCGACATGATGCTCACGAGCCCAACAGCATACGCCTTGGAGAGCCAGAGCCGATTGGAATCAGTAATGGGGGCTGCCAGTTCACGACTGGGTTTGGTCGATGACCCGAATAAAAGAAACAGATAGCTATTCGGGCACAAAGAGCGCACCGTTGCGAGTGTTCGATTGTGACGCTGGCGCGGAGCTGTACTCCAGCGGGACGAAGCGTAGAAAAAGAAAAATAGCTTCAGCGCTCTCCACTCACTGTGGAGGCCAATTGAGTTTTCAATCGGAACGCATTCGCCCGAAGAGCTGAATGGCGTCGCTTGCACCCGGCGACATCGCCCCTGTGCTAGTGGCTACGGCGGCACCTCGTGGCCAATCTGCGAGAATGATCATGGTGATGACCCGATCGCGGAGCGAAACGGTAGTGTTCAAGCACCCATTCCGGATCGCAAGCGCTGAACGACTATTACCGGCCGGCTCATATGAGGTTATTACCGAAGAAGAGTCGACGGAAGGCTTGTCATTGCCGTCCTTTCGGCCCGTCGCCACCATGATGAAGGTGCCTGCGCCGCCATCCCGCAGCCCTTCAGTCGAGATGGTGACGATCAGTTCGGTCGATCTTTCGGATGCCCGGGAGCCGATGCGATGGCGTGAAGCGCCTGTCGACCTCGACAAGCATCGCGATAGCGCCGCGCCGAACACTGACTTTCGCCGAACGCCGGCGGAGATTGAACCCGATGCCAAGGTGTTGCTCGGTCGGCTTCTGCACCTCGAACCTGAGTTGCTCGCGACACCTGCGCCTAGGACGAGCGCGCTTCCGGAGCTGAAAGTGCCCGGCCGCGACCTACGAATCGATGTTTGCCGCGGCATCGCGCTCTGGTGCATCTTTCTGAACCATATCCCCAACAACATCGGAAGCTGGCTGACGCTGCGAAATTATGGCTTCAGCGATAGCGCGGAAGTGTTCATGTTCGCCTCGGGCGTGACCTGCGCGATCGCCTACGGCAAGGCGCACGAGCGCGGCGGATGGACGGGCGTGCTCGGCCGTACGCTGCAACGTAGCTGGGACATTTACGCCGCTTTTCTGCTGCTCATTCTTGCTTGCGCCGTGGTGGTTTACCTCGCAGGCGGCGGCCGGCTTGCCGACGAGACCAATACGCGCATTCTCTTGGAACATCCGGGAGCGACGCTCGCGCAAGCGGCGATGCTGCAATACCGTCCTGTCAACACCGACGTCTTGCCTCTCTTCGTGATTTTCCATCTTTTGTTCGCGCCACTGCTGTGGCTGATGCTCCGAGTGCCGAACGTGGCGCTCGGCGCCTCGCTGTTGCTTTATGCGTCGGTGCATCTTTTCGGCTGGACCGTTCCGGCGTGGCCGAACAACGCTTGGTTCTTCAATCCGCTTGCTTGGCAGTTGCTGGTTGTGCTTGGTGCGTGGTGTGTCACGGAGGGCAAGAAGTTCTGGCCGCGGTTGAGCTCACGCTGGGCGATTGGACTTGCCGTTCTCTATCTGGCTTTCAGCCTGACTATCGCATTGGGTTGGAGCATCGGACCACCGGAGGTGCTTGTCCCACAGATCCTGGCGAAGTTGCCTTATCTGGCGGGCAAATCGGACCTCGATCCATTGCGATTGCTGCATTTTATTGCCCTTGCGATTTTGGCGGTATGGCTTGTGCCTCGCAATTGGCGAGGGCTGTCGACGCCGGTGATGCGCGGGGCGATCCGCTGCGGCGAGAACCCCCTGGCAATCTATTGCCTCGGCGTTCTGCTCGCGCTTGCCAGCCACATAGCGCTGGTCAAAATCTCAGATGAGCTTGCAATGCAGATCGCACTCAGTTTCTTCGGCATCCTGCTGCTGATTACGGCCGCGACGATGCTCAACTCGATTAAGCAAACCAAGGCAACGACAACCCGCTCCTGACATCCGATTTCATTGCAGAGGATGCACACCATAACGCAGCTCCGGTCCGGCGACCAAACGGCTGATGTCGCGCGAGATGCAAAGTGGAATTGCTGCGGTGGAACCACTACCTGCCGAATCGTGGTGATCGAACCACTCCGCGAATCGGCCATCTTACCCGGAGGTCTGTCGCACCTGGAATGTCCGCATCCGAGGGCCGGCTCGAGATTTCAGTTAGCCAGACTCAAGAATCCATGGCGCTGTCGGAGGTCCGTTTGGCATGCATGACGGCCCCAGCGGCGCTGCTGAACTCGACAGGATGTCGTGACCATTCGCAACCACTCGCCGGGTCCGCCTCGGGTCAAAATCCGAAGAACTCACCGCGAGCAAATCTATTCCGCTGTGCTTCACTAACCGGACCTTGATGGGATGCGCCGCTACTTCGCTGACGGGGCGATAAGCGGAAGAACTGTTCAGTAAGCACAGTGCGGCTTCCTGTCCGTGAGCAGACGCCTTAACATCATCAAGGCATCTAGCCTTGCTTGTACCGTGAGGATAGAGCAGTGGTCGTAGTGTCAGTCGCACCAGGCTTTGCATCCTTACTGGAGACCTGCGCCGGAAGGGGGTAGATAGGTAATGCCATACTTCGCGTAGATCTGCGCTGGTATCTGCTGCTCGACCACTCGTGACACCGCAGCATCCACGGCTGCAAGCAGCGCATCGTCCGCTCGGCGAAGCCCGACTGAAACACTCCAGCGCAGTGCCGGTTCTGGCTCGTATCCGTCGGGTATCCTTACTGCCGTGCTGGGGTGTTCGTGCCGATACCAGCCGACAATCACGGGGTTTGTGGCGCCGACTTCGATTTCGCCTGCCTCGATCGCGGCAATTATGTCCTCCTGAGAGGCGAAGACCGAAACGCGGAAGTCGTGTTTGGCCAACCACTCGTGCTCAATGGTGCCAACCATGACGCCAATCTTCTGACCGTGCAAATCGTTAAGCCGACGAACCGAAGATCGAGATGAAATGACGAGGACAACACCGCTGTCTGCGTAAGGTCTCGAAAAGCGAAGAGGTAGATGGGTTGTCAGCGGCCCGGTAAGTCCCTCCCGATCGTAGCTTGCGGCGGAGGCGACGACGTCCATCAAGATATCGCAATCCGAGTTCTTAATATCACCGGCGTTTCGAACCCAGGTCACACCGAGCTCAAATCCCATCTCGTGCGCCAACGCTTCCGCGAGTTCGACTTCGAATCCGGCAAGACCGCCTCTATCGGTGAGGTTCGAATAAGGAAGTGCGGATGGGTTGGCGCAGAGGCGTAGGATACCGGTCTGCCGCACCTCGGCCAGAGATCTAGCGTCCGCACAATTTCTTGTGCCTGGGGCGATAAGCGTCGCGAGTACGGCAATGCCAAGCATCAGACCATGATGCATCAACGAGGCTCCAGATTCCAAAGCGCGCGCCGAGGCAAGTATTCACCCACCTTAAATATAGTAGCGGTGTCGTCAGGCGACAACCCGAGTACCGCCATCAACACGATCAGTTGCCCTGCTCCTCACATCTGAGGTTCGCATCTAGGCGCGATCGGAAGCGCGCTGCCAAGGTCGCCTTAGGGTCATTTTCGGACTTGGGGGCGCGCAGTTGCGCGGTCCGCTTTACCCCGATGGGCCGACATCGCGAGTTTGACTGCTTGCGCTCGACTCAGCCTACTCAGGTCGGGATGAAACGTCGTGTTCAGAAGCCTCGTTTCGCTCGCTGCTCTAGCTCATGCCTTAACGCGCGGACTTCATGAAAAGTATGCCTCTCTTTTGGTCACTGGGTATCAGCCGTCTCCTTTAACTCCTAGCATCGACTGCATGGCACGGGTGTTGGCCATGATCTCCGCCATCACCAGTTCCATGGTGTTGAGCTTGTCGATGAGATTGTCATCAGTGAATTCTCCAACGTCAAGCGGCAGCAGCGAGTGGAGATACACGTCGCGACGGATCAAGGCTCCGAGATCGTCCATCACCGATTCTCCCACGGCTTGCGACTCTGATGATCGGTATGGTCTCGAGCTTGCCGGGCAACCTTGACGGGGTCGCTTCGCGACTGCGGAGCCAGACGCAATCGGGTTGACAGCATGCACTGAAACTTGACGGCACTCTCCCAGGCCTTGAGGTCTTCGCCGGGCCCTGCTCTCGCTACGAGCGTGGCTTGTATATAGCTGCAGAGAAGTGGAAGGTCTGACTCAACGAAGTGTCTCAGGTCGCAAGCGCCGACAATTTCTACGAACAAGGACCTCTCAGGTTTGCTCAAATATGACGGTGGGGACAGTCGGGCTGGCTCGCCACTGACGCTCAATCTGAGTACGTTGGCCGCCGCTGCGGATTTGCGTCCTCGTTGTAGCATACGCGCTCCTTCTAAGTTGTGACGCTGAATAATTCCCTCAAGAATAAAGTCCTTTTATAAGGTTTGGACCAGCACGTGATCCGCGATCCAAAACGGTCTATTGTTTTGATACGCCCCCCTGGCCCCTGTCATTTTGTCGAGCGGCCGGCAGAAGAAAGAACGCTGGCCGCTCGCGAAGCCTGAACTGCCCTCAACACGCGGACTCCAACCACTTAGGAAAGAGCAGCGTCCCTTAGCGAGATGGTGTTGACGTGCTCGTCGGTATCATCATCGCTAAGGTCGCGCTCAACGAGACGGGTGCACGAACCTCCGCTCGCAACTCATTGCTCAAATGCTTCGTATGATTTGCATCGCATCGAGTAGAATATCTGAAGTTCACACCGCTGAATTCATACGATTTGTGCATATCTCGGCACATAACATCTCCAATTCGTTTCGTACAATTGCATTTCTTCCGCGATCAGCATCTCTGCGATGAGCATGTTGCGGCTTTCCTCAGTCGAAACATGTGCATCTTGGATCGACATGGACCTTATCCATTTCTCGCTGCTACATCTCGCAAAGCGGACTCGAATTTCGTTTGATCACATTTGGGCAGATACGTTGTCGCGGTTAGCATCGACTGAGTAGCACAAACAAAATCCCGCACCCTGCGCTGATCCTGATCTGACAAAGATTGCGCCCGCCGAATGACTTGACTTAAAAACGAAACAATCTGATCAACCTCATTGGTTGACGAATTGACCACATAAGAATCATTCCTTGCATCGATCGCGTTGTGCCCATCGCTAAGCGGGAGCGGCTGCCAAACCCCGTCAACTATCACCGCGACAACGCCATTCATCACTGCACCCTTCCAACAACATCGGTATGCCAAAACAAACCGCATGCTGCACGTTCGATATCGGCATAGCGCTCGTCAATCACAGACGTGATTCGCAGTTGTTCAATCGCCGCTTCACGGTGGCCCTGCAATAATTGTTGCCACTCTTCCTCGGTCAGGTCAGGTCCCACCATCAGGTCATCGCCGAATTCAATAATGATATTCTTTATCATGCTGCTCTTCATCTTTCGACTATCTCAACCGCGATATGGAAATTTCTGTCCGCGCCAAGTGACGTAGGACTCTATATCTAATGTCGGTGGGTCTCTGCGCGCCAGGTATTCCTGATGCTTTCGCGCCACCTTTTCCTTCTCGTATATTTTGACCTGCTCTCTCGCCCGTCGGAGAACTTCAGCGTTGTATTTGTCTTGCTCGATCCTCTCCTTTTGTTGTGGCGACAACAGAGGCGGTAATCTTGCCGGCAGCAACTTCGGTTGAGTTTTCGAGTTCGCCTTCTGCTGGTGTTTAGATGATCGCGCAAGTACCTCTTTCGCCTTACGGATGACGGCTGCTCTCTCTTGAGCGCTGTAGTGCTTGACGTTGGCACGCGCCTGTTTAATTCGTTCGGCGATAGTACGGTTCTCGTTCTGCTCCTTGAAAATCTTCTTGATCGTTTCATTGGAAACGCCGAGCCGCTTGGCTTCCAAAAGTGCGCTCGGCAGGGCTGGTGTCGCTACAAGGCTGCACTCGATCAATAATTGCCTAAGATAATGCCAGCCGCCAGTAGGTCTCGGCAGGCGTTCGAGCGCTCGAAAACCGACTGAACAGGCTTTTAGGCAGCCACTTTTTATAAGAGCCCGCACCTCATCCACAATTTTTGAAGTCCCAGATGGAGCTAGAACCAAACGCCCACGCAAGGCACCGCGCTCCCATCTCACGCCATCCCAGCGACCAACGATCGATTTAGAATCATGAAAAGCAAGCGCCGGAAGATTTCTTTGAGGAATTTCCCAGCCGCCGGTTTTTGTATCCTTGGAATTTCCGACGATATCGTCGTAATGATCAGGCAAAGGTTCTGACAGGATGAAGTCAAGCCGATTAAGATCGACATCGCTTTCAGTCGTCTTGTGAACTAGCGCGCTCATGGCGTTTCATTTCCTCAACGGCACGGCTTCCTAAAATCATTACTATACGCCATCAAATCCCACGTTCGCGTAACGCGTTACCAATTATTTTCGGGTCACCACCTTCACGACGATGGTCGCGATCACGTCGTTGATTAATTTGTCCCATTGCTTATCGGTGACCGGCTCGTCATCGGCCCGCTTGATCCTCAAGTCGGCGGCAATTTGATCGATCACCGAGCGAGGCAGCGGGATGTGACGAAATTCGACGGGGTCATGCCTGTCCGCTCTCGTGCGGCGGCGGGCCCGAAGCTCTCCGACGCGCTTGCGCGTTAAGAGGCGCCTTCTCACGACGCAGGTGGGAGTGATCTTCACTTCTGGATAAACGACAGGGAAAGTTTGGTGCGAGGCGAAGTGCTTGCCAACTATTTCGAAGAAGGTAGGCCACGTGTTCTTCTTCGGCGGTACTCGAATTCCGCGATCAATAATTTTTGGTACGTGCCACGGTAGCTTGGTCGTCATGCCGTGTTCTTTACCGCCTCAGCGAGTTTCAGATACATCTCATCGTGCGTGAGTTGATGGCCTAGCCGTCCTTGCGACGAACCTCACGGCGGACAGGAACGCTGCCGTGAAATGGGGGTGATGGCAAATTGGACCCATGGTCCTTTTTGATTTCGGTGCTCGCGGCTTTCGCGGCGGCCGCGGGTGGAAGAACACCCAGATGATCTTCGCAGGCCATGGCCCTGGCGATTCTGGGAAAGCTGTCTCGCGGAGCTTTACGGCTGCGGCCTGCTGCTCTGGCGTCAATGCGGGAACCTCTGGCTTCATGGGGCCCTCAGGCGGGCTGACAGGGGTTCGGTGAGGGTACCCCCTGTGTCATCGCGCTACCACGGCGCGCTTGAACCACGACGGGCCGGACGCAATGTGGCAGGGGTCGGGTGATTTTCCTTCCTCGTGGCAGGGGGGCTGACCTCAAAATCGAGGTCATGTAGGAGGTCAGCTAGCAAATTAAGCCTGGAACTAGGCCTGTATAGATGACCTAAATGACCTAGATGACCTCTTTAAGATTTAGAGAGTTCTAGAGCATAGAGGATAAAGGGTACATATCCGTGCATCCTGCCGGGGGAGTCTAGGATTGTAGAAAGGTCATTTGGGTCAGATGGTCAGCTTTTTTGCGGATAGCAATAGACATCGCAGAAGTAGCCGTTGACCTGCTTATCATCGATGGTGACCTTTCCGTGCGAGTGTCGCTCCCAGCCGATGTTCCTCATTGCGTCTGATAGCCTCATTGAGTGACCTCTATTCTGGTGACCGGGCCGGAGGCCCAAGGCGAAGTTCAGCAAGTCTGCAGTAGATGCCCGCCACTGAGTAGACACCTGACCGTTCACTTCCGCTTTTTTCACCTCGTGGACCACCTTCTTTTCGAAGCCATCGGGGTCTGCCACCACCTTTTGAGGAGTGAGGCTTGCCAGGACAGGCTCCCACGAATCCTTGACGCGTCGCTGTTCCTGAGCCTTCACGGCATCATTCCAGAGTTCGCCAAGCGTGATGCTCTCTCCCTGCGACTCGCACCTCGCGGCTTCGCCCCACAGCTGCAATCGATCTCGCTGTAACTTTTCAAGATCGACGCACTTGGTAATCTTCACCGGCCAAAATCTTCGGTTGCCGTCCGGTGATTGAAGATACTCGGACATTTTGTTCGTGGTGCCGACATCGATGCAATGCCGTGGCTGCTTCTTCGGGAATCTTCCATACGCAGGCCTTCCTCTGTCGATTTGCCGGCTCGCGTATGCCTTGACTTGCTCCACCTCTGCCTTCTTCATGCCTGCTAAGTCGGCGTTCTCGTGGATCCACACTTCCGCCAGTTGTTCCTGAATCTCCCGGTCCTTAGCTCCGAGAATGCTCTGATCCGAGAAGTTCTCGTCTCCTGCCAATATGCGAATGGCGGTGCTCTTGAACCAACCTTCCGGGCTCTCGAACACCACGATGTTGTCGAACTTGCAGCCGGGATGGCGAGCCCTCCGAACCGCCGCGATCATCATTTTGCGAACGAAGGCCCGGTTCAGCTTCGTGTCAGCGGCCTTGAAGTAGTCAACAGCCATCGCATCGAGTCGCTCGATGCCGTCCCAGTCGGCTTCGGCTTCATCGAGCATGTCGCAGACGGGGTCGAAGCAGTTCTCCAGCGCCAAGGAAATCACCGCGTCTCTGACGTACTGCTCCGTGAAGTCGAAGCCGTACTGCTCCGAGAGGATTTGCCTGAGCCTGATGATGACGTGGTCAGACACCTCTCCTTCGATCTGCGTCAGCTCGTGCTTTGCGGCATCCCCTTTAAAGCCCACGAGGAGCTTTTCGTGGAATGTATCGTAGCTGCACTCGATGCCGAGGGCATCGATCGCGATCCTCGCGTTGTAGAGGCTCGGAATTCCAAACCCGCCTTTGGCAGTTTCTCGCCACGTCACCAGATAGCGTCTCCGGATCAGAACGACTTGTGAGTCGTCTTTCATGACGGACCTCCTTCGCGAGGTCGGCAGCAAGGGTTCCCATTGCACGTCAAGAGCACAGCGCCTTGTACGCGTCTCCAAGATGCAGCGACGTCTGGGGATTGATCCTTCTCCACGCCCGCAACAACTCGCCAGCGGTCCGGCAACCGAGGGCGGCCGGACACGCATAGATTGTACATTTACTCAGGTGCGACCTGGTGATAGAACGAGGCTGTTCACGACTCCTCGTAATTTTTCTCTCCGCGACCCGGCCGACATCGCGGTCGCGGATTTTTGTTGTGTAGTCCATGGTAATATCCCTTCATTGAAATGTTCTCCTCTCCCTGTGTGTGAAGTTGTCGTCAAGCTCATCCTCACTCAATGTCGGCGTGATATTGGTCCAGGCCTCGATGAAGGAGTTGCCATAACCGACGCCCTTACCGCTGGCAGGTTCTTAGCGGCGATATCGTAATCGGTCAGGGTCACTAACTATTGTCCTTTTTGGCAGACAATCTCCACGGCGAAATTTTGGGCGTCGTTCCTCCTGATTAAATCGACAGATTGCTCTCGGCTTCGTCCCGCTGTTCTTTGTCAGTCAATGTCACTTCCTCCCATGCCTCAGCGGGGCTTACTTTTGTGTCGCCTCCACCTCCTCAGCGCGAGTTTTGTACTTCCGCTGCGGCCTGCCCGTGATCCAGTCGTCGATCTCGGATGCGATCCATGCAACTTTCCCACCGACCTCGCGGCTCATGGGGAACCTGCCGGTCCGCATCCAATCCCAAAGAAGGGGATAAGATACGCCGACGCGATCTAGCACCTCAGGTTTGAACACGAGGCGGACTTTGGTTTCAGGTTTTGGCTTCTTCATTTTGAAGCGGACTCCTAATGAGGAGCCGAAAGCGGGGCGTAAAAAACAAAAAACGCCCACGAACCTCACGGCTCAAGTGGGCGCCCCGATTTGGATTTATAAGCCTCGCTGGGCGCGAGAAGCACGGGCTGATCGCGGCGGTCACCGCTTGTCCTTAATATAACCTATTCAGGACTAACTAGTAAATATTATTTCTGGGTTCCCGGCCGTCCTATCAGCCCATGATCTTGCTCGCCACCTTCTCCATGATCTTGCGATCTTCCTTCGCGTACTTGTGGCGATCGTAGATATCTGTGGTCGAACCCTCTACGTGATTGAGGATGCGATCCATCGCGTCCCTGCCGAAACCGAGACCGGTGATGGTGGAGCCGCAGGTCCGGCGGAGATCATGCGGCGTTGCTCGTTCAACTCCGAGCTGCTTGCAGATATCCCGCATCGCCTTATCGAGGCCGGAGATCGCTCCACCGCGCTGACCTGTGAACACGAAGCCGGTCGCATCCATCGCACTGATGATCTCTCGTGCCGTCTTCGAGAGCCAGACCCGGTTTGACTTGGTATTCTTCGTCCCGGGCCAATCCAGCCTGACGTCCCGCTCACCCGGCATCTCCCACCAGCCATCCTTGAGGTGCTCTACCCGCATGTGGCTGACTTCGCCCGGTCGTTGCCTGGTGAGCAGGATCATCTTCAGCGCGCTGCTCTTGACCAGACCCGCGTCGTCGAACGCGGCCCAGAATTTCGGTAGCTCGCTGTCTGCCAAGATCCGCTCGCGCTCGTTGGTCGCGTTGCGCTCGACGCCGATGCAGGGATTGACGAACCCCGACGCGATCAACTCTTCCTTCGCGCCCCACGTGAAGATCGCGGACGCGGCGGCTAACGTTTGATTGGCGACGATCGGTGCCGCAATCGCGGCCATCATTGTCCTCACGTCGGATCGCTTGATGTCGGTGACCTGAAGCTTGGCCCATCGCGGCAGGAGATGCTTCTTGACGAGATAGTCAGGTTGCTCCCAGCTCTTGTTTCGCTTCTTCTTGTGCTCGGCGTAGTCGCGATACTTGGCAGCCAGCTCTTCGAATGTCCCGGACAGCCGCTCCGCCTTGCGCTCGGCTTGCGGGTCCTCACCCTTGCTCGCCCGCAGTAGGATGGTGCCTGCCAGTTGGCGGGCATCTGCGAGGCTGATGACCGATGCATCGCCGATGTGATACCACCGTGGTCGCCCCCTCCGAGAGTAGATGGCCTTCCAGACTTTCCTGCCCGACGCGTGGACCACGAGGGCGAACCCTCGCATGCTCGTGTCCCACACCGTGTAGGGTTTCGCCCTCGGCTTGAGAGAGTTGATGACGAAGTTGCTCAGTTTGCGTTTGTCCGGAGCCGCTGCCGGGCTCCCATCGCTTCGAGGGCGTGCCATGACGAACCGATCGCTCTGTTAGGAATTTATTCCCATGCCCTGTAAGTCCAGTAATTAACTCTCAATTAACTCCGAGCCCTTCACGGATCTTAACCAAGGTTAATGGTCTTGAACAGAAAAAGTTCATTGGACCAAGGAGATAATGACCTTTTTGGGAGTTAATTAATGAGATTTAATGGGTCTGAAAGGGACCTTTTCTTAATCTGCCGTTAAGTGAGCGGGACGGAAGAGCGCGGGATTAATCGTGATCGGGAGACGGCGCCTCTCTAGGACTCCGGATTTGTACGGGGACTACAGCCCGCCGGCCTCGCGATATTCCGCGCGCGTCTGCGCAACGAGATCGCCCACGGTCACCACGTCGGTCACGCCCGACGTCGAATGCCCAGCACTCCAGATGTCGCGCCAGCGTTTTGGCCGGTTCTCGCGGGCGGCGACGTCGATGTCCTTGGCGATGTCGATCGCCCCGTGCGCCGACAGGTCGTCGGGATCGAGACCTGCGGCCACGATCGACGGCCTCAGCATGCTGGTCTGCAGTCCCGTGAAGGCGGTGGTGAGCAGGACGTCGTCGGCGCTGCTCTCGACCAGCATCCGCTTGTGGCGGTCATCGGCCATGCTCTCGCGCGTCGCGATGAACTTCGTGCCCATGTAGGCGAGATCGCAGCCGAGCACTTCGGCGGCATGCAGCGCGCGGCCGTCGCTGATGCCGCCCGCAAGCACAATGATGCCGTCGTAGAATGCGCGCACCGCGCGGACAAAGGCGAACGGGTTGAGCCAGCCGGTCTGCCCGCCGGCGCCTGCCGTGAGCAGCACCAGCCCGTCCACACCGGCTTCCGCTGCACGCTCGGCGTGGCGGATCGAGGCGACATCCGCCAACACCAATGCGCCGGCATCATGCAGCGGCTTTGCGACCTGTGCGGGGGAGCCGACCGAGGTGATAACGATCTCCGGCCTGTGCCGCAGCAGTACGGCGAGATCCTGCTCCAGCCGCGCGTTGGAACGGTGCACGATCAGATTCGGGCAAAGCGGCGCCGCCTTGCGCCCGGTTTGCTCTTCGTGCTGCCGCAACCTGGCTTCGATCGCCGTGAGCCATTCGTCGAGCTGTTCCGCGCTACGGCAATTCGCGCTCGGAAAGCTGCCGATCACCCCGTTGCGGCAGGCCGCGACCATCAGCTCGACCCCCGACACCAGGAACATCGGCGCCGCGATCAGCGGCAGAGCGAGACGATCGCGGAAACGTTGCAGTCGATCCGCCGGCATGCATGCCTCCCTGCGGGCTTCGTCGTTCCATCCCGCATTCGCTGTGCTAGCCTCATCAGCAACATTGGCACGCCAGAAGCCGATGACAAAGCAACGAGGAAACAGGAAACATATGTCCGATCCGCTCCACGCATCGTCCCCGGCTTGTGCGCAGACGCTACGGGCACTGTCGCGCTATCCCGACCGCACCGCTTTCGCCTGGCCTGAGGGATCGCTGAGCTATCAGGGCACCATCGACCTGATCGGACGCATGCAGGCTGTGTTCATGCGGCTTGGATTGCAGCCCGGCGCGCGCGTCGCCTTCCTCACCGCCAACCGCGCCGACAGCTGGTGCGCGGGCGTTGCTGCGCAATTGGCGCGGCTCTGCATCACCTGGCTGCATCCTCTGGGATCGCTGGACGACCAGCTGTTTCAGCTGGAGGATTCCGAGGCCGAGATGCTGGTGGTCGATGCGGCCGCCTTCCGCAACCGCGGCGGCGAACTCGCCGCGAAGGCCGGCCGGCTCAAGGCGGTCTTCACCATGGGATCCGCGGACTACGGCGTCGACCTCTTGCAGGCGATCGAGATCGAGGGCCACGCCAGCGCGCGGTGCCTCGCCGGGCCTGACGATCTCGCCACGCTGAACTACACTGGCGGCACGACCGGTAAATCCAAGGGCGCGCTGCGCTATCACCGCGAGAACGCCGGAGCTGCCGGCGCGATCCTCGCCGACTTCGAGATCCCCGACACCGCGCGCTATCTCACGGTCGCGCCGATCAGCCATGTCGCGGGCACGAAGGTGCTGCCGACCTTGATGCGCGGTGGCACCGTGCACATGCTCAAGAGTTTCGATCCCGAGGCCGTGCTGGCGACGATTGCGCGCGAGCGCATCAACTTCACGCTGCTCGTGCCGACCATGATCTATGTGCTGCTTGATTATCCCGCGCTCGGCAGGACCGATCTGTCTTCGCTCGAGCTGGTGCTTTATGGCGCCTCCGCGATGTCGCCGAGCCGGCTGGTCGAGGGCATCGAGCGCATCGGGCCGGTGTTCTCGCAGCTTTACGGGCAGACCGAATGCTATCCCGTCTCGGTGCTGCGCAAGGCGGATCACGACCCCAAGACACCGGAGCTGTTCCTGTCCTGCGGCTTCCCGATCGCGGCCTGCGAGGTCAAGATCCTCGACGACAACGACCAGGAGGTGAAGACGGGCGAGCCGGGCGAGATCTGCGTGCGCGCGCCGCACGTGATGGCCGAGTACTGGAAGCGGCCGGACATCACCGCCGAGACGCTGAAGAACGGCTGGGTCCACACCGGCGACATCGCGCGCATGGATGAGCGTGGCTACATGTTCATCCTCGACCGCAAGAAGGACATGATCGTCTCCGGCGGCTTCAACATCTTCCCGCGCGAAGTCGAAGACGTGCTGTCGCAGCATGCCGACGTCGCCATGGTCGCTGTCGTCGGCATTCCCGACGAGAAATGGGGCGAGGCCGTCACCGCCATCGTCGTGCCGCGCGAGGGCGCAAGGCCCGATCCGGACGAGTTGATCAACCTGGTGAAGACGCGCAAGGGCTCGGCGCACGCGCCCAAGCAGATCCAGTTCGTCAAGCAGCTGCCGATGACCGGCGTCGGCAAGGTCGACAAGAAGGTGCTGCGCGCCGGCTTCTGGAGCGGGCGCGACCGGATGGTGGGGTGAGCGAATGTCGCGAGATGCGACGCAGCGTCCATGCCTTCGCGGAGCATGACAGCGAAGCTGAGGCGCGGGCTTGCCCCTCACCGCTTGTCGATCACCAGGCTCTGCACCGCCCGGCCGAAATAGCCCTGCCGGTCAGCCAAGCGCGACATTGCCAGCCCCGCGCCTTCTGGGCCGATCCAGGAGTCGCCATCGAGCAGAATCCACTCGCCCACCGGCTGCCGCGACAAGCTCACGGTAAGATCGGCGTTGATGTAGGTCCAGGCGCGGAAGTCGAGCGTCGAGGCGGTGCCGTTGGAGAAGTCGGCGGCGACCACGGCGCGCATCGCCTGCGAGATCGCCTCGCCCGCGATCAGGGGATGATCGACGCGAAACCAGATCGCGCCGGCGCCGGCCTGGCCGAACCGGCCGCGCGCGGCACGCATGGAGACCGCTCGCACGAACGGGCTGGTGGCGGCATGACCGTCCTCGACCAGGGAGTCCTCCGGCGATGGCAACGTGACCGACAGCTCCTTGACGTCATCGGGCAGGTTCAGGCTCTGCCGCCTGATCTTGAGCACGGTGGCGCCGACTACCTGCACGCCGTCGGCGAGCAGCTTTATCTCGCAGAGCTGGATCTTGCGGCCCTCGCGCAAAACCTCGGTCGCAATCGTGAGCGGCGCGACCGGCACCGGACGCATCAGATCGATCGTGACGCGCGCGATGTCCATCGGAACAGGGGTCGGAATGCGCTCGGCCGCCCACGTCACCAGCGATGCCGGCGCCGAGCCGTGCTGCATGCGACGGTCCCAGGGTCCGGCGGCGTCCGGGCTGGTGACGACGCTGTTGCCGTCGACGCGGTAGATGGGAGGCATGCTGCACTCGAGCTCGGCGCGATTACAACGGCGGATCGATCGCTTCGTCGTATTCCTTCTTGAAGCGCGCGATCATTTCGGCGGCGGGCACGATGCCCTCGACGCTGCCGATGCCCTGGCCCGAGCCCCAGATCTCCTTCCAGGCCTTCGGCTTGGCGCGTTCGCCGGAGGCGTCGGTGCCGAAGTTCATCTTGGAGGGATCGGAGGTCGGCAGGTCGTCCGGATCCATCCCGGCGGCGAGGATCGAGGGTTTCAGATAATTGCCGTGCACCCCGGTGAAGAGGTTGGAATAGACGATGTCGTCGGCGCTCGAGCCGGCGATCATCTCCTTGTACTTGTCGACGGCGTTGGCTTCCTTGGTCGCAATAAAGGCCGAGCCGATATAGGCGAAATCTGCACCGAGGATGCGCGCGGCGCGGATCGCCTTGCCGTTGCCGATCGCGCCCGACAGCGCGATCGGCCCGTCGAACCACTTTCGCGTCTCGGCGACGAAGGCGAGCGGCGAGATGGTGCCGGCATGGCCGCCGGCGCCGGCCGCAACCAGGATGAGGCCGTCGGCGCCCTTCTCGATCGCCTTGTGCGCGAATTTCTGGTTGATCACGTCGTGGAAGACGATGCCGCCCCAGCCGTGCACGGCCTGGTTCAGCTCCTCGCGCGCCCCGAGCGAGGAGATGATCATCGGCACCTTGTACTTGGCGCAGAGCTGCATGTCGTGATCGAGCCGGTTGTTCGATTTGTGCACGATCTGGTTGACTGCGAACGGCGCCGACGGCTTGTCGGGGTGCGCGCGGTCATAGGCCGCGAGTTCCTCGGTGATCCGCGCCAGCCATTCGTCGAGCAATTCCGGCGGCCGCGCGTTCAGCGCCGGAAACGAGCCGACCACACCCGCCTTGCACTGCGCGATCACGAGATCAGGCACCGAGATGATGAACAGCGGCGAACCGATCACCGGGATCGACAGGCGCCCCTTAAACAAGGCAGGCATGGACATTGCGGAACGGTCCTCTCTTGGCGGTCACACGGTTGGGATTATACCAACAAGGCAATCTTTCCACTGTCAAGTATTGTGTTTTGGCGCCGTGGCGAATGCGGTTACCGCAATTCCAAGGCGCGGAATTCGCGCTTCATAAGTCACTGCGAGCGCCGCGGAGCAATCCGGACTGTCTGCGCCGAGGGACGCTGGATTGCTTCGTCGCAAGGGCTCCTCAAAATGCAGGCGAGAGCTGCGGATGGCCGACAGCTACGAAATCAAATCCGGATTGATCAGCCGCTCGAACGAGAACATCTCGTCCCATTTCTCCTGCGTCAGCAGCCTGCGCTCGATTACCACGATCTGGTGCAGCGACTTGCCGCTCTTGTAGCCCTCGCGTGCGATCTCGGCGCATTGCTTGTAGCCGAGCAGCGGCTTCAGCACCGTGACGATACCGAGCGAGTTCAGCACCATGTTGCGGGTGTGCTCCTCGTTGGCGGTGATGCCGACGACGCAATTTTCGCGCAGGCTGTTGACGGCGCGCTCCATGGTGCGGATCGAGAAGAACAGCGCAAACGAGATCACCGGCTCCATCACGTTGAGCTGGAGCTGGCCGGCGCTTGCGGCCAGCGTCACGGTGGTGTCGAGGCCGATGACCAGGAAGCTGGTCTGGTTGACCACCTCGGGGATGACGGGATTGACCTTGCCAGGCATGATCGAAGAGCCCGGCTGAAGCTGCGGCAGGTTGATCTCGTTGAAGCCGGCGCGCGGACCGGAGGCGAGCAGGCGGATGTCGTTGCAGATCTTCGTCAGCTTGCTGGCGGTGCGCTTGAGGACGCCCGAGAGCTGCACATAGGCGCCGGTATCGGAGGTCGCCTCGACGAGATCGCCGGCGAGAACGAACTCGACGCCGGTCAGCGCGCTCAGGTGCCGGACCGCGAGCTTGGGATAGCCGACGGCGGCGGTGACGGAGGTGCCGATCGCAGTGGCGCCGAGATTGATCTCGCGCAGCAGCGCACGGGCCTCGGAGATGCGATCGACCTCCTCGCCGATCGTGGTGCCCCATCCACGGAATTCGGCCCCCAGCGACATCGGCACCGCGTCCTGAAGATGCGTGCGGCCCATTTTCAGCACACGGTCGAATTCGCGGCCCTTGGCGAAGAAAGCTTCCTGGAGCTGGCGCAACGCCGTCATGTAGCTCTCGAGCCGCAGGATCAGCGCCAGGCGAAAGGCGGTCGGATAGGTGTCGTTGGTGGACTGGCCGTAATTGACGTGATCGTTGGGGCTGACGTGCTGGTAATCGCCCTTCGCAAAGCCGAGCGATTCCAGCGCGAGGTTGGCGATCACCTCATTGGCGTTCATGTTGGTCGATGTGCCAGCACCGCCCTGGATGAAGTCGGTGACGAACTGGTCCATCATATCGCCGGCAATCACGCGGTCGCAGCCCAGGATGATCGCGTCCGCAACCTTGGCGTCGATCGCGCCGAGATCGCGATTGGCCATGGCGGCCGCCTTCTTCACGTAACCAAGCGCCTTCACGAAGTAAGGCTCCTGGTTCATCGGAATGCCGGTGATGTGGAAGTTCTCCTTCCCGCGGATGGTCTGGACGCCGTAATAGATGTCGTCGGCGATGTCACGCTGCCCGAGGAAGTCCTGCTCCGTACGGCTCATAGGCGCTCCTTGTTGCATGCGCGCAACGTCGATCACGTCAGTTCTGGCATAGCGCGCTGGTCACGAAAGTATCGGTGCGGCAATCGTCCGGCTTGCGTTGCCGGCCCGGAATCAGGACCTTGGCCGAGCATTTCTCGGCGGAGTCGGCGTTCAGGCTCTTGCCTTCCTTATAGCCCTTGCTCTGGCAGAGCTGGTCGGCCGCCTGCTTGCAGTCGGGCGCGCCGTTCGCGGAGGCCGGACAGGCCACGCGCCCCGAGACCATGGTGGACGGTTTCGCCAGTCGCGACAAATCGTTCATGGTCTCGCCCGGGCTTTTGATCGGCGGCAGGATCGAGGGCAGCTTGTCGAACAGCTTGCCCATTTCGTTGATCAGCCCGGGATTTTCCTCGCGCGCCGGCGGCGCCGAAGGAGCGGGCGTCGACGGCGGCGGCGCGGCCTGCGTCCCCTGCTCCTGGAGGCCGAGCGCGGGCGCAGCTTGCGTCCACGCCGGCGTGGCGGCACCAAGCAGGAGCCAAGGCACGACGAATATCAGCGTCCCCAGCCGCAGGACCGGATTGCCGGATCGACCCATCATGACGGCAACCGTAGCCGAAGCCGGCCCGGTGGCAAAGCCGCCGCACCCTTAGATCAACTTGATAGCGACGACGAAGCCGAGCACCAGCACGATCGCGCCGATCGCGACCCACAATCCGAGATGCTTCTCGATCCTGACCCGGATCCAGTCGCCGTAGCGGTTGAGCAGGATCGCGACGACGAAGAAGCGTCCGCCGCGCGCGACGATCGAGCACAAGATGAACAGGACGATGTTGTAGCCGGCAAAGCCCGAGGTGATGGTGACGAGCTTGTAGGGGATCGGCGTCAGCCCCTTGAGCAGGATGATGATCGCACCCCATTCCGCATAGGAGGCGCGGAAAGCATCGACCTTGCCGCCGAGGCCATAGACCTGGATCAACCATTGGCCGACCGAGTCGAACAGCAGCGCGCCGATGGCGTAGCCGACGATGCCGCCGAGCACCGAGGTCGCGGTGCAGATCGCCGCATAGACCCAGGCGCGCTGCGGGCGCGCCAGCGACATCGGGATCAGCATCACATCCGGGGGGACCGGAAAGAACGAGCTTTCGGCGAAGGACACGGCTCCCATGATCCAGAGCGCGTAGGGCTTGTGGGCGGCGTCGATGCACCAGTCGTAGATACGTTTCAGCATGGCGCCGCGATGAAGCACCATGGGACGGATTTGTCCATCGCGAGTTTTGTGACGTTTTCGTCGCGCTTTAATGGCGCTTTCGCGCGGCACGGCCCTCGATCGCGACAATTGGCCGCCTTGAGGCAATGCGCGGTGACGCAACTTTGGGCAATTTCACCGGTGATTTCGGCAGCTTCTCGGCGATGCCGAGCATGTCTTCACGCCGCGTCATCTCCCGCCAGACGTCCTCGGGACGCACCCCCGCCGACGCCCACAGCACGGTAAGATTGTAGAGCAGATCGGCGCTCTCCCGGATCACGGCCTCGCTATCGCCATTGACCGCATCGATCACGACCTCGATGGCCTCTTCGGCCAGTTTCTTCGCCATTTTGGAAGGGCCACGCTGAAACAGCCGGGCCGTGCGCGATGTTGCCGGATCAAGATCTCTGGCCGCGAGCACAGCCAGATATAGCCGCTCAAGCGAATCACTCATGGTACTCAAACTACTCTAAAGCAATGGCGAGCGCGTTAACGCCCGGCAATAAAAGCAACGACAGGCCGGCGCAGCAAGCGCGACGGCCTGTCGGCGTTACGCATAGGGCCGGCGGCTAGTAGCAGCTGGTGTAATAGCCTTGGCCGCAGAACTCGGACGGAGCCGTTCCGCCATAGCGCTGATATTGGTAGTTGGGGCCCGGACCATAATAGGGACCGTAAGCAGGGCGGCTGTAATAGACTGGCCCGCCGTAATAGCCATAACCCGGATCGTAGTCATAGGCATAGGCATCACGGGTGGCGGCAATGGCGAGACCTGTGCCGATGGCGGCCAAAGCTGCAGCTGCGGCCACGCCGCCTCCGCCGCCATGCCAGTGGCGGCCGCCGGCGTATGAAGCGGTCGGAGCAATCGCGGTCAGCGCCAGCGCCGTCGCGGTGGCAAGAACGGCCTTTCGGCCCGCAAACGTGGAGAATCGCTCAAACATATCTTGGGCCCTCCTTTGGGACCTGGAATGGACGCCTGCGGACAGGCTCATGCCTCTCAAACCCGCATAACCTAAGTTGGGTTCCCCAACCCCAACGCAAGCTGAACGGGGTTGCGTAACGATGCCGCAATCGCCGCTCATCCGCCGTTCATGTTGGCGCGGAAAGACTGATCGCCAGCCGGCGCTGCGAGCGTCACGAAACCATAACAATGCCGGACCGGCGCAATTGATGTCGGAATTCAAGACGATCGCTCTTCGTTGCCTGCTGGCTCTCTCGATTTCGCTTGCGACACTAATTGCACGCGATGTGAGCGTGGCCGAGACCGCCGTCCCATCCGTTGCAATTCACTTCACCTTCGATCGCCCATTGGACGCGAGCATGGCGCCGTTCTTCCTGGCCGCAAAGGACGGCAGGTTCGGCGTCGAGCATCTCAGCGTGTCCTTCAACACCGCAGCCGGATCGTCGGAAGCCCTCGCGCGCCTCGCCAAGGGCGACAGCGAGCTCGCGCTCGTCGACATCAACGAGCTGATCCGCTTTCGCGACAAGGACCATGCGGCGCCGATCAAGGCCGTGTTCGTGCTGTTCAACCGCGCGCCCTATGCGATCGTCGCGCGCAAGAGCCGCGGCATCCACCTCCTGTCCGATCTCGACGGCAAGACCGTCGGCGTCGCCGACAGCGACCTGTCGATGCGGCTGTGGCCGGCACTGGCGCAGCAGAACGGCATCAATGCATCGCGGGTCAAATTCCACAAGATCAGCGCGGCGGTGCGCGAGCCGATCCTCTCCGCGGGCCAGGTCGATGCGGTCGCCGGCTTCAGTTACCTGTCGGCGGTGAACCTGCGCGACCGCGGCGTGCCCGCAGCCGATCTCGTCGTGCTGCGCTATGCGGATTACGGCTGCGAAGCCTACGGCTTTGCCGTGGTGGTCAATCCCGCCTTCGCCGCAGCAAAGCCGGATGCCGTGAAGGGCTTCGTCCGCGCCTTGATCGCGGGCGTTAACGCAACCGTCATGGAGCCGGGGCGCGCGGCGGAGGAGGCCGCCAGCCGCATCGACGACGGCGACCGCAACCTGGAGCTGGAGCGCCTGCGCACCGCACTCGCTGACAACATCCTGACCGACGAGGTCAGGCGCAACGGCCTCGGCGGCGTCGACCCGGCGCGCCTCGAGCGCTCGATCGGCCAGGTCGCGCAGGACTTCAAATTCCGCAATCGACCGGCGGCGGCCGAGATCTTCGACGACCAATTCCTGCCGCCGCTGGCCGGACGGGTGATCAACTGAGCAAAACTGAAAGCTTCCGCTGTATCTCGCCGGCATCCCTGCTTAGAATACGAAGTCCGTCGTCGCCGAGTTCCTCGCCCGCATGTCCATCCTCCGTCTCTACACCCGCGTTCTTGAGTTGCTCGGCAAGGAAGCGCGGCTGGGCTGGCTGCTCGCGATTGCCAATCTGCTGCTGGCGGGCTCGCAATTCGCCGAGCCCGTGCTGTTCGGCCGGATCATCGACGTGCTCTCGGGCAAGTCGGTGGCCGGCTCGAACTCGGCCTGGCCGTTCCTGGCCGCCTGGGTCGTGTTCGGGCTGTTCACCATTGCATGCAGCGCGCTCGTGGCCTTGCAGGCCGATCGGCTCTCGCACCGCCAGCGCCAGGCGGTGCTGACCGACTATTTCGAGCACATCCTGCAACTGCCGCTGACCTTCCACTCCGGCACCCATTCGGGCCGGCTGATGAAGGTGATGCTCAACGGCACCGACGCGCTGTGGCGGCTATGGCTCGGCTTCTTCCGCGAGCATTTTGCCGCGATCCTCTCGGTCGTGGTGCTGCTGCCGCTGTCGCTCTACCTGAACTGGCGGCTCGCGATCCTGCTGTTCGTGCTCTGCATTGTCTTCACCGCGCTGACGACCTTCGTGGTGCGCAAGACCTTCGGCATGCAGATGGAGGTCGAGGAGCACTACAGCGAGCTGTCTGCGCGCGCCTCCGATGCGCTCGGCAACGTCGCGCTGGTGCAGAGCTTTGTCCGCGTCGAATCCGAGGTCAAAGGGCTGCGCTCCGTCGCCGACGAGTTGCTGGCCGCGCAGATGCCGGTGCTGTCATGGTGGGCGCTCGTCACCGTCATCACGCGCGCCTCGACCACCATCACGGTGCTCACGATCTTCACCATAGGTATCGCGCTGCACGACCGGGGGCTGACATCCGTCGGCGAGATCGTGATGTTCGTGAGTTTCGCGACGATGCTGATCCAGAGGCTCGAACAGGTCGTGAGCTTCATCAACAACGTGTTCATGGAGGCGCCGCGACTGCGCGAATTCTTCAATGTGCTCGATGCCGTACCCGCCGTGCACGACCGCCCCGACGCGATCGATGCCGGCAGGCTCTCCGGCCTTGTCGAGTTCAACGACGTCACCTTCTCCTATGACGGCAAGCGCCCGGCGGTCGAGGACCTCTCGTTCACGGCGCTGCCCGGCCAGACCATCGCGCTGGTCGGTCCGACCGGCGCCGGCAAGTCGACCGCGATCGCCCTCTTGCACCGTGCCTTCGACCCGCAATCCGGCTTCATCCGGATCGACGGCATGGACGTGCGCGGGATCACGCTAACATCGCTGCGGCGGAACATCGGCGTGGTGTTCCAGGAGGCGCTGCTGTTCAATCGCTCGATTGCGGAGAATCTGCTGGTCGGCAAGCCGGATGCGACCGAAGACGAGATGCGCAAGGCGGCCGAGCGCGCGCAGGCGCTCGACTTCATCGAGCGCAGCGGCGGCTTCGAGAGCAATGCCGGCGAACGCGGCCGCATGCTCTCTGGCGGCGAGCGGCAGCGGCTGTCGATCGCCCGCGCGCTGCTGAAAGATCCGCCGATCCTGATCCTGGACGAGGCGACCAGCGCGCTCGACGCCGTCACCGAGGCCAAGGTGAATACCGCTCTCGACGAAGTGATGAAGGGCAGGACCACCTTCGTGATCGCCCACCGCCTATCCACCATCCGCAACGCCACGCGGATCCTGGTGTTCGAGACCGGCCGGGTGATCGAAAGCGGAACTTTCGATGAACTCGTGGCCAAAGGGGGCCATTTCGCCGAGCTCGCCAGGGCCCAGTTCATGGTTCAGGAAAACGCACGAGCCAGCGTGACGGCGGCAGAGACTGCCGCGATCACGGTCAAATCCCCGTAGCAAGTCCCCATAGGACCGTCGAAATTCGGCCTATTTCATTGCGGAATACCGCACCGGTCCCCCTATTCTCGAGGCATCAGCCGGTATAGGTTTGCGACGCCGCAAGCGGCGGCGCTGGATTTCAAAACCGAACATCAGATCACGAGAACCGCCCGGAACCGGGGGGTCTCCAAGGACCGGAATCGGATAGTGCACGCCCTTCGCCCGCTGCTTCGCAAGTCGCTGTTCAACCTGTTCGCTGCGAGCCTCGCATGCGCCGCATTGCTCGCTCCGCGCGCGGCGAGCGCCGAAGCGCTGCTGCTGATCGAGGCCGACAGCGGCAAGGTGTTGCAGGCCGATAATGCGACCATTCCATGGTACCCTGCGTCCGTTACCAAGATCATGACCGCCTATGTGACGCTGAAGGCGGTCAAGGACGGCAGGCTCACGCTCGACACGCTGCTCACGGTGTCGCCGACGGCAGCCTCGCAGTCGCCATCGAAGATGGGTTTCCGCCCGGGAACGCAGCTCACGGTCGACAACGCCCTGAAGATGATGATGGTCAAGTCGGCGAATGACATGGCCGTGGTGCTTGCCGAAGGCGTCGGCGGATCGATCGACGGCTTCTCCGCGATGATGAACGACACCGCGAAGAAGCTCGGCATGACGCAGACGAGCTACGTCAATCCGAACGGCCTGCCCGCCGACGGCCAGATCACGTCCGCGCGCGATCTCGGAATCCTGGCGCGCGCGTTCCTGCGCGACCTGCCGGAATACGAGTACTTCGTGCACATCCCGGCGATCCGCTTCGGCAAGCGCATCACCGGCAATTTCAACAAGCTGATCGGCCGCTATCCCGGCGCCGACGGTTTCAAGACCGGGTTCATCTGCGCCTCCGGCTACAATCTCGTGGCATCGGCCACGCGCAACGGCCGCCGGCTGATCGCGGTGGTGCTGGGCGCCAATTCCGGCACCGCGCGCGCGGTGAAGGCGGCGCAGTTGCTCGAGCGCGGCTTCGCTCAAGACAATCTCACCTGGCTACGACCCTCGCTCGGCACCGTCGACAATCTCGTGCCGGTTGACGCCTCGCCGCCGAACCTGCGCGACGAGATGTGCGGACCCAACCGCAAGCGGCCGGCCAGCGACGACGACGATGCGTTGATCGCGGCCAATGGCGGGGCGACCGGATCGGCCTCGGCCACCGGCGGCGAAGCCCAGGTCACTTTCTTCACGGCCGGCCTTCAGCCGCCCCTGATGAAGGCCTCCGAGTTGATGGCCTCTGCTCCGGCGGCCACGGAGCCCGTGCTGGTCTATACCGGCCCGACCCGCACCGGCACGGCGCTAATCGCCGCGGTCGCGGCCGATGCCGACCAACAGACGGTGGCGAAGCCGCGTGGCAAGAAGTCGCGCGTCGCCAAGAAGCCTGACGCCGCCGACAAGCCGAAGGACGGGAATAAGGACGCAAGCAAGGAATCCACGACGGCGGCGGCGAAGCCGGCTGCCAAGCCTGAGGCCAAGAGCGATACCAAGAGCGACGCGAAGGCCGCAGCCAAGCCGGCCGGGACCAAGCATGCCGCAGCGAAGCACGATGCGGCGGCGAAACCCGCCGAGAAACCGGCGGCAAGCGGCGATCAGGCTCCCAAGCCCGCCAAGCCCAAGGCCGCGACCAAGCCTGCCGCCGCCAAGCCGGCCAACAACAGTTAACGGCCACTCGCGGCTGGACCGCGCCCGCACTTCGCACCTGCGGCAGCGCGCTCAGTGAGGATTCCGGTAGCTACTCCCCGACCTTTGCCCTAAGCCTCGACGGCTTGCCACCCGTTCCGGCAGGCTCGATACTGACTGCAACGAGGCAAGCCCGAGACACAACGGGCTCAGTTAGATGAGGGGAGTTTCCATGGAGCGCATCTGGCTCAAGCAATATCCGCCCGGCGTGCCCGCCGATATCGAGCCGACGCAATACGCATCGCTGGTCGACCTGCTGGAGGAGAGCTTCACCAGGTTCGCCGACCGCAAGGCGTTCATTTGCATGGACAAGTCGATCAGCTATCGCGACCTCGACCAGATGTCGGTCGCGCTCGCCGCCTATTTGCAGGGCCGCGGGCTGCAGCGCGGCGCGCGGGTCGCCCTCATGATGCCGAACGTACTGCAATATCCGGTCGCGACCGCCGCCGTGCTGCGCGCCGGTTTCGCGGTGGTCAACGTCAATCCGCTTTATACTCCGCGCGAGCTCGAGCATCAGCTCAGGGATTCCGGCGCCGAGGCCATCATCGTGCTGGAGAATTTCGCCCACACGGTCGAGCAGGTGATCGCGAAGACACAGGTCAAGCACGTCATCGTCGCCAGCATGGGCGACCTGCTCGGCTTCAAGGGCGTGATCGTCAATCTCGTCGTCCGCCGCCTCAAGAAAATGGTACCGGCCTGGTCGCTGCCGGGCGCAGTGTCCTTCAACGACGCGCTCTCCGCCGGCCGCGGCATGACCTTCAGCAAGCCAAAACTCTCGCCGGGCGACGTCGCGTTCCTGCAATATACCGGCGGCACCACCGGCGTCTCCAAGGGCGCCGCCCTGCTCCACCGCAACATCGTCGCCAACGTCCTGCAGAACGACGCCTGGCTCCAGCCGGCGCTCGCCGCGCCGCCGCATGTCGATCAGCTCATGATCGTCTGTGCGCTGCCGCTTTATCACATCTTCGCGTTGACGGCCTGCTACCTGCTCGCGGTGCGCGCCGGTGGCTGCAATCTCTTGATCCCCAATCCGCGCGACATCGCCGGTTTCGTCAAGGAGCTGGCGAAATACCAGGTCAACAGCTTCCCGGCCGTGAACACGCTCTACAACGGCCTGATGCATCATCCCGACTTCAAGAAGCTCGACTTCTCCAAGCTGAAGATCTCCAACGGCGGCGGCATGGCGGTGCAGCGCCCCGTCGCCGAGCAGTGGAAGGCGATCACCGGCTGCTTCATCGCCGAAGGCTACGGCCTGTCGGAGACCTCGCCGACGCTGACCTGCAACCCGGCGACGGCAACAGAGTTCTCGGGCACGATCGGCATCCCCGTGCCTTCGACCTGGATCTCGATCCGCGACGACGACGGCAACGAAGTCCCGCTCGGCCAGCCCGGCGAAATCTGCGCCAAGGGTCCGCAGGTGATGTCGGGCTATTGGAACAAGCCGGAGGAGACTGCCAAGGTGATGACCGCTGACGGATTTTTCCGCACCGGCGACATCGGCGTGATGGACGAGAAAGGCTACACCAAGATCGTCGATCGCAAGAAGGACATGATCCTGGTCTCCGGCTTCAACGTCTATCCCAACGAGATCGAGGAAGTCATCGCGACCCATCCTGGCGTGCTCGAATGCGCCGTGATCGGCATCCCCGATTCCAAATCGGGCGAAGCGGTGAAGGCGTTCGTGGTCAAGAAAGACCCCAACCTCACGGCCGAGGACGTGATCAAGTTCTGTCACGAGCAGCTCACCGGCTACAAGGTGCCCAAGCACATCGAATTCCGCACCGACCTGCCAAAGACCAATGTCGGCAAGATCCTGCGCCGGCAGCTGCGCGACGAGAAGAAGGCGGAGGCGGCGTAAGGCCGCTTTCATTCATGCTGAAGGTCGGCGACATCACGCCATCCGACGTTCTCGCCTTCTGGCGCGAGGCCGGCCGCGAGCGCTGGTATGAGCGCAACGACGCTTTCGACGCAGAGGTCAGGCGCCGCTTTCTCGGCCTGTGGCAGAAGGCGGCCGCCGGTGAGCTCGCATCATGGGAGACGAGTGACGAGGGCGCGCTCGCGCTGGTCATCGCGCTCGACCAGTTCCCCCGCAACATGTTCCGCGGCACGCCGCAAGCCTTTGCCAGCGATGCGCTGGCGCGCGATGTTGCCCGCCGCGCCATCGAAAGGGGCACAGATCGCAAGGTCGATCCCATCCTGCTCGAATTCCTCTATCTGCCCTTCATGCATTCCGAGCACCTGAGCGACCAGCTGCATTGCGTCGCGCTGTTTCAAAACACCGACAATGCCGAGAACCTGAAATACGCTCGCGAGCACGCCGACATCATCCAGCGTTTCGGCCGCTTCCCCCACCGCAATCGCCTTCTCGGCCGTGACACGACTGTGGAAGAGCAGGCCTTCCTCGACGGCGGCGGTTTTGCAGGCTGATGACATCACGGTGAGCGACCGGGGCCTCGCCGCTTCCGCCGCCCGCAAATATTGTGCAGGCCCGCGCCACGGTCTAAAAGGCGGGACCGATATTCAGGGAGACTGACGATGACCATCCAAGTTGGCGACAAGCTGCCCGAGGCGAAATTCCGTGTGATGACGGCGGAAGGTCCGCAGGTGAAGACCACCGACGATATCTTCAAGGGCAAGAAGGTCGCGCTGTTCGCGGTGCCCGGCGCCTATACCGGCACCTGCCACAAGATGCATCTGCCGAGCATCTTCCTCAATGCCTACGCCATGAAGGACAAGGGCGTCGACACCATCGCCATCGTCTCCGTCAACGACGCCTTCGTCATGAACGCCTGGAAGCGCGAAACCGACCAGCGCGACGAGGCCATCTTCCTCGCCGACGGCAATGCGGATTTCACCAAGGCGATCGGCATGGAGCTGGATGCCTCGGCCAACGGCCTCGGCATCCGCTCCAAGCGCTATTCGATGCTGGTCGAGGACGGCGTGGTGAAGAAGCTGAATCTCGAGGCTATGCCCGGCAAGGTCGAGGTCTCCGGCGGCGATGCGCTGCTCGGCCAGCTGTAAGGCAGCCAACCCTTTCAGCCTATCTGATGCTGTCATACCCCGCCACGGCGGGCATGACAGCGTCAACCGCGATCAAACAGCCGCTGCGGCATTGGGCCAAACTGCGCATCATCCTCCGAAATATGCACAGGAGCATGCCTTGGCCAAATCGCAATGGAGTTTCAAGACCGCAGTCGAGCTGTCGAGCGCGTTGACCACCAAGAAAGTCTCCGCGGTCGAGCTCACCCAGGACGCGATCGACCGCATCGAACGTCACGACGGCAAGATCAACGCAATTTGCGTGCGCGATTTTGATCGCGCACTTGTTGCGGCGCGCGAGGCGGACGCCGCATTGGCGCGCGGCGAACGAAAACCGCTGCTGGGCCTGCCCGTCACGGTGAAGGAATCCTTCAACGTCGCCGGCCTACCCACGACGTGGGGCTGGACGCCGCAGAAGGATTTCAAGCCCGCGGAAGATGCACTGTCGATCACCCGGGTGAAAAACGCCGGCGGCATCATCCTCGGCAAGACCAACGTTCCCGTCGGCCTGGGGGATTGGCAGAGCTACAACGACATCTATGGCGTCACGAACAATCCGTTCGATCTCGGCCGCACGCCCGGCGGCTCATCGGGCGGCTCGTCTGCGGCGCTGGCGGCCGGCTATGGACCGCTCTCACTCGGCTCCGACATCGGCGGCTCGCTCCGGGTGCCCGCCTTCCATTGCGGGGTCTATGCGCACAAGCCGACCTACAATCTCTGCCCGACGCGCGGCCACACGCCGCCGCCATTTCCCGCCATCCCGATGGAGCGCGACATGGCGGTGATCGGTCCGATGGCGCGGAGTGCGGCCGATCTGCCTCTGCTCCTGGAAGTGATGGCAGGGCCGGATCCGCTGGACCTCGGCATCGGATACAGGCTTGCGTTGCCGGAGGCGCGACATCACACGCTGAAGGATTTCCGTGTGCTCGTGATTGACAGTCACCCGTTGCTGCCCGCGAATGCCGACATTCGCGGCGCGATCGACAAGCTGGCGGGCCAATTGGCGAGCATGAGCGCCAGCGTCGCACGCGAGAGTCCGCTGTTTCCCGATTTTACGGAAGCCTCGCGCCTCTACATGCGCATGCTGATGAGCTTTCTCGGCGCGTTCTTTTCGCCGGACATTCTCGCCGGCGCACGTGCCGGGGCGGCGCAGCTCTCACCAGAGGACAAGAGCCTTGCCGCCGAGCGGCTGCGCGGCATGACCTCCACGCACCAGGCCTGGGTGTTCGACGAGGGCGCCCGCGCCGGGCTGCGCGCGCAATGGCGGCAATTGTTCCGGACATTCGATGCGGTGATCTGTCCGATCATGCCGACGGCGGCCTATCCGCATGATCATTCGCCCCAGCAGGAGACGCGCCGGATCAATATCGACGGCAAGGACTTTGCCTATCCGGACCAGCTTGCCTGGCCCGGCATCGCCACACTGACGGGCTTGCCCGCAACGGCCATTCCGCTCGGCCTGTCGAAGGACGGCCTGCCGGTGGGCGTGCAGATCATCGGGCCTTTCCTCGAGGATCGCACGCCGCTGAAGCTCGCCGAGCTGATCGAGCGCGAGTTCGGCGGGTTCGTGCCGCCGCCTTTGTACAATGACTAGTCGCTTTCGTCATTGCGAGGAGCTCTTGCGACGAAGCAATCCAGACTGTACCCGCAGAGACATTTCTGAATTGCTTCTCTTCGCTCGCAATGACGGCGGAAAAACAACATCGAGATTCCGGGGCTAGCGCTACGGGCATCTCGGATGGCAGGAGAGAGAGGTCATGAGCAACGATCTCGAACAGCTCACCGCGCTCAACCGCGACGATGTCGCTTCGGTCCAGAACTGCGACGTCAAGCGCTTCGACGAGATCCTGGCGCCGGAGTTCTACTGCTCCAATCCCGACAAGACGCTGGTCGATCGCACAGCCTTCCTGGAACAGACGGCGCGGCCGATCGCGATCCGCAATCTGCATGAGCACGACGTCATCATCCGCATCATGGGCGATTTCGCCATCATCCACGCCGCGACGAGCTACACCATGGCGGACGGCCAGTATGCTACCGGACGATATACCGATTGTTGGGCGAAGCAGAACGGCAAGTGGCTGGCGGTGTCCGCGCACGTGTCGCGGTGAGTTAGGCAAACAGCCGGCATCCTCAGCGCTGTCATGCCGCGCGAAGGCGGAGCATTCAGTACTCCGCGGCGGTTCGTTCACGCAAGTTCCGCCGCGGGGTGTGTCATCGCCCGGTCAAGGCCGGGCGATGACACAGTCGTTGTGTCAGCTATCGAACACGATCACGCTGCGCAGCGTCTTGCCGGCTTTCATGTTGGCAAAGCCCTCGTTGATCTCGCTTAGCTTCAGCTTGGCCGAGATCCAGTCCTCCAGGTGTAGCCGCCCGCGCAGGTAGAAGTCGACCAGGCGCGGCATGTCGACGCGGAAATGGTTGGAGCCCATCGAGGAGCCCTGGATCTTGCGCTCGCGCAGGAAGTCGAAGCCGTGCAGCTCGATCTTCTGTCCGAACGGGATCATGCCGACGATGGTGGCGGTGCCGCCGGAGGCGAGCATGCCGAACGCCTGCTCGGCGGTCTCCTTGCGGCCGAGCACCTCGAAGGAATGATGCACGCCGCCGTTGGTGAGGTCGCGCACCTGCTTCACGACGTCACCATCGGCGGGATTGATGATGTCGGTCGCGCCCAGCTTGGTCGCGAGCTGCAGCTTGGCCGGATTGGTGTCGATGGCGATGATGCGGCCGGCGCCGGCGATCTGCGCACCGTTGATCGCGGCCATGCCGACGCCGCCGCAGCCGATCACCGCCACGGTCTCGCCGGCCGTCACCTTTGCCGTGTTCACCACCGCGCCGTAGCCGGTGATAACGCCGCAGCCGATCAGCGCGGCGAGATCGAGCGGCATTTCCTTCCGGATTTTGACGATCGCGTTCTCGTGCACCAGCATCTGCTCAGCGAAGGACGAGAGGTTGAGAAACTGGTGCAGCTTCTCAGGCTTCGCCCACTGCATCCGGTCGGAGACGCCCGGCAGCATCTTCACCGTCGTGTCGGTGCAGAGCACGGTGCGCCCCGTCGTGCAATTGTCGCAAGTGCCGCAGAAGACCGAGAGGCAGGTGACGACGTGATCGCCCGGCTTGACGTAAGTGACGTCGGAGCCGACCTGTTCGACCACGCCTGCGGACTCGTGCCCAAGCACCGCGGGTAACGGATGCGGATAGAGGCCTTCCATGAAGTGCAGATCGGAATGACAGAGCCCGGCAACTGCGGTGCGGATCAGGACCTCGCGCGGGCCGGGCTTCGGCAGGCTGATGTCCTCGATGACGAGCGGCTGATTGATTTCATAGAGGACGGCGGCCTTCATCGGTCTTTCCTCATGCTGTTTCGTTGAGTGCATTCCTCACCTCTCCCTATGGGAGAGGTGAAAGGAGCCTACGCCGCCAGAACCAGTTCGCCAACCTCGCTCATGGTGGCGTTGCGGTCGCCGAGCAGCAGCGCGGCGATCTTCTGCTGCACTGGATTTTCCGTCAGCCGGAACGGATCGCTCGGCAGGACGCGATGGTCGATCACGAGCCGCGACAGCAGCAGCCGGCGCGCGTCGCCGCGCATGTCGTGGATGCGATGCGCTTCCCAGGCGAGCGCGACGGCGCTCGCGACATGATAGAGCAGGCTGGTGGCGCGCCGCGCATCGGCCTCGTTGTCGACCTTGGCCGCGACCTCTCGTGCGAAGCCGACGGCGCGGTCGGTGAGGCCGCGCAGATTATCGCGCCAGGCCTGTGGCACGGAGACGCTGTCGTCGAGCCGGGCATGCAGATCGGCCGCGAGCGCGGACTCCGCGCCATGACGGCCAACCGCGCGCCGCAGCGCATCGATCGCGACAATGTTGCCGGTGCCTTCCCAGACCGAGCCGAGATGCGCATCGCGCAGCAGGCGCGCGGTGGCGAATTCCTCGATATAGCCGATGCCGCCGCGCATCTCGAGCGCATCTCCGCAGACCTTTCGCGCGTCGCGCGTGGCGCGGAACTTCAGCGTCGGAGTGAGAATGCGCAAGAGCGCCGCCGCATCCTGGCTGCCGGCTTCGGCGCGGTCAAGCGCGTCGGCGGTGAGGAAGCTCATCGACAGCGCTTGCTCGACCGGCAGCATGATTTTCAGCATCTGCCGGCGACCGAGCGGCAGGTCGATGATGCGATTGCCGAACACCACGCGGTTCTTCGCGACGGCAAGCGCGTCGTGATAGGCCCGGCGCATCAGCGCGGTGGATTTGACACCATTTGAGAGCCGCGACGAGTTCACCATCTCGGCCATCTGCACGAACCCACGGTCGAGCTTGCCCACGGCGTAGGCGATCGCGCCTTCGAGCTTGATCTCGCCCGAAGCCATCGAGCGGGTGCCGAGCTTGTCCTTGAGACGCACGATCCGGTAGCTGTTTTGCGAGCCGTCGTCGAGGAAGCGCGGCATCAGGAACAGGCCTACGCCCCGCGTGCCCGGGCCGGCGCCTTCAGGACGCGCCAGCAGCATCACGATCTTGGCGTCGGCGTTCGAGCAGAACCATTTTTCGCCGTAGAGGCGCCAATGGTCGCCTTCCTGCACCGCGCGCGTCGTCAGCGTGCCGACGTCGGAGCCGCCTTCTTTCTCGGTCATGAACTGGCCGCCCTGGGTCAGCTTGCTCATGTCGGTCTGGGTCAGGCCATCCAGATATTTCGCCTTCAGCGCTTCACTGCCGAAATTCGCCAACAGTTTTGCGCAGCCGTCGGTGACGTTGATCGGGCAGCCCATGCCGAATTCGGTCTGGTTGAACAGGAAGGTGAAGGCGTGCTTGGCCACCACGGGATATTTGTCCGGCCAGCCCATGATACCCTTGCGCGTCGAAAGCGCGTGGATGCCGAATTCGCCGAACGCGGCCTTCTCCAGCTCGCGATAGGCCGGATGATACTCGATCCATTGTATGTCGCGGCCGAACTTGTCGCGCTGATGCAGGATGGGCGTGTGCCGGTCGGCAAGCCGCGCGCATTCGTCGAGCTGGCCGCCCGCGAGTTCGCCGAGGCGATCGAGATGCGGCTCGATATGGCGGAACAGCGTGTCCGGCAGATGGATGCGCAAGAGGTCCGTCAGTGCGGGATCGGCGCGGTAGAAATTCATGCCAGTGGTATCGGGTGCCAGCAGGCCGGACGGCTCGACCGCGATACGTGTTGGCGGCGCTGGGATGGGCTTGTGCATGATCGTCCTCTCGTTTCCGCCCGCCGGCAATTTTTTGCGCTTGCCGCTTGGGATGATGTCGATCATGCTCCAGAGGCGAATGCGGATAAAGCCGCAAATCGTCAGGGAGGCATGATCGCCGTGAGGGAGCAATTCACTCTGCGGAATTGTGACCGCCCCCGGCTGGTCGTCCGCGCAGACCATGCTTAGATCAACGGCTCCTTGTCTGCGAGAGATCACGCCATGGAACACCCAAAATACAGGATCGCGCTCATTGTCGGCGCCGGCGAAGGATTGAGCGCCTCGCTGGCAAGGCTCCTTGCGGCCCAGAACATCCGCGTCGCCCTTGCCGCGCGCAAGATCGAGAAGCTGGGCGCGCTCTGCACCGAGACCGGGGCCAAAGCCTATGCCTGCAACGCCACGGAGCCAGAGGAGGTTGAGCGATTGTTCGGCCTGGTCGAGCGCGAGATCGGCACGCCCGATCTCGTCGTCTACAACGCCAGCGGGCGCACGCGCGGACCGCTCGTCGATCTGGTCCCTGCCGATGTCGCGCACGCTATCGCGGTCAGCGCTTATGGCGGCTTCCTGGTGGCGCAACAGGCGGCCAAGCGTATGCTGCCGAACAGGCACGGCGCGATCCTGTTCACCGGCGCCTCCGCCAGCGTCAAGGGCTATGCGCAGTCGGCATCGTTTGCGATGGGCAAGTTCGCGCTGCGCGGTCTCGCACAGAGCATGGCGCGCGAATTGTCGCCGCAGGGCATCCATGTCGCGCATTTCGTCATCGACGGCGCTATCCGCAGCGCGACGCGGACCGAGCCGGCCGACAAGCCGGACTCGATGCTCGACCCTGACGCCATCGCGCAGAGCTATTGGAACGTGTTGCAGCAGCCGCGCAGCGCCTGGAGCTGGGAGCTGGAGCTGCGGCCATGGGTTGAGACGTTTTGAGGCGCTGTTTTGAGGCAATAACGTCACAACAATCGTCATTGCGAGCGAAGCGAAGCAATCGAGATATCTTCGCGGAGACAAACTGGATTGCTTCGTCGCCAGCGCAGACTTGCTTCGCAATTTGTCGCGGGCTGCTCGCCATGACGAAGAGAGGGAGCGACATGACCACGGAAACCACCATCGATACCGGTACCAACGAGCTGCTCTGCGTCATCCGCGAGCGCGTCGCTGTCATCACGCTGAACCGGCCGGAGGCGCGCAACTCGCTGTCCGATACGTTAACGCCGGCGCTGCGCACGATGATCCGGAGCTGCGGCGAGAACCCTGATGTCGGCGCACTGCTGCTCACCGGCGCGGGCGAAGCGTTCTGCGCCGGCGGCAACGTCAAGGGCATGGGTGCGCATCGCGATTCAAAGAAGCTGGAGATGTCGCTTGAGGATCGCATCGCCGATCTCCAGGAGCGGCAGCGCCTGCTCACCGGCGCGCTGGTGTCGGTGCGCAAGCCCACCATCGCCGCCCTACCCGGCCCCGCAGTCGGCGCCGGGCTTGCCATCGCCATGGCCTGCGACATCCGCATCGCCGCGCAATCTGCGTTCGTTGCCACCGGCTACGCCCGCATCGCGCTCAGCGGTGATTACGGCATCGCCTGGCTGCTGACCCGGCTGGTCGGCACCGCGCGGGCACGCGAATTGATGTTCACCGGCGATCGCGTCGATGCCGCGCGCTGCGAGGCGATCGGCCTCGTCAATCGCGTCGTGCCCGACGACTTGCTGCAAGCCGAGGCTTTCGCGCTGGCCAAATCGCTTGCCGAGGGCCCCCGCCTCGCGCTGCGCTACATGAAGGACAATCTCGACGAAGCCCTGCTCTTCGACTTCGAGACCGCGCGCGACCACGAGGCCGAGCGGCTGGTGCGCCTCACCGCGACCGCCGATCACAAGGAGGCCGTGCAGGCCTTCATCGAGAAGCGCAAGGCGGTGTTCACGGGGAAGTAGGCCGAAGAAGGCTGCGTGAAGGCAAAAAAATGCCCGGCTCTGGCTTGGCCAGGCCGGGCTCGGAGTGTGTCAGGCCGAGGCTGAGGGGCTGTCGGCCTGACGGGAAAGAGCGGCGAGGCGCCAACTCGCACAGGGAATGTCTTTCGGTGCGACCGCGATCTTCTTGTCGAAGCGCACCAGCTTCCAATCGTCGGGATGATTGACGAAAGCGAAGCCGGATTTGCGGGCGAGCGAGATCATGGTTTCGTTGGAGCACAGCGTCTCGCCAAAGATGTGCTCGGCGCCCAGCGCAGCGGCGCGGCATTCCAGGTTCTTCAGAAGCGCAGTGGCGATCCCGCGTCCGTGCCAGCGGTCGTCGACTGACAGGCCGAACTCGACCGCTGCGGCCTCGGCATGGAGCGCATAGCGCATTTCGGCGACGATAGTCTCGAAGCCGTCGACCATCATGGTCGCCACCACGGTGAAGCGCTCGCGCTCTCCGACATCGAGGAAATCGTGCAGGAGCCCCTTCGGCAATTCGCTGATCGCGCCGAAGAAACGGTTGTAGCGGGACCCGGTCGAGAGCGACCGGAAATAATGCTGGAGCTCCTCTGTGTCGCGCGGCTCGGCGAAGCGAAGATTGAGCGTCTCACCCTGCCGGGTGCGCAGCGTATCGGAATATTGCCTCAGGTCTTCCAGACGAAGCGTACTCATGACACATGCCGCAAAGGGAAAGGGACCGCCGGCGCCCCTGTGATCAGGCGGCGCCGGCCTGGCGGCCGATCAGGCCCGCCAGAAGGGTTTGTCGGCTTCATAAGCCACATCGCTCCAAGTCAGGCCGACGTCCTGCAGATCACGCGCAGTCCAGTTGGTGAGCTCGCGCCGGGTCCGGTAGCGTTCGTGCCAGATGTGGAGGGTGTCGCCGATCTGGTGGATCAGGCTCGGCGCATGATGATTTGTCATCGAATTTTGGGTCAAGGTAGACATCTTCAGCTCCTAGAGCTAACCTGAGCGCTAATATCTGCCTGCTGCTGCGCCGCGACAAACGACAATTTGTACCTTTCCGCATGAAATAACGTCATACATCCTGCTGCCAAATGACTGCCAGATTGCCATCCCTGAACGGATTGCGAGCGTTCGAGGCCGCCGCGCGCCATCTCAGTTTCACGTTGGCGGCGACCGAACTGAACGTGACCCAGACCGCGATCAGCCATCAGATCCGCAGGCTGGAGGAGGAGCTCGGCATCCGCCTGTTCGTCCGGCAGAACCGCGCGCTGACGCTCACGCCGGAAGCGCGTGACTATTTGCCGGGCGTCCGCGCTGCCTTCAACGATCTCCGGCTCGCCACCGACCGGTTGCTACGCAAGGACGACGACAAGGTGCTGACCGTGTCGACGCTGGCTTCGCTCGCCGCAAAATGGCTGCTGCCGCGGCTAACCGATTTCCAGGAGCAGCACCCCGGCATCGACGTCCGCATCACCACCTCGACCAGTCTTGTCGACTTCCAGCGCGACGACGTCGATGCCGCGATCCGCTACGGCCGCGGCCAGTGGCCGGGCTTGCGTGCCGACTGGCTGATGGCGGACGAGCTGTTTCCGGTGTGCAGTCCCTCCCTACTGCGCGGCGACAAGCCGCTACGCCGGCCCGAAGACCTGCGAAACCATTCGCTGCTGCACACCTCGAATGCCAACAGCGACGATTGGCGGCTGTGGCTGACGGCGGCGGGCCTGCCAGCCGATATCGCCAGGCAGCCCGGCATCACTTTCGACATGATCTTCATGACCATCCAGGCCGCGATCGACGGCATCGGCGTCGCGATGGGCCGGACCTCCTACGTTCAGGACGACATCGCCAAGGGCCGGCTCGTGGTGCCCTTCAAGATCGCGCTGCCGGCCGATGCCGGCTTCTACTTGGTCTCGCCGGAGGGCCGCCGCGAAGCGCCGAAATTGACCGCTTTCCGGGACTGGATGATCGCCGCAACGCAAAACAAGGCCTGAAAATCATCAGCTTCCCCGGCAAAACCGATTGACTCACCTCCCACCCTGCGGGAAGGGGTATGACAGATTGTCGCAGCATCAATCTGTCGCCATGCCGTGAAGACGAGTTCCGGCCGGCCACGCCTTTACAAGGGGAGACCGCAATGGCTGGATCAGCCGCATCGACCAATCCACCCGCAATCAAGTCGCGCATCGGCGCCATCCTGCGCGCCACCTCCGGCAATTTCCTCGAGCAGTTCGACTTCTTCCTGTTCGGCTTCTACGCCGCCGCGATCGGCAAGGCGTTCTTTCCCTCGACCGATGAAACGGCGTCGCTGCTCAACACCTTCGGCGTGTTCTGGCTCGGCGCCTTGATGCGTCCCGTTGGCGCGATCGTGCTCGGCGCATACATCGACCGCATCGGCCGCCGCCAGGGCCTGATCGTCACGCTCGGCATCATGGCCTTCGGCACCGTCGTCATCGCATTCTGCCCGAGCTACGCGACCATCGGTATCGCGGCACCCGTCATCGTGCTGATCGGCCGCCTGCTGCAAGGCTTCTCCGCTGGAGTCGAGCTCGGCGGCGTGTCGGTGTACCTTGCGGAAATCGCAACGCCCGGCAATCGCGGCTTCTACACCTCGTTCCAATCGTCGAGCCAGCAGGTCGCGATCTTCGTGGCTTCGATCCTCGGCTTTATCCTCTCCGAAATGATGCCGGCCGACACCGTCGCCGCTTGGGGCTGGCGCATTCCCTTCTTCGTCGGCTGCCTGATCATTCCGCTGATCTTCGTCCTGCGGCGGACGCTGGAGGAGACGCCAGCCTTCCTCGCCATGAGGAAGCACCCGACGGCCAGCGAGGTGTTCGCCTCCGCGCTCGCCAACTGGCGCATCGTCATCCTCGGCATGATGATCGCGATCCTGACCACCACGACGTTCTATTTCGTCACGGTGTACACGCCGACCTTCGGCAAGACCGTGCTGAAGCTGTCGACACAGGACGCGTTGCTGGTCACGCTGCTCGTGGCAGTCACCAACTTCATCTGGAATCCGGTCGGCGGTGCGCTGTCCGATCGCATCGGCCGCAAGCCGGTGCTGCTCGCCATCGCCGGCCTCTCGCTCGTCACCGCCTATCCTGCGCTGCACTGGCTGGTGGCGGCGCCGACTTTCGGCAAGCTGCTCGCGGTTGAGATGATGTTTTCGTTCTATTTCGGCGTCTACAGCGGCACCATGCTCGGTGCTCTCGTCGAGATCGTGCCGGCGCATGTGCGCACCACCTGCTTCTCGCTTGCGTTCGCGCTCGCCGCCGCGCTGTTCGGCACCTTCACGCCGCTCGCTTCGACCTGGTTGATCGAGCGGACCGGCGACAAGGCTTCGCCCGGCTTCTGGCTGATCTTCGCAGCCCTCCTCGGCATCATCGCGGCGTCGACGGTGTATCGCGGCGGCGGCAAGGCAGTACCGACATACGATGCGGTGCCGGAGCCAGTGGCGGGACACTGACGGTCACTCCGGAGGCACGCTCCTTCACCTCTCCCGTAAAAACGGGGCGAAGGAGCACGTCTCCGCTGCGGTTGCAGTTCGAGCTACAATTCCACCACCACGTAGTCGCTCTCGACCTTCACCGGGATAGTCTCCGCGACATACGGCCCCTTCACCACGGTCGCGCCCGGCTCGACATGGGCCGGATAGGCCTTCACGCGGAAGCGGCGAGGATCGCAATAGGACTGGCCGGTGCGGATGTCGAACTCCCAGCCGTGCCAGGGGCAGCGGATGATCTCGCCGAGTTTCGTATATTGGATCTCGCCGGGATCCTTCGATTGCGCGAGGCCGATCAGCGGGCCCTCGCACAGCGCCGCGCCTTGATGGGGGCAGCGGTTCATCAGGCCGAAATACTCGCCCTTGACGTTGAACACCGCGATCGGCCGTCCGTCGATCTCCAGTAATTTTCGCGTGCCCGGCGGAAGCTCGTCGACCGCGGCAATCACATGACGCGCCATATCTGTGTTTTCCGCATGATCTTATCGAAAAACCGCTTCACACTTTTTCGGATCATGCGGCTAGTCCGTAGAGCTTCTTGGCATTGCCTAGATAGAATGCCTCGCGATTGGCTTCGCTGACGCCGGCCGGCAGCACGCGCGAGGGCTCATCATAGTCCCAATGCGGATAGTCGGTCGCAAACAGGAGGCGATCCCAGCCGATCCAGTTGATGACGTCGAACAGCTCCTCGCGGCACTCCGGGTCCTCCATCGGCTGCGTTGTCCACCACACCTGCTCGCGGATATATTCCGACGGCGGCCGCTTCACATGTGGCACCTCACTGCGCAGCCGCTGCCAAGCCTTGTCGAGCCGCCACGCCAGCGACGGCGCCCAGCCGAAGCCGGCTTCGATCATCACCATCTTCAGTTTCGGGAACCGCTCGAACACACCTTCCAAAACCAGACTCGCGAGCGCCGATTGCTGGCACTGCGAATGTCCCACCATCTCCTCGATGTAGTAAGAAGGCCAGCCCGACGGCGTGATCGGATTGCCGCCGAAGCCGAAGGCGTGCACGCCGACGGGAAGGCCGGCTTCTTCTGCGGCTTGATAGATCGGCCAGTAGCGGCGCTGCCCGAGCGGCTCGACGTTGCGGCTGAGCAGCAGCACCTGAACGAAATTCTTGTCGCCGGCACGTTCGCGGATTTCGGCGGCGGCCGACAGCCCATCTTCATTGCCGACGACAATCGAGGCCTTTAGGCGCTTGTCCTTGCTGGTCCATTTGTCGATCTGCCAGTCGTTGATCGCCGAGCACAGTGCGGCCGAGAGTTCGTGATTGCGGATGCCTTGGCCGGTGTTGAGCGGATTGAGCACGCCGAGCTGCACGTTGTTGGGGTCGAGCAGTTGCTTCTGCATGAAAGACAACGAAGAGCCCTGCGGGCCGCCTTCCGGCGGATAGGCGTCGCGGCGCGAGGCGTTGGGCTGGGCCTTCGGATAGGGCGGGCCTTCCATCATGCCCTGATAGGCGTGGACGCCATAGATGTCGAGGTGATGCTGCCAGCGTTTGGCGAGGTAGGGATAAAGCTCGGTGTGGGTGGCGCGGGCCGGATGGATGTCGCAATCCGCGATCGCGGTCTTCGCAGTCAGTGGGGAAGCAGCTTCTGGACTTTCGCGAAACTGGATATTCATCGCCTTGCCTCCTTTGGCAGCGGGCTAAGTCAGGCGGGGATACGTCGCATACGGATTGTCGATCATGATCTTGCGCACGAGATCGGGGGACAGACCTTCGGGCAGCGCGTCCTGGCCGTCAAACTGCCAGTGCGGATAGTCCGTGGAGAATAGGACCAATTCGTCCGACTGCATATGATCAAACAGGCGAATTAATGTCTCTGGTTCCGGCGGCGCATCAAAGGGCTGTAACGAGAAGCGAATGTTGCTGCGCACAATCTCCAGCGGCGCGCGATCGACCCAGGGCGTCTCCATCCGCACCCCGCGCCAGAACTTGTGCAGGCGCCAGAGATAGGGGGCGATCCAGGAGACGCCGGACTCCAGCATCACCATTTTCAGCCGCGGATATTTGGCGAACACGCCCTCGACGATCAGGCTGGTGAGCTGGGTCTGGAACGCCTGGGCCTGACCGACATAATCCTCGATGTGATAAGACCCCCACCCCACAGCAGTGGGCGGATTGTGGTAGGCGGAACCGGCGTGGACGCCGACCGGGAGTTCCAGTCGCTCCGCAGCTTCATAGATCGGCCACAGCGCACGCTTGCCGAGCGGTATGTCGCCCATGACCAGCATGAGCACCTGCACGAAGCGGCGATCTTGCGCGCAGCGCTCGATCTCGGCGACCGCCTTCTCGACGCTTTGCGTGGGGATCACGATCGAGCCGCGCAGGCGCGGATCGCGATCGAGCCACTCCTTCACGAGCCAGTCGTTCAGTGCGCGGCAGAAGGCCGCCTGCATGTCCTCGGAGAACACCATCTGCACGCCGTACAGAGGATTGCAAATGGCGAGCTTGAGCTGGAAAGGATCGAGCACGTGGCGCTGCATATCCTGCAGGCTTTCGCCGGGCTTACCTTTCTCGGGGCGCCAATCGGGCCGCGCCACGATCGGCGAGTTCTGCGGATAGGATTGCGAGACGAGATCGACCATGCCGCGCGTCGTCACCTGATCGCGCCAATAATCGTTCAGGTACGGCAGCAGACTGGTCAGATGCGGCACGGCGGGATGCACGTCGCAATCGACAGCGCCGGCGATCAGGGACGCCATGACATCTCCTTCACGTTTCCCTGTGGAGTTCTTAATCTCGTCTTCTCGCGGGCAGCGCCTAGCCGCTCCGCTTTGTCTCCGCCATTCAAGCAGGCCTGCCCGCCGCCTGCAACTCGGCCAATGCTTCCGTCTATGCTAGCAAGGCTGAGCACAGTTGCGAGGATCAGAGGTGAGGGACATGAAAGAACTCGTCGGCATTGCGGAACAGGTCGCGGCCAAACTGATCGCGCGCAAACAGACGATTGCGGTGGCAGAATCCTCGGCCGGTGGCCTGATCTCGGCCAGCCTGCTCGCCGTGCCCGGCGCGTCCGCCTATTTCCTCGGTGGGGCCGTGGTCTACACGCGCGACGCGAGGCGCGTGCTGATGGATATTTCGGACGACGGCATGAAGGGCTTTCGATCCTCATCGGAGCCCTACGCGAAACTGCTTGCCGAGCGGATGCGAACGCGCTTCGGGTGCGACTGGGGCCTGTCCGAAACCGGCGCCGCCGGTCCCACCGGCAACCGCTACGGCGACGCCGCCGGCCATAGCTGCATGGCGGTGGCGGGCCCTACGGCAGAGGTGATGACGCTGGAGACGGGCAGCAACGACCGGTTCGGCAACATGCAGGTGTTCGCGGCAGCGGCGCTGAGGTTGTTGCTGAAGAAACTGCAAGCCTGACGCAAGGTAGGGCGATCGCATATGACTTTTGGAGGCGCCTGAGCGCACGCCTCGTCCTTCGAGACGACCGCTTCCAGCGATCTCCTCAGGATGAGGCCACGTTGGCGCTCGTTGAAACTTTTGCCGCACACTCCGCCCTCATCCTGAGGGCCCGCCGAAGGCGGGCGTCTCGAAGGATGGCCGCAGGGGAGGAGTGTTGCGACCGCCCTGCCATCGCAAACAGAGCCTCGAAGAACGACGGCGAGGGGCTGGTACTCGTGGTTCAATGGATCTCACCTCGCCAAATGCCGCGTGAAGATCCGCACCACGTGCCCCTTCACCCGCGGCGCTTCGTCGTAGAGGTCTGACGCGATCCGCTCGATGGTCTCGCGCAGCGACAGGAATTGCGCCTGGCGCGCGCTGCTTTCGGTGCCCTGCATGCCCGCGAGCTCGTCCATCGCGGCGTCGCTGATCTGGCACTGCACCACATCGCCATCGTTCAGCATGGTGAAGCGAAAGGCCAGCCGTTCGAGATCATGGCCAATGATCTTGTCGCGCATGAGTGGCATCAAGTCGTCCCGGTCGAACCCCCGCGCCGGACAATGCTGAAAATTTCTTCGCTTGTCACCATGTCTAGGGGTGGGTTAGCCCAAGGCGTAACCCACCTATTGTCGCGATAGTGGATTACGCCGAGCGGACTGCGCTTCGTACAGCGGCGGGCCTGACCCGCCCTGCGTTCTCAGTAAACGAGGGCCGCGCCTGTGGGTTTCTCCAGCGCAGTCGCCAGGGACTTGTACTCCTCGCAATCACGCCCGCAGATCGCAGCGATGCGGTCCAGGTGAAACATTGCCTGCTCGCGGTTGCCCTGCTCGAGCTGCCAAAGCCCATAATACTGCCAGGTCAGCACGTGATTCGGATCGGACTTCAGCGCGCGCTCGTACCAAATCTGCGACTGCTTGTAGTCGCCGAGCTTGCGATATGAGTAACCGATGAGATTGGCGACGGTCGGATGATCGTCGTGGCCGAGCGCCTTCAATTGCTCGATCGCGACCGCATAATCGTTGCGCTCGTAGATCGTGTCATAGGCCGCGCGGTAGCCGGCCGCGAATGCGGGATCACCGATGCTGGACTGGTTGTTCGGCTTCTTGCCTTTCTGGGTTGCCCTTGGGTTGGAGCGTTTCGGGTAGCTGGGCTGCGCTTTCTGATCCGAATAGGCGCCCGCATAAGGGTCCGTGGAGCTGATGCCACCACCTCCACCGCCTCCTCCGCCGCCCGCGGCCAATACCGGCGAAGCGAACAGCGCCGCTGCGACCGTTCCCAGCACGACGATTCTGATCATCGCTGTGATCATTCCTGTCTCCTGCTTCTGCGGCCCCGGATGACGTGATAACCCTGTCATGGCGGCGATATTCCGGGATGATTGCGCTCTCACTGAGACGCCAGCGTCGGGCGTGCGACAGTCTTGCTGCCAGATCCTGCCGGCAAGCGGGAGGGACGCGCTACTGAAACGCGACCTCGGCGAAACTCCTCAGCTTTCGCGAATGCAGCCGCTCCGATTCCTGCTGCTTGAGCCGCTCCAGCGCCTTCAGGCCGATCTCGAGATGCTGGCCGACGCGACGGCGATAGAACTCGCTGGCCATGCCCGCGAGCTTGATCTCGCCGTGCAGCGGCTTGTCGGAGACGCAGAGCAGCGTGCCATAGGGGACGCGGAAGCGGTAGCCATTGGCGGCGATCGCGGCCGATTCCATGTCGAGCGCGACCGCACGTGATTGCGACAGGCGGCGGATCACCGCCGGGCCGGAAATCTCCCAATTGCGGTTATCGACGCTCGCGACGGTGCCGGTGCGCATCAGCCGCTTGAGCTCGAAGCCTTCCAGCCCGGTGACGTCCTCGACCGCCTCCTCGAGCGCAACCTGCATCTCGGCCAGCGCCGGGATCGGCACCCACAGCGGTAGCTCACGATCGAGCACATGATCCTCGCGCACATAACCATGCGCGAGCACGTAGTCGCCAAGCCGCTGCGTGTTGCGCAGGCCTGCGCAATGGCCGAGCATCAGCCAGGCATGTGGGCGCAACACGGCGACATGATCGGTGACGTTGCGCGCATTGGACGGGCCCGTGCCGATATTGATCAGGCTGATGCCGCGATAGCCGGGCGCGACCAGATGGAAGGCCGGCATCTGCGGCACGCGCAATGGCGGCGTGCCGCTGATCGAGCCACCATTGCGCGTGATGACGTTGCCCGGCGCGACAAAGGCTTCGAGGCCGGCCTCGCCGGACTGAAGCCGCTGCTGGCAGAGCTGCGCGAAGGCGTCGACATAGAATTGGTAATTGGTGAAGATGACGAAGTTCTGGAAGTATTCGGGATCCGTGCCGGTGTAGTGATAGAGCCGTCGCAGCGAGTAATCGACGCGCGCAGCGCGGAACAGGGATAGCGGCTCGGGCGCGCCGGGCTGGAGCTCGAAGGTACCGTCGGCGATCGAATCGTCCATCGTGGCAAGATCAGGCACGTCGAACGCATCGCGCAGCGATCGCGTGATGGCCGAGTTCTCGCCGGTGGTGATGGCGGCTTCGATGTTGATGTCGCGGCGATAGGCGAAGTGGATCGGGATCGGCTCGGCGGATTCCCCGATCTCGACGGGAACTCCGTGGTTCTGGACCAGCAGTCCGATCTGCTCGGTGAGATAGGCACGGAACAGATCCGGCCGCGTCACGCTGGTCTCGTGCACGCCGGGGCCGGCGACGAAACCGTAGGACAGGCGCGAATCCAGCCGCGCATGCGTCGCGGTGGTGACGCGGACGAAGGGATAATAGGCCCGGACCCGCGTCGTGACCGCTTCGCCGCCAACATAGGCCTCGAACCGGTCGCGCAGGAATTTCGTGTTGCGCTCGTAGATCTCTTCGAGACGGGCGACGGCAAGGCCGGCGTCGGAGAAGGATTCGGTGGCGATGGAGGGTGGAGATTGCATGGTCGACCGCTGGGTTGCTGTTTGCAATCGCACTATAACAAAGTGACAGCCAAGTCGTGGAGATGACGCGCTTTCGGGTGTCACTTCTCCCGGAACGCCCGCATCAGCTGGTCGTGCAGCGGCTTCATCAGATATGACAGCATGGTGCGGTCGCCGGTCTGGACGAAGGCTTCCACGGGCATGCCCGGGATCATCTTGACGTCGCCGAGACGGGCGATCTCTTGCGCCGGCATCGAGACGCGGATGGTGTAATAGCTCTGGCCGGTGCGCTGGTCGCTGGTGACGTCGGGTGATACGCGGCTAACGACGCCATTGAGCTCAGGCGTGGTGCGCTGGTTGAAGGCGGACAGGCGCAACAGCGTCTTCTGGCCGATCTGGAGCTTGTCGATGTCGACCGGGTTGACCTTGGCCTCGACCTGGAGGTCGTCGGCTTGCGGCACGATCAGCATCAGGGCATCGCCGGCGGTGACGACGCCGCCGACGGTGTGCACCGTCGATTGCAGCACCATGCCGTCCTGCGGCGCGCGGATGTCGATGCGGCGGAGCTGGTCTTCGGCGGCGACCTTGCGCTCGATCAGCTCGCCGATCTTGTCGTTGGTCTCGCGCAGGTCCTTGGAGACCTCGCTGACCACGTCCTTGTCGATCTGGATGATCTGGAGCTCGGTCTCCGTGATCTTGCCCTTGGCCTGGGCGCGCGAAGCGATGTACTGCGCGCGCTCGCCGTTGAGGCGCGCCGAGTCGCGTTCGAGCTGGGTCAGGCGCGAGATCTGCACCAGGCGCTTGTCATAGAGCTCGCGCACGCCGGTGAGTTCGTTCTGCACCAGCGCGATCTCCTGGTCCTTGGCCTTCTCCTGCGCACTGAGGCCGGAAATTTCCTCGTTGAGCTGCGTGATGCGTTCGCGCAGCTGGGCCTTCTGCCCGGTGCGGCCGTTGACACGGACGTCGAACAGCTTGGTTTCGGCGGAGAGCAGCACCCTGACGTCGGGATCGTTGGCGCGCTCGAGGAGGGCTTGCGGGAATTCGATCTTGTCGAGACCGCGCTGCTCGGCCTGCAGTCGCGCCGCGCGCGCTTGCGCGGCATCGAGATTTTTGGTGACGATGGCGAGGTTGGCCTTGGTGACGGTGTCGTCGAGCCGCACCACGATATCGCCGGCCTTGACCACGTCGCCATCGCGGGCGCGCACCTCGCCGACCACGCCGCCGGTCGGATGCTGCACCTTTTTGACATTGGACTCGACTACGATCTGCCCTGGCGCGATCAGCGCGCCCGAGATCAGCACCGTTGAAGCCCAACCGCCGAGGCCGACGACGAGGACCACCACGATGGCGAGGCCGAGCATCAGGTGGAACTTGATCGAATCGCGCACGGTCTTTTTCGCGGCAGGCTTCGTGCCGCCGATCGCCAACGTGCTCATGACTTTGGCACTCCACCTTCGCTGACGATCTTGATCGGCGCCGGCGGCGACACGCGCGGCTGCAGCACCTGGGCCAGGACCTGCTCCTTCGGGCCGAAGGCCTGCATGCGGCCGTCGCGCAGCACCAGGATCTGGTCGACCGCCTCGACGCCGATCGGGCGGTGCGCCACCACGACGACAATGGCGCCGCGCTCGCGCGCCGAGCGGATGGCGCGGGTCAGCGCCTCGTCGCCTTCGGTGTCCAAGTTTGAGTTGGGCTCGTCGAGCACGACCAGGAACGGATTGCCGTAGAGCGCGCGCGCCAGCGCCACACGCTGCGCCTGACCTGCGGACAGCGCGGCGCCCTGCTCGCCGACCTGCGTGTTGTAGCCCTCGCGCATCTTGATGATCATCTCGTGCACGCCGGCCTCCTTGGCCGCGGCGATGATCGCGTCGGAGGTGGCCTCGGGATCGAACCGGCTGATGTTCTGCGCGATGGTGCCGCCGAACAATTCGACGTCCTGCGGCAAATAGCCGATGTGGCGACCGAGCGTGTCGGAGGACCATTGGTCGAGCGCGGCGCCGTCGAGACGCACCTTGCCGCGCACCGGCTGCCAGACGCCGACCAGCGCGCGGATCAGCGACGACTTGCCGGAGCCGCTCGGCCCGATCACGCCGAGGCCGTTGCCGGCGGCGAGCGCGAAGGTGACGTCCTGCACGATGAGGCGCTGGTCGCCGGGAGCCACCATGGCGACGCCTTCGACCGAGAGCCGGCTGGTGGGCGCCTGCAATTGGGTCGGCATCGCCTGCGCCGGCATCTGTTCGAGGAGCCGCGTGAGACGCTGCCAGCTCTGGCGGGCCGCGACGAAGGATTTCCAGTGCGCAATCGCAAGATCGACCGGCGCGAGCGCGCGGGCGGAGAGGATCGAGCCGGCGATGATGATGCCGGCGGTCGCCTCCTGATGGATCACGAGATAGGCGCCGACCGCGAGCACGGCCGATTGCAGCATCATGCGCAGCACCTTTGCGACCGCGCCGAGGCCGCCGGCGACGTCGCTCGCCCGCTGATTGCCGGCGAGATATTTTTCGTTGGCCTCGCTCCAGCGCTGATTCATCCGGCCGGCCATGCCCATCGACACCATGACTTCGGCATTGCGGCGGCTGGCCTGGGCGAGATCGTTGCGCTGGGCGGCAAGCCCCATCGCTTCGCGCGCCGGCTGGCGGGACATGAACTCGGTGACGAGCGTCAGTCCCACCAGGATGATGGCACCGGCAAGCGCGGTGACGCCGATCAGGACGTGGAAGGCGAAGCAGATGGCGAGATAGAGCGGCAGCCAGGGCAGGTCGAAAAACGCGCTTGGCCCCATGCCGCCGAGGAAGGAGCGGACGTTATCGAGGTCGCGCAGCGGCTGCAGGCCCTCGTTGCGGCTGCCGACGATGAGCGGCAGGCGCACGATGGTGTCGAACACGCGCTTGTTGAGGGCCTCGTCCAGCGCGGTTCCGATCCGCCCCAAGATCCGGTTGCGGATCATGTCGAGCACGCCCTGCGCCATGTAGAGGAAGCTGGCGAGGATGATGAGGCCGACCAGGGTCGGAATGCTGCGGCTCGGCAGCACCCGGTCGTAGACCTCCAGCATGAAGATCGATCCGGTCAGATAGAGCAGGTTGATCATGCAGCTCATCAAGCCGACGCCGACGAACGCCGAGCGACAAGCTCGCAAGGCGTCACCGAGCTCTGAACGGCGGACGCCAGGGATGGCTGCCATCAGTCTGATCTCTTTCGGGTGAGGGGCAAAGCCCCCTGATTTCAAAGGCGAATTGAGGGTACTTGACCCGGATTAACAACGCGTTTTCCGCGCGTCCAACGCAGTCGACCTAATCCGGGCCCGATGAGCCACATCTACCCCTGGCAGCCTTCCGCGCAAGTCCGGAATTTCACAGGCTTGCGGCTTTTTCTTGCAGGCTTTCAGGCTCTTCCCGGAAAAGGCTGAAAGTTCCAATCGGCGAACGCCGGGCTAAAACCGGCCCCCGCCGCGCACCAGTCGCACCACGAGAAGCAGAATGACCGCGCCGATGGCGGAATAGACGATCTCGGACACGAGCCCGGTGCCGAGACGAATACCGAGCTTTGGAAACAGGAAGCTTGCGATCAGGGCGCCGGCGATGCCGACCACGATGTCGCCGATAATGCCGAATCCGGTCCCGCGCACCACCTTCCCGGCAAGCCAGCCAGCAACCAGGCCGACGAACAGGATGACGAGCAGCCCTTCGTTGGAAATGTGCATCGGTTACGTCCCTCTCCGTGAATGGCCTATGGAACCGAAGCCGGATGAATGGCGTCTGAATGGGTGTTCGCCGCGCCCGACGGTAGACGCTGCGAGATGAATGCTACCGCCTACGACGCGACCACCGGCTCCGCCAGCACGCATCTGGCCGCCCGGCCCGGCGCGACCTCCACATTCGCAGGCAACTGCTCCAGGCAGCGCGGCTCGGCTAGCTTGCAGCGCGAGGCGAAAGAGCAATTGTGGGGTTTTTCCGCCAGCGACGGCGGCGTGCCGGGGATGGTTTCGAGCCGCTGCCCGCGCTTGGCGCCGTGGATGGTGGAGGCGAGCAGGCCCTTGGCGTAGGGATGCACCGGCGAGCGGACGATGTCACGCAGGCTCCCCTGCTCCACGATCTGGCCGGCATACATCACCGCGACGCGATCGCAGATCTCGATGGCCACGCCGATGTCGTGGGTGACGAAGATGACGGACATGCCGAACTCGCGCTGCAGCTCGCGCAGCAGCAAGAGTATCTGGATCTGCACGGTGGCATCGAGCGCAGTGGTCGGCTCGTCCGCGAGCAGAATCTTCGGCCGGCAGGCGAGCGCCAGCGCGATCATCGCGCGCTGGCGCATGCCGCCGGACATCTCATGCGGATAGGCATCCAGCCGCCGCTTGGCCGAGGGGATGCGCACGACCTCGAGCATTTCGAGCGCTCGCGCCCGCCCTTCCGCAAAGCTCTTGCCTTCATGGCGCACGACGCTTTCGGCGATCTGCGCGCCAATGGTGTAGACCGGATCGAGCGCGAGCGCGGGCTCCTGGAAGATCATCGAGACGGTCTGGCCGCGGAAGGACGAAAGCTCTTCGTCGTTCATGGCGAGCACGTCGCGGCCCATCACGTTGACCGTGCCCGCAATCTGCGTGCGCTTCTTCGGCAACAGCCGCATCAGCGCACGCAATGTCACGCTCTTGCCCGAGCCGGATTCGCCGAGCAGGCCCAGCACCTCACTGTTTCCGAGCGAGAGGCTGAGATCGTTCACGGCATAGACCGTGCGCTCCCCGGTGAAGCGGATGTTGAGGCGTGAGATCTCGACGAGTTTTGTCATGACGGAAGTTTCGGCAATCGATCGTGATAGTCGGTGACGCGCTGGAACGCGGCGCCGATGGTGAGCAAGGTGGCCTCATCGAACGAGCGGCCGATCAGCTGCATGCCGATCGGCAGGCCGCTTTTGCTGAAGCCGGACGGCACCGTGAGCGACGGCAGGCCGAGGAAGTTCACCGGGCGGGTGAACAACGTCAGCCGCTGCAACAGCGCCGGCGCGTTCGGGCCGCCGCCGACGTCGCTCTCCTCGATTGTCGGCGCCGGCACAGGGGATGCCGGCGCGATCACCGCGTCGACGGCCGCGGTGGCCGCGTTGTGGGCAGCAAGTGCTGGGCCGCGCCAGCGCATCGCCTCGAGATAAGTGATGGCGGGAACCGCGAGCCCGTTCTGAAGCCGCATCAGGACCTGCGCGCCGTAATCTTGCGGACGCTCGATCATCCAGCGCTTGTGGAACGCGGCGGCTTCGGCCGCGAGCACGAGCTGGCTCGCCGAGGACAGTTGCCGCTGGTCCGGCAGCTCGACCGTGACGATGTCGGCGCCCTCGCGTTTGAGCACGGCAATAGTGTCGTCCAGCACGCGCGCGACCTCGCTGTCGAGATCGTCGACATAGAAGGACGCGGGTACCCCTAATTTCAGACCCTTCAGAGAGCCCTTGGTCGCAGCCACGTAATCCGACAACGGCTCGTGGCTACAGGTCGAATCCAAGGGGTCCGCACCGGCGAGCAGGGCCAGCAGCAGCGCGCAATCCTCGGCGGTGCGGGCGAGCGGACCGACCGTGTCGAGCGATTGCGACAGCGGCATCGCACCGGCACGGCTGACGCGCCCGACGGTGGTCTTGAGGCCCGTGACGCCGCAGAAATGCGCGGGCATGCGGATCGAGCCGCCGGTGTCCGAGCCGAGCGCCGCATAAGTCAAACGCGCAGCAACCGCCGAACCGGAACCGGATGAGGACCCGCCGGTGATGTGGGCCACGTTCCAGGGATTGCGCACCGGGCCGTAATGGGCGTTGTGCCCGGTCGGGCCGTAGGCGAATTCGGCGAGGTGCAGCGTGCCCAGCCGGACCTGGCCCGCATCCTTCAGCCGCTGCAAGGCGGTGGAGGTCACGGTCGGAACGAAGTGGCGGCGGATCAGCGAGCCGCAGGTCGAAACCTTGCCGGCGTCGTAATACATGTCCTTGTGCGCGAGCGGCACGCCGTGCAGCGGACCACGAACGTTATTCTTGGCGAGCTCGGCGTCGGCGGCCTCGGCCGCCTTCAGCGCAGCTTCCGCCTCGATGGACATGAAGGCATTGAGATGCGGCTGCCATTGCGCGATGCGTTGCAGCAACGCGCGTGTGACCTCATGCGAGGAGACCTGCTTCATCGCGATCGCACGCGCGACCTCGGTGAGCGTCATCAAGGCAGGATCGGTGCTCATTTCGACACCTTCTGCGTCTGCGCGAGCAGATGCCCGGCGGGCTCGAGATCGAACGGCAGTGTGCCGGCAATGGCCGCAAAGCCCTCGAAGGCAGGCCCGATGGAGTTGGAGATGCGGGTTGCGATCTCGTCATCCACGGGAACGCCGGCGATCCGTGCGATCGGCTTGATCTCTTTCGGTGTCGGTCTCGTCATGCGGTCTTCTCCCTCGGCGCGCTGCTATGGCCTGAATCTGGGATCGCCATGTAGCACGCAGCCTCGTGGCCCATATTATCGAGCGCAGTGAGCTTTGGCGTCGCATTTGCGCAGAGCGGCTCCGCAAACGGACATCGGGTGTGGAAGCGGCAGCCCGAGGGCGGGTCGATCGGATTGGGCGGATCGCCCGTGATCGGCGGCGTCTCGGTGCGGCTATCAGGGTCGGAAGACGGCATCGCCGCCAGCAGCGCGCGCGTATAGGGATGCGCCGGCTGGTCCCAGACCTGGTCGACCGGGCCGAGCTCGACGACCTCCCCGAGATACATCACCAGCACACGGTCGCTGATGTAGCGAACGACATTGAGGTCGTGGCTGATGAACAGATAGGTCAGGCCGAACTCGCGTTTGAGATCGGCCAGCAGATTGAGCACCTGCGCCTCGACGGACTTGTCGAGCGCGGAGACGGCTTCGTCCAGGATCACCAGTCGCGGCGACAGCGCCAGGGCGCGCGCGATGTTGACGCGCTGGCGTTGGCCGCCGGAGATTTCGTGCGGATAACGGCTGGCGAAGTTTTCGGGGCGCAGGCCAACCTTACCGAGCAACTCGCGCGCCAGCGTGCGCGCTGCGTTATCGGCCGTGCCGTAGACCTTGGGGCCGAAGGCAATGGATTCCTCGATCGTCAGCCGCGGATTAAGTGAGGCGTAGGAATCCTGGAAAACCATCTGCATGCCGCGGCGAAGCTCGCGCAAGCTCAGCGACTGACCGACGATCATGCCATCATAGATGATGTCGCCGGTGTCGCGCGGCATCAGATGCATCAAGAGGCGCGCGGTGGTCGATTTGCCGCAGCCGGACTCCCCGACGATGCCGACGGTCTCGCCCTTAGCGACGGCGAAGGAGACGTTGTCGACGGCACGCACGGTGCGCTTGGTGGCGAACAGGCCGCCGCGCACGGGGAAGTGTTTTGTCAGGCCATTGACCTGAAGCAGCGGCTGCGCGACGCCGCCGCGGTCCTCGACCGGTTCAAGCATTTCGATTGGCTGATCCGTCGTCATTGCCGCACGCTCCCACCTCTCGCCATCGGGGAGAGGTCGCGCCGAAGGCGTAGGTGAGGGGGCGCGGCAAACTCGATAGAGCGGAGCCCCTCACCCGGATTGTGTCTGACGATACAACATAGCTGAACCTTCGCTTCGGGGTTCTTAAGAACGGCCCCAGAAGGCGGCCTATGTCTCTCCCTACGGGAGAGGTGTGGCACCATCAACGCCGCGAAAGTCTGCGTCTCTCTCATCATCGTTAGTTCCTGATGTCCATGGCGCTGCGCAGGCCGTCCGAGAGCAGATTGAAGCAAATCGAGACCGCGAAGATCATCGCGCCCGGGAGCGCTGCGACCCAGGGATTGACGTAGATCGCCGTGCGCAAGGTGTTCAACATCAGGCCCCATTCCGGCTCCGGCGGCTTGGTGCCGAGGCCGAGGAAGGACAGACCTGCCGCCAAGATCATCGAGACCGAGATCAGGCTGGTGGCATAGACGAAGATCGCGCCGAGCACATTGCCAAGGATGTGCACGCGCATGATGGTGAAGGCGCCGGCGCCGGACGCGCGTGCGGCCTCGACGAAATCCATGTTGCGCACGCCGGTGGTGACGCTTTCGGCGACGCGGGTGATCTGCGGCACGAACACGACGGTCAACGACACGATGGAATTGAGGATGCCCGCCCCCAGCGCGCCGGAGATGGCGATGGCGAGCAGCACGGAGGGGAAGGCATAGAACACGTCGACCGTGCGCATGATCGCGGTGTTGAGCCTGCCGCCGACATAGCCGGCGACGAGGCCGAGCGAGGTGCCGATGCAGAAGGCGAGGATCACGGGCAAAATGCCGATGACCAACGACAGCCGCCCGCCATAAATCAACCGCGCCAGCATGTCGCGCCCGAGCTCGTCGGTGCCGAGCGGATAGCCTGTCGTTCCGATGTGGCGGAGGCGGCGGATCATCGAGCCCTTGTAGGGATCTTCGAGACCCAGCCATGGCGCGAGGATCGCCGACAGGAAGATCAGCAGCAGCACCAGCGCGCAGGCCATGCTGACCTTGTCGCGCATGATGCGGCGGCCGACAGTCGCCCAATAGCCGCGCGCCTTGGTCGTGGGTGCGGCCTGAAGTGCGGCGTCACTGGTGGCGGACAACGGAAGCTCGCTCATCCCGCTAGCCCCGCTTGATGCGTGGGTCGATCGCGGCTTGCGCGATGTCGACCAGCAGATTGAGGAACACGAAAAACAGCGCCAGGATCAGGATCGTACCTTGCAGCAGCGGCAGATCGCGCTGGAAGATCGCGGAGTTGAGCAGGAAACCGGAGCCCGGCCAGGAGAACACGGTCTCGATCAGGATCGAGCCGCCCAGCATGTAGCCGAGCTGAAGCCCCATCACCGCGAGCGCGGTCGGCGCTGCATTCTTGATGACGTGGCGGAATACGCCGGTTTCACGCAGACCTTTGGCGCGCAATGCTTCGACAAAATCCTGGCTGAGAATGTCGCCGGTGAGCGCACGCACGGTGCGGGTGACGATGCCCATCGGGATCACCGAGGTCGTGATCGCAGGCAGCACGAGATATTTCAGGTGCGCCCAATCCCAGGCCCACGAGTTGGAGCCGTTGGGCCCGGCGCCGATCGCGGGCAGCCAATTCAACTGCACCGAGAAGATGATGACGAGCAGCATGCCGAGCCAGTAATGCGGCACCGAGACACCGGCGATCGCAAAGGAGGTCGCGACTTTGTCGATCCAGCTCTCGCGAAAATAGCCGGCGATCAAGCCGAGCAGGATGCCCATGGTGAAGCCGATGATGGCCGCGGCAATCGCTAGCGTGACGGTGTTGCCGACCGCGCGCATGACCTCGGCCAGCACGGGACGCCCGGTAGCGATGGAATTGCCGAGATCGCCGTGGAGCGCACGCAGCAGCCAAAGCCCGAACTGCACCGGTAACGGTCGGTCGAAGCCATAGGCGGCGCGCAGCTGCGCTGCGAGCTCCTGCGAGGCATCGGCTGGCAGCACGGCGACCAGGGGATCGCCAGGCGTGATGTGCACGAGCAGAAAGCACACCAGCGCCACGCTGATGACGATCGGGACGACATAGACGATGCGTCTGGCGATGTAGGCGAGCACGTTGAGTTCTTTCTTTCTTCTTCCCTTGCGGGAGAAGGTGGCGCGCGCAGCGCGCCGGATGAGGGGTTTTATCCGCGAGTACAATCATTCCGAATGCAAGAGAGGCTCCCGCGGAGAGAACCCCTCACCCGTCTCGCCGCTGCGCGGCGAGACACCCTCTCCCCAGAAGGGGAGAGGGTGCACCGAGCAAGTCGCGAGCACTACTGCGCGATCGACACCGGCGAGAAGTCGATGAACCAGCTCTTCGGCTGCACGACGCCTGTCACCTTCGGGCTCATGGCGCGCGGGCCGACGTCGTGGGCGACGTAGAGGAAGGCGGCGTCGTCGACGGAGGCTGCGTGCAGCTCGGCGAGCGCGGCGTCGCGCGCGGCAGGATCGAAGGTCTGGCGTGCCTTCTTCACCAGCTCGTCGAATTTGGGGTTGTTGATGAAGCCCCAATTGTTCGACACCGGCGGCGCCATGCCCGATTGCAGGAAGCGCACCAGCGCGAAGAACGGGTCCATCGCCGCATAGGTGACGTTGGTCGCGTTCGCGCCGTTGGCGCTAGCGTCCTTGGCGCCGCGGCGCCAGTTGGTGAACAGCGTGTTCCATTCGATGACGTCGAGCTGCACGTCGAAATAGCATTCGGCCAGCGCCTGCTGGAGATATTCGTTCATCGGCAGCGGCTGCATCTGGCCCGAGCCGGAGGCTGATGTCTGGGTCTTCACCGTCAGCTTCTTGTTCGGGCCGAAGCCGGCCTCCTGCATCAGCTTTTGCGCAGCCGCCTTGTCATACTTGATCTCGAAGCTCGGTTTGCCGCGCCAGGGATGGCCGGGCTCGAAGGTGCCAGTCGCCGGCACCATCAGGCCGGCAAGCAAGCCGTCCCTGAGGCCCTCGCGATCGACGCAGAGGTTCGCGGCCTTGCGCACGCGGATGTCGTTCCAGGGCGAGCCCTCGACGCGCGAGAACTGCCAGGGCCAGACATGCGGCTGCTCGTTGGCGTAGAGCTTGAAGCCGCGCTGCTTGAGCTCGGGCAGCGCATCCGGCGCCGGAGCCTCGACCCAATCGACCTGGCCGGAGAGCAGCGCGGCGGTGCGCGCATTGGCTTCGGGCATCGGCAACAGCACCATCTTGTCGATCTTCGGCACGCGCGCCTTGTCCCAATAGTTCGCGTTCTTGACCAGCTCGAGCCGCTCGCGCGGCGTGAAGCTCGCCATCTTCCACGGGCCGGTGCCCGAGGCGTCCCTGGCAAACGCCGTCCAGGCGGCTTGCGACTTCGCCTTGGCGTCAGGGCCTTCCGCCTTGTCGTAGAAGGCCTGCCACTTCGTCGGACTCGCCATGAACAGGTTGGTGAGGTTGATCGGCAGGAAGCTGTCGGGTTCCTTGGTGGTGAGTTCGACCGTCATGTCGTCGATCTTCTTCGCCGACGCCAGCGTCGGCATGCGCGAAGCCGTAACGCCGACCTGGCTGGCGTCGAATTGCGGCGCGTCCTGCTTCAAGACCTTCTCGACGTTCCACACCACGGCGTCCGCATTGAACGGCGAGCCGTCATGGAAGGTGACGCCGGGGCGCAGCTTGAACACCCACTTGGTCTTGTCGGCATCGTCGACTTTCCACTCGATGGCAAGGCCGGGGATTACCACGCTCGCCTTGTCGGCCGAGGACAGGTCCCAGCCGGTGAGCCCGTCATACATGGTAAGGCCGGTGAAGCGATTGCCTTCAAAACCCTGGTCAGGCTGGCCCAGGGTGCGCGGAATATCGGCGGCGGTCATGCCAATGCGCAGCACGGTTTCGGCACTGGCCATGCGCGGCCATGCGGCGGCGGTCGTTAGAGCGAGCACCGCGATCAATGCCGCGCGTGTGGTCTTCTTGATAAGCATCGCCTCAATCCTTTTCCGGCTTGGATGACTATTTTTGATGCAATCGTATGCAATGGCTATGCCAGAGAGAAACTTATTCTGCCATTTGTCACTGCGACGACAAGTCCTTGTGGGTCGCGCGAGGGTGAACGCGTGGCATTGCCTATTCTGGCATCAAGATTGCAAGTTCGGCCCCGACGTCTCCTGGGAGCTTTGGGCCAATGCGTATTCGATTGTCGACCTGTCTCGCCGTGCTTGCGCTAGCGTTGTCCGCGATGGCGGCGCGCGCCGAAACGGTGGTGCGCTATGGCATCTCGATGGCGGACATTCCGCTGACGACGGGTCAGCCCGATCGCGGCGCCGGTGCTTATCAGTTCACCGCCTACACGATCTACGATCCCTTGGTGGCCTGGGAGATGGACGTCGCCGACCGCCCCGGCAGGCTGGTGCCGGGGCTCGCCACCGAATGGAAGGTCGATGATACCGACAAGACCAAATGGCGCTTTACTTTGCGCAAAGGCGTGACGTTTCACGACGGCAGCGAGTTCAATGCCGATGCAGTAATCTGGAATCTGGACAAAGTGCTCAACGACAAGGCGCCGCAATTCGACAAGCGGCAGAGCGCGCAGGTGAAGACCCGCCTTCCCTCGGTCGCGAGCTACGCCAAAATCGACGACTTCGCGGTGGAGATCACCACCAAGACGATCGACTCCTTCTTTCCCTACCAGATGCTGTGGTTCCTGGTATCGAGCCCGGCGCAATACGAAAAGCTCGGAAAGGACTGGGACAGGTTCGCAAGCCAACCCTCCGGGACCGGTCCGTTCAAATTGACAAAACTGGTGCCGCGCGAGCTCGCCGAGCTCACCAAGAACTCGGACTATTGGAACAAGAAGCGCATTCCGAAGGCCGATAAGATCGTGCTGGTGCCGATGCCGGAGGCGCTGACGCGCACCAACGCTCTGCTTGCCGGCCAAGTAGATTTGATCGAGACGCCGGCGCCAGACGCCGTGCCGCAGCTGAAAGCGGCCGGCATGAAGCTCGTCGACAACGTCACGCCGCATGTCTGGAACTATCATCTGAGCGTGCTGCCGGGCTCGCCCTGGACCGACATCCGCCTGCGCAAAGCACTGAACCTCGCGATCGATCGCGAGGGGGTGGTCGCCCTGATGAACGGCTTGGCAAAACCTGCCAAGGGTCAGGTTGATCCCTCCAGCCCGTGGTTCGGCAAGCCGAGCTTCGAGCTGAGATATGATCTCGCCGCGGCCAAGAAGCTGGTCGAAGAGGCCGGCTACTCCAAGGCGAAGCCACTGAAGACCACCTTCATCGTTGCGCAGGGCGGCACCGGCCAGATGCTGTCGCTGCCGATGAATGAATTCCTGCAGCAGAGCTTCAAGGAGATCGGCATCGAGATCGACTTCAAGGTGGTCGAGCTCGAGACATTATATACACACTGGCGCAAAGGCGCGGCCGACGAGATGAACGCCGGCATTACCGCCAACAACATCGCCTATGTCACCTCCGACCCGCTCTACGCCATCGTCCGCTTCTTCCATTCCGGGCAGATCGCGCCGGTCGGCGTCAACTGGGGCGGCTACAAGAACCCTGAGGTCGATGCACTGATCGACGAGGCCAAGCAGACGTTCGATTCCGCCAAACAGGACGCTCTGCTGGCGCAGGCGCATGCGCTGATCGTGAACGATGCCACGCTGGTCTGGGTGGTCCACGACACCAATCCGCACGCGCTCTCGCCGAAGATCAAGCAGTTCGTGCAGGCGCAGCACTGGTTCCAGGATTTGACGACGATCGGGGTGGAGTGAGGCGCGACAAGCCCCGCTGTCGTAGGGTGGACAAAGCGAGCGTGCCCACCTCTTCAAGCGGACCCAAGGAGAGGTGCTGGGCACGGCGCTTCGCGCCCTTGCCCACCCTACGGGAGCGGTGACGCGAGCTACTACTTCGTCAGCAGCGCATAAGCCCCGGTCCACCCTTCCGGTGGCGGCGTGAGCTGGAAATCCCTGATCCGCGCTTCATAGAGCCTGAACAGCTTCTCCAGCGTGTCGGCGTCTTCGCTCTTGCGCCCGCGCTCGATCGCGTCCAGTGCGCCCTGCCAGTCGCGATTGCGATAGCAGCCGAGCATTTCGATGGTGATGTTGCGCAGGCGCTGGAAAGCGCCCGAATGCATCACGTCCTCACGGCCGGCGATGGCATAGATCACCTCCGGCTCGGTCTTGCCCTTGACCATGATGAAGTCGAGCTCGAGGATCGCGAACTTGTCCTTGGCCGCGAGCGCCGTCCTTGAGCCGACGATGATCGGGAAGCCGTATGCCTTGGTCTGCCCCTCAAGGCGCGAGGCGAGGTTCACGCTGTCGCCGAGCACGGAGTAGTTCTTCTTCAGATCGGAGCCCATGTTGCCGACCACGCCGATGCCGGTGTTGAGGCCGATTCCGACATTGAGCGGAATGTAGACGTGGCCGCCGTCGGCGGCTTCCTGCTCGCGCTCCTTGTTGACCGCGTCGATCTGCTCCAGCATCTGGATCGCGGCCTCGCAGGCGTTGACCTCGTGCTCGGCATCGTCGAGCGGCGCGTTCCAGAACGCCATGATGGCGTCGCCCATGTATTTGTCGATGTAGCCCTTGCGCTCGATGATGACGTCGGTCAGCGGCGTCAGAAAACGGTTCATCAGCGCGATCAGCCCCTGCGGGTCGTGCTTGTAGCTCTCCGAGATGGTGGTGAAGCCGCGCACGTCGGAGAACATGATCGTCATCTCGCGCTCCTCGCCGCCGAGCACGAGCTTCTCCGGCGACTGTACGAGTTGCTCGACCAGAACCGGCGACATGTATTGCGCGAATTGTCCGCGGATCTGCACGCGCTGCCGCTGCTCGCGCACGAAACTGGCAAAAATCAGCGTCAGATAGATCGCCGTGGTCGACAGCAGGGGATAGGTAAAATCGATGAGGTAGCGGTACTTCGCGTAGAAGAACCAGGACACGCCGACCAGAATGGCGGCGAAGGTCGCGCCCACGAGCACCAGGCGCACCGGTCCGAGATTCGGCGCGAAGATGATGACCAGGAGGCCGATGATTAGCGCCGCTATCAGCTCAACCCCGAGCGCATAGTTCGGCTGGGAGACCACGGCGCCGCTCAGCACGCTCTCGAGCACCTGGGCATGGATCTCGACCCCCGGCATGGTCGAGGACACCGGCGTGGTCTTGATGTCGTTGAGCCCGACCGCGGAAGTGCCGACCAGCACCAGCTTGCCGGCGAGCTTGGCGGGCGGCGCGGTGTTGTCGAGCACGTCGGCCGCCGAGACGTAGATCGAGGGATCCTGCCGCGCATAATGTACCCAGAGCTGACCGTTCTTGTCGGTCGGGATCTCGAGGCCCTTGAGGCGCACGGCCCTGATGCCGGTCTTGTCGGTCCGGATCAGCAGCGTCGGCGTGCCCGTGGCGACGCGCAGAATCTCAAGGCTGAGCGAAGGCATGATGTTGCCCTGGGCGCGCATCACCATCGGCACGCGGCGGATCAGGCCGTCTCGCTCGGTCTTGATCGTGAACAGGCCGCGGCCGGCGGCGATCTTTTCGATGGCCGGCACGTTGCGCAAGAGGCCGGGGAATTCGAACAGGAAGCGCTCGGCGCCCTCTTCGCCGACCGTGGCGACGCCGGTGAAGGGCAGGGACTTGTCGAGTTCGGAGGAGATCGCCGGCTGCCCGGTCTCGCCCAGCACGACGCGGGAGCCCTTGATCGCCTCAGCGAGGATCTGGTCGTTGGTCGGCAGCTCGCGAAGCTTGGCACGGGTGGCGTCGTCGAGATAGCGCATCTGGTTCGCGACCAGATCCGGATTGAGCCGATCGGCCTCCGAGAACACCACGTCGAAGCCGATCGCCACCGCGCCATTACTGGTGAGGTTCTGGATCAAATCGGCAATTCGCGTGCGCGGCCACGGCCATTGCCCGAGCTTGGCGAGGCTCTTGTCGTCGATGTCGACGATGGTAACAGGCCGCGCCGTCTTGTGGCGCGGATCGATCAGCTGGAACATATCGAACGTGCGCAGCCGCAATTCCTCAATCGGCGGCGGATCCCAGAGACGAGCGCCGGCAAACAGGACCAGCAGCGCGAGGCACATCAGCCGCGCAAAGCCGAACTTGCGCGCAAACCACCGCCGCAGGATTTTTAGACGTTTCATGCCGGTCGGGCTTCCTGTCCCGCCTCCTGCCGTGCGCACTGATCATGAAGCGTCCGCGCGCGATTTACTATGCCCTGGCGGCCGAGGATCATGGATTTTTTGACGCGGCCAGGCCGCGAGCCGGCTGGCGGGAGCTCCCGGGCGGCGATCAGGTCATGTGGAAGATGAAATCGCCGGCCTTGAGATTTGCCGCGATCACGTTCTTCAGCAGCAGCGACTCGTTCTCCGTGACCGGCGCGCCCTCAGGCTGCGTGAACTGCTGATGCCAGTTGACCAGCGAGTCGCCGGAGCCCTGCTGCTGGACGATAGTGAGATTGCCGACGGAGTTGACGTCCGAGAACTGCCGCAGGTCGATCTTGTCCAGCCCGCTCGTGAAATCGATGATGGTGTGCGTGAAATCCGTATTGGAGTTTTCGGGGCCATAACCAATCGAACCCGGCGAGAACACGAACTGATCCTTGCCGGCCCCTCCGATCAGCGTGTCGCCGGTGTCGGTCGCGAAGATGACGTCCTTGCCGCCGGTGCCCTCCAGGGTGATGCCCTGGCTGGTATCCCCCGCCTCGTTGAAGATGAACTGGACGGTATCGAACAGGCCGGTGGTTTTGTCCTTCAGCGTCAGCGTGATCTGATCGTTGTCCGGCGGCGTTTGGCCCGGATCATCAATGACCCCATCCGCGAGGGCCAAGTTGATGTCATCGAGAGAGCCGCACGCCGCCCCCGGGGCGACACTGCTGTCCGGATCATGTGCAGTTACGGTCGTGATCTGGAACTCATCCGTCGCAGCGTCGGCATCGGTGTCGATGAACGAGAGACCGGTGATGAAGTCGGTGTTGCTCTCGTCGTCGTGCCAAACGTAGAAGCTCGTGGTGTCGATGACCGGGCCGCTGGCGTCGTCGGCGCCGGTCACGTCTACCGTGAGCGTTGCCGTGCCGGTGGCACCATGCGCGTCCGTGGTCTGGACCATGAAAATATCCGCATAGGACCCGTCCGACAGCGCGTTGATGGCCCCTGCATTGGGAACGTAGCTGTAGCTGCCGTCCGGGTTGACCGTGAGCGAACCGTACAGTCCCGCAACCGTCGTCGTGGCATGGTGATCCGCGTTCAGGACGGCAAAGGTCAGCGTCGCCGTCTCGCCGCTATCGGAGTCGGTGCCGGCCAGTTGCCCGGTGAGGTTGGAGAAGGTGTCGTCCTCGGCGGTGTCCGTGAGCGGGCCGATGTGAAGATCGGACAGCGTCGGCGCATCGTTGCTGCCGGCAATGTTGACAGTGACGATTGCGCCTGTGCCAGCGCCCTCGGCATCCGACGGAACGATCGTGTATTGCAGCGACAGCGTCTGGCCGGCGGCGAGAAAGTTGAAGGCCTGGCTGCCCGAATTAAAACACCAGGAGAACTGGGCATAGGTGGCCGTGCCATCGAGGATGTCGCCGGACGGCACGGTGAGATAGTTCAAAAGATCTGCATGCGACAGCCCGCCGACGCAGCCGGTTTGCGGCACGCCATCGAGAGAGACCTGCACCTGGCTGACCGACACCGTGACGTGGTCGCTCGCGTCGACCTCGGAGACCGTCAGCACGCCATGCGAGAGCTGGCCGGCATTGGTTTCCATCAGACCGGCAACGGCGCCGCCCGGCCCGGAGGTCCCGCTGGCCCAGTCCGCAGTACCCTCGATCGCGAGGCTGTGGGCGGAGTTGACCGTATTGGCGGCCGTGGTCCCGTTGCCGTCGCCGAGCTGATAATACGCGGCAAGATTCGCCTCGTTGCCGGTGAGGCCGGTGAAATCGATCGACTGGATCTGCGTCTGCGTGAGCGCGGTGGTCCAGACGCTGACATCGGCGATCGAGCCGGTGAAGCCCTCCCCCTTATAGCCGGGCCCGCATTCATGACTAGCCGCACCGATCATCATGTAGGACGCCGACGGATTCGACGGGCTGCCGTCGATCGGATTGAACGCCCATGACTGCGAATATTCGAGCTTTCCGTCCAGATAGAGCGTGAAGGTGCCGTTGTCGCGGGTCAGCGCGATGTTGTGCCACTGCGACGCCGTGAGCGCCACGCCGGTATCTTCGATATCGACGCCGCCTGCGAGAATCTGCAGCTCCAGGGTACCATCGTCGTTGACCGTACCGAGGAGACCGAAACCGGTGGTCGAGGTGTTACCGTTGTAGAACAGGATCTGGCCGTCGCCGGGATCGGCGGCCCCGCTCCAATTCACCCAACCGTCCAGCGTGACGTCATCAGTGGCGACCGTCGGCACGTCGCCAACCGCGATCGTCTCGCCGTCGAAATTCATGTAGTCCGACGTCACATAGGAAACGGCCGGCGCATCGTTGGTGCCGGTAATCGTGACGGTGACGTCCTGGCTGACGGTGCCGCCGTGATGATCGTCGAACGTGACGGTGTAGACCTGGGTGACGGTCTGTCCCTCCGCCAGCGACTGCAGCACGGGATCGCTGTTGTCCAAGGTGAAGTGCCAGCCCAGCGTCGCAGCGTTGCTGGCGTCGCTACCGGATTCAGCCACCGACGAATCGATCGAGAAAGTGCCGATATGCGAACCGGTCCCGAAGCCCGCCAGAGCCGAGCTGACGGACGACGATTTGAACGACCACTGTGCCGTATGGGTGTCGATCAGGTCGACGTCCTGGATTGCCAGCGTGCCGCATGCCGACAGCGACGAGCCCTCATCCTCGGTGACCGCGCCCGTTGCCGCGGCGGCATCGCTGGTGATTGTCGGTGCGTCATTGCCGCCGTTGATCGTGACGGTCACGTCCTGCGAGACTTGCGCGCCGTGATCGTCGGTGAAGGTGACGGTGTAGACCTGGGTGATGGTCTGGCCCTGCGCCAGCGACTGGAGCACCGCATCGTTGTTGTCGAGGCTGAAGTGCCAGCCCAGCGTCGCGCCATTATCGGTGTCGGTGTTGAACTCCGCGAGCGCGGAATCGATCGTGAAGGTCCCGAGTGGCGTACCGTCGTCGAAGCCCGGCAGATGAACGCTCGACGTCGACGACTTCAACACGGTCTGCGCGGTGTGAACGTCGATCAGGTCGAGATCCTGGATCGCGAGCGTGCCGTCGATCGACAGCGTCGCGCAAGTATCCTCGGTCACAGCTCCGGCGGCGTCCGCGGCACTGCTGGTCATCGTCGGCGCGTCATTGGTGCCGGTGATGGTGACCGTAACGTCCTGAGAAACCTGTGCACCGTGATCGTCGGTGAAAGTGACGGTATAGACTTGAGTGATGGTCTGCCCTTTGGCCAGCGACTGGAGCACCGGGTCGTTGTCGTTGAGCACGAAATGCCAGCCCAGCGTGGCACCGTTATCGGTGTCGCTGCTGGATTCGGCCACCGACGGATCGATCGTGAAGGTCCCGAGAGGCGTGTTGTCGTCGAAGCCTGGCAATTGCGCGCTCGACGTCGACGACCTGAACACCGCCGTCGCGGTGTGAGTGTCGATCAGATCGAGATCTTTGATCGCCAGCGTGCCGCAGGTTGACAGCGTCGTGCTGGCATCCTCGGTGACGCTCCCCCTTGCCGCGTCGGCATCGCTCGTAACGGTCGGCGCATCGTTGGTCCCGGTAATGGTCACCGTGACGTCCTGGGTGACCGTCCCGCCGTGATGATCGTCGACCGTAACGGTGTAGACCTGCTTGATGGTCTGGCCTTCGGCCAGCGACTGGAGCACCGGATCGTTATCGTGGAGCGTAAAGGTCCAGCCCACGGACCCTCGCGTGCTGACGCCGGGACTTTCGCTCACCGCCGCAAGCGCGAAAGTGCCGATATGCGAGGTGCCGTCGCTGAAGCCGGGTAAATGCGAGCTCGACGTCGTCGACTTCAGCGCGAAACTCGCGGTGTGCGTGTCCGTGAGATCGGGGTCGTTGAAGGTAATCGTGCCGCTCGCCGCGAGCGTCCCCGCCGTGTCCTCGATCACCGCGCCGGTTGGGATCGTGGAGTCTTCGACGATCGTCGGCAGGTCGTTTGTGCCCTCGACATTGACGTCCGCACCGTTGATGGACACGGTGATCGGCGTGCTGACCACACCGCCGTGCCCGTCATCGACCTGCACCACGTAGTTGAGGATCAGCTTTTCGCCTTCGGCGAGGAAATCGAAGAGATGGTCGGGAGCGCTGTAGGTCCAGGTGGCCGAACCGTTGTTACTGTTTCCCGCGCCCTGCACCACGGTCAGCGGCACCTCGACGGCGGCGATCGCGGCGCGCTGCTCCGCCGTCAGCGTCGCGCTGATATCGTTGCCTTCGGCATCGAGATATTTGAACGGCTGGGTCGACGAGAGCGCCGCGCTCACGATCGGCCGGTCCGTCAGATCGACGTCGGTGAAGCTGACCGTGCCCGTGATGGTGTCCAGAGCCTGGTTGCCGGTCCCGACCTTCTCGATGACGGTGCCACCCGATGTCGCCACGGTGGGCTTGTCGTTCGTTCCCGTGATCGTGATGGTGATCGGGATGAACTTGGACTCCGGGCTCACTGCGAAATTGGTATCGACGCGAACCATGTAGGTCAGCGTCAGCGTTTCACCGGCCGCGAGGAAGTCGAAGACGTTGTCGGGGATCGTGTAGGTCCAGACCGCCGAGCCGTTGTTGGTGTTGCCGCCATCGGCGGCGACACTGATCTGGATCTGCGTCGCCGCGATGTCCTGCTTCTGGAGCGCGGTGAGCGAGCCGGTGACGTCCTGCTGGCCGGCGTTCTTGTAGACGTAGTTCGGCGCCTCGGCGAGGCTCACCGACACCGACGGCCGGTCGCCAAGGTTTTGGTCGACGAAGGTGATCCGGCCTGAGACAGTGTCGGCATGCGTTGTGTCGCCCGTGGCGTCCGCGCGCTCGGTGAGCGCGAACGCGGTCTTCACATTGCCGCTGGAATCGAGGCTTTGCACCAGCGGCTGGCCGGGAACACGGGTGGCCGTGGGCGTAGAGTTGCTAGGGGCTTCCTGTCCCTGCGGATTGAAGTTCGTGAAGACCGCGGTCACGATGTAGCCGGCCGGGGTCTTGATCAAGATCCCGTCGCTGGTCTGCGTGATCGTGTCGGTGAAGTTCGTGGTCAGCTTAGTGTTGCTGTTGTTATCGGTGAACTTCAGCGTGAACACGTCCGTGATCAGCTTCTGCACGTCCGGCGACATCAGCGCATTGGTGATCGAGATGTTGCCGCCGCTGATCTGGATCATCTGGCCGGCCTGGTTGACCGTCGCGATCGGCAGCAGCGTGATCTTGTCGAACAGAATGTACGAGCCCGTGGTGCCGTTCGGCTCGACCAGCACCTGGAAGCTCGCCTGCGGCTGCGGATCGCCGCCACCGGCAGGGACGACGAAGTTGATCTGGGTCAGCACCGCAGTGCCGCGGATGCCCATGGTGGCGACCGGCGTGTCGACCTTCATGTCACCGTGCTTAGCGGTCTCGCCGGCGACGAAGGTGATGGTGCCCGCGACCAGGCTCAGCAGCGAGGAATTGCTCGACCCGTTGGGGTCGTAGACCATCTCGTTCAGCACCATCCGCGCATTGGAGGACAGGCCGAACACGGTGCCGTCGATGAAGGTGATGCCGAGTGTCGAATCGGCGCCGGTCGAGACCACGTCGCCCTTCTCGACATTGTCGCCATTGTTCAGGATGACCGACACGCCGTTACGGATCGCGGACGCGCTGCCGGAGAGTTTTGTGACGTGACCGATGACCTGGGCCGCTGCGGTGCCGGGCGCAGCCTGCGCATATTGTACATGGCCCGTGAGGGTATTGACGATGTCGCCGGTGAGATGGGCGCCGTCCGGCGAGGCGATCGCTGCCCGCTTGTCGCCCCTGAAATAATCGTGAACGACGAACTCGCGACCCTCATGGGACAGCACGAGGTCGAGACCTGCGCGCTTGAACTCGCCGTTGAAGATCAGGCTAGGGTCAGGAACAACGAACGCGCCATCGGGCACATTGCCATGTGCCTTTGCGACAAAGGGCTTGGCAGAGAAATCGACATGGACATCGGCGGGTAAACGGGAACCCGGGCCGTCCAAAGAGATCGTGGCGTCAAATTTGCCAGCGTAATTCAACCGGGCACCGTAAAAAGGGTTAAAATCTAAGTAAGTATCGACTGCCTAAGCTTGCATAGCATTACCAAGTCCTTAGCGAAACCATCTATTGCTTGTGTGATTCGGCGTCCACCGAGCCGCACAGGCCCCGTTGAACCAAGTCTCCTGGAGGATGCGCGGCAATACCGCAAACATTTGGAAGTATAATTTTCCCATGTTGGAGCTAATTTCGTCGATCCTCACGTATTCTAAAGTATAGAGTAGGCAACGAATACTTGTGTCATCTTCTATTCCAATACCCGGCAGCACACTGGGGCAAACATGGAACCAAATCTGTGATCCAGTTAACAGAACGCGTGAAATAGCGGGTCGTTAGGCATAGGGCGTGAAATTACGAGCGCACGATCAGCACCTGCAATTAGTTCCATTCTCGCGTGGGTGGCGTCCCCCTTGCCTGCGTAAAATTTTACGCAATATGAGCAGGCGCGTTTCAGCCTGTTCCCCGGTTTTGTGACCCCTGCCGGGCGCGTTAAGCAGAACAAAACGGCCCATCTCGCACTATCTGCCCGAAAGCAACAAAGCCGGCACGTCGAGATCGAGAGGGATCTCGCGAAGCCCGGAAGGGGATGTCAGATGGAGACCGCTGGTCGCTGGCGCGCTTGGCGCGCAATCCTTGTTATGTGCGGATTGGTCCTGCTCGGATCGGCCGCCGAGCTTCGCGCCGGCACGCTGCTGTCGCCCGGCGCCGGCGTCCTTGTGCGCAAATCCGCCGAGCCCTTCGGCGTGTTCGCCTTCGCCATCTCGTCGGGCGGCCTGCAACGGAAATGGCTCGCGCTGAAGGACAAGCTCGACGACGACATGGTGCAGCTCGCGCTGTGCGATGGCGATCGGGACAATTGCGCATCGCCTGCGGCCCTGAAGCTGCTCGCCATCGTCGACCAGGCTCGTGATCGCGACGGCCGTGCGCGGCTGGGCGAGGCCAACCGCGCCGTCAACTTCGCCATCCGGGCCGTCAATGACGGCACCAATGACGTCTGGAGCTCGCCGCTTGCGACCTTCCAGCGCGGCGCCGGCGATTGCGAAGACTACGCTATTGCCAAGCTCGCCGCACTGCGGCTCGCCGGCATTGCCGCTGAAGACCTCCGCATCGTCGTGGTGCGCGACACCCGCGCCGGCGAGGCGCATGCCGTGGCCGCCGCGCGGCTCGACGGCCACTGGCTGATGCTCGACAACCGCCGCATGGCGATGGTCGAGGACGACGCTGCGCGGAGCTACCAGCCGCTGTTCGTGCTCTACCAGTCGGCCGTGATGAAATATGTCGACGAACCCGCGCGGTTCTCGATCGCAGCCACCGAGCCGCGGTGATCCACTTTGTAGCGCGCATGAAGACAACGGGCCGGCGCAAGGCGCTGCCCGACGGCTGGCGTTGCCGGGAGGACGAACTGGCCCCGGTGAATTCGGGGACGGCGGGTGGGGGATCGTAGCCGGTCGCGCTTTCTTCCTTCTCTCCTGCGGCAGAAGGTGGCGCGAAGCGCCGGGTCTGTCTGCGCTCGCAAGACTGTTCGTGAGAATAGAACCCCTCACCCGGCTTCGCATTCGCGAAGCGACCCTCTCCGACGAGGGGAGAGGGTGCACCGTTCGCGCGGCAAGAGCGAGCGCATCAAAACATCAGATTGTCCTTCACCAGCACCCAACGGCCGCCCTTGACCTGCTGTACCTGGGTGATCGTGTTGGCGAGGTGATCGGTCTTGGAGAACTTGGTCGGGGGCGAGTTGAAGATGTCGAGGAATTTCTCGCCCGACTCGAGCGCGTCCAGCATCTTCTGACCTGTGAGATCCTTGCCCGCTTTCTCCGCGTAGAACGCAAACGTCATCACCGCGTTGTAGCCGATGATCGCCTGCGTGTTGGCGTCGGTGCCAAACATCTTCTTGTAGTTCACCAGCCAGTCCTTGACCTTGCCCTTGGCGGTGTCCTCGTAGGGAATCTCGAAGCCGCTGGCGGCGTAGAGACCTTCGACGGCTTCCTTGCCGAGCATCGGCACCTCCATCACGTTGGTCGGCGTGGCACCGAGGAAGGTGACGTCCCAGCCGAGTTTCTTGGCTTCGGTCATCGCTCCTATGGTCTCGCGGAGCACGGTGCCGAGCACGACGAGGTCGCAGCCGTCGGACTTCATCTTGGCGATCTGCGCGCTGAAGTCGGAGGCGCCGCGCTTGTAGCTCGTGATCGAAGCCGGCTGAGCCTTCATCGCGGTGAGCTGCTGGTTGAAGCCGTCGAGCACGTTCTTACCGTACTCGTCATCCTGATGCATGATGCAGGGCTTCTTGAAGCCCTTCCACTCCATCATGTATTTCAGCGCGGCCCGCGTGCTCTCGACGTAAGGCAACAGGTTGTTGAACTTCAGTCGCTCCTGCGGCTTGGCCGGATCGAACTTGAAGGTGAACTCGGCCGCCGTCAGCGGGAAGAGCTGCAGTACGCCGGCGTCGAAGAGGATGTCCTGCGCGGCGAGGACCGTCGGTGATCCCATAGGTCCCACCATCGCGAAGATCTTGTCGCGCTCGATCAGTTTTTGCGACGCCAGCACGGCCTTTTTCGGATCATAGCCGCTGTCCTCGATGACCAGTCGAATCTTGCGGCCGTTGATCCCGCCGGACGCATTGATCTCCTCGGTCGCCATCTTCATGCCGTTTGCAACCGGGACGCCCCAACCCTTGATCGGTCCCGACAGGTCCTGGTGAGTGCCGATAACGATCTCGGATGCCGAGATGCCTTCGTTGGTGACCTTGGTTTGCGCCGCGGCCGGCAGACAGGTGAGCACCACGGCACTCACAGCAAGGCCGAACGCGCTGAATGATTTCGACATTGACGTCTCCTCTCCTAAAGGCCCGTGTTGGACGAAGGGCGAGGGCCATCGCTCCTCCGCTTGCTTGAATGGGCTCGCTTTTCTTTTCTGCACATGCCCCGTCGGGAAACCGACTCCCACTCTTCCGGGGGCATGTGAGTCACGCCACCGCACGCTGGCGATACATCGCCTCGATCTCGGCAGCGTAGCGCTTGTTCACGAAGCCGCGCTTCAGCTTCATGGTCGGCGTCAGTTCCTCGTCTTCCGGAGTGAGCTGGCGCTCGATCAGGTAGAACTTCTTGATGGTCTCGACGCGGGCAAAATTGCCATTGACCTGTTCGATCTCGCGCCAGATCAGGTCCTGAATCTCCGTCGCCCGGCACAGGCTGGCATAATTGGTGAACGGGATGTCGTGGTCCTGCGCGAATTTCTCGACATTCTCCTGGTCGATCATGACGAGGCAGGTGAGATAGGGCCGCTTGTCGCCGATCACCACGGCGTCCGAAATGTAGGGCGAGAATTTGAGCTGGTTCTCGATCTCGGACGGCGTGATGTTCTTGCCGCCCGAGGTGATGATGATGTCCTTCATCCGGTCGGTGATGCGGACGAAGCCTTCATTGTCGATGGTGCCGACGTCGCCGGTGTGCAGCCAGCCGCGGGAATCGATGGTTTCGGCGGTCTTCTCCGGCTGGTTCAGGTAGCCCATGAACAGGAAGTCGCCTTTGATCAGGATCTCGCCGTCGGGCGACAGCACGACCTCACCCCAGGGGACGGCCGTGCCGACCGAGCCGAGCTTGATCCGCTCCGCCGGCATCATGGTGGCAACCCCGCAATTCTCGGTCTGGCCATAGACTTCGTGCATGTCGATGCCGAGCGCGAGATACCAGCGGATCAGTTCGGGGGCGATCGGCGCGGCGCCGGTGAAGGCGATGCGGCAGCGGTCGAGCCCAATCATGCGGCGAATGTTGCGGAAAGCGACGCGATAGGCGAGACGGTTGGCGAGGCGCAGCATCAGCGGCGGCCTCCTGCCCTCGAGCCGGCAATCGACCATGCGGTAGCCGATGCCGATGGCGCGGCGATAGACCCATTGCTGGAGCGGCGTCGCATCCTTCAGCGCGATGGTGATCGCGGAATAGAATTTTTCCCAGATCCGTGGCACTGCGAGGAAAACGGTCGGCTGCACCTCGCGCAAATTATCGGGCACGGTCTCCGGGCTCTCGGCAAAGTTCATCACCGAGCCGAGCGCGACCGAGATGTAATAGCCGCCGACGCGCTCGGCAACGTGACAGAGCGGCAGAAAGATCAGCCGGTCCTCGTCCTCTTGCGCGGGAATGAAGTCGCTGGCGTGCCGCATCTGATGCGTCACGCTGCGGTTGGCATGCATCGCGCCTTTCGGCGGACCTGTCGTGCCCGACGTGTAGACGAGGATCGCGAGATCGCCGGCGCCGCGGCTGTCGATCATCTCCTGCCACAGCGCCTCGCGGCCGACCATGTGGTTGCGGCCGAGCGCGCGGAACTCGTCGAGCGACATCACCATGTCGTCGGAGAAACCGCCGAGGCCCTCCATGTCGAACACGATGATCTTCTGCAAGGTAGGACAGCGCGCCCGGCAGGCGAGGACCTTGTCGAGTTGCTCCTCGTCCTCGACGAAGATCACCTTTGTTCTGGAGTCGTTGACGAGATATTCGACCTGGGACGATGCGTCGGTGGGATAGATGCCGGAGGAGACGCCCCCGGCGCACAGGATGCCCATGTCGGCATGGACCCATTCGGGCACGGCATTGGCGATGATGGAGGCGACGTCGCCGGGCATGAAGCCGATCGCGCGAAGCGCATAGGCGACCTCTTTTGAGATATCCAGCCATTGGCGCCAGCTCGTCGGCTGCCAGATGCCGAACTTCTTCTCGCGGATCGCCGGCCTGTCGCCCCGCGTCTCGACGGCGCACAGGAAGCTCTTCGCGATCGTATCAGCGACCGTCAGCACCGCCGGTCGGGCCATGCACCTCTCCTCCTTGTCGCGATCCCCTCCGTCGCCTGCCTTGCCGGCGGTCTATGTCTTGCGGAGGGGCTCGTCCATCTAACGCCACGTTTTCTTCTTTTTCCAGCGCCGTTCGCCTCTAGCGCCCACTTCCTTGGCGCCAAGGTAAAATTCCTGGATGTCCTGGGAATGCATCAAGCGGTCGCAGGTGTCGTTCATCACGATCCGGCCGATCTCCAGGACATAGCCGTAATGCGCGGTCTCCAGCGCCACCTTGGCGTTCTGCTCGACCAGCAGGATCGACATGCGCTGCTCCTCGTTGACGCGGCGGATGATGGTGAAGATCTCCTTCACCATCAGCGGCGACAGACCGAGCGAGGGTTCGTCGAGCAGGAGCAGCGTCGGCCGGTTCATCAGGGCGCGGCCGATCGCCAACATCTGCTGCTCGCCGCCGGAGAGCTGACCGGCCGGCTGGTTGATGCGCTCCTTCAGGCGCGGGAAATAGCCGTAGACGCGCTCCAGATCTTCCGCGACGCCGTCACGGTCCCGGCGCGGATAGGCGCCCATCATCAGGTTCTCGCGCACCGAGAGGAACGGGAAGACTTCGCGCCCCTCCGGCACGTGACTGAGGCCGAGCCGCACGATCCTGTCGGCTTCCATGCGCTGGATCGGCTTGCCCATGAACTCGATCGCGCCCTTCTGCGGATCGAGGATGCCGGAGATGGTCTTGAGCACTGTGGTCTTGCCGGCGCCATTGGCGCCGAGCAGCGTGACGATGCGGCCGCGCGGTACCTCCAGCGAGATGCCGCGGATCGCCATGATCGGCCCGTAATAGCTCTCGATGTTCGAGAGTTTCAAGATGGTCTCGGGTGTCGCGGTCGCATCCATCGACTCAGGCTCCCAGATACGCGGCGACGACATCGGGGTGCTGCTGCACCTCGGCCGGAGAGCCCATCGCCAGCACCCGGCCATAGTTGAGAGCAATGACGCGGTCGGAAACGCGGTTCACCAGCGACATGTCGTGCTCGACCATAAGCACGGTGACGCCGAGTTCGTTTTTCATGTCGCGGATCCAGAACGACATGTCGTCGGTCTCCTCGACATTGAGGCCGGAGGACGGCTCATCCAGCAGGATCAGCTTCGGCTCCGAGCACAGCGCGCGCGCCAGCTCGATCACCTTGCGCACGCCATAGGGAAGGCCCGAGATCAGCTTGTCGCGATAGGGTTCGAGATCGAGGAATTCGATCACCTGCTCGACCCGGCGGCGGTGCACCTTCTCGTTGGCCCGTACGCTCGGCAGGAACAGCAGCTCCTGCCAGAGTTGGGTGGTGGAATGGCGGTGGCGTCCAACCAGCAGATTGGAGAGCACGGTCGCGTTCTCGAACAGCTCGATGTTCTGGAAGGTGCGGGCAATACCGAGCTTGGCGATGTCGTAGGGCGGCTGTTCGGTGATGTCCTGGTCCTCGAAGAAGATGCGGCCCGACGTCGGCCGGTAGATGCGCGAGATCAGGTTGAAGATCGAACTCTTGCCGGCGCCGTTGGGACCGATGATCGAGAGGATCTCGCCCTTCTCGATCGCGAACGAGACCGTATCGACGGCCTTGAGACCGCCGAAGTGCAGCGACAGGTTCTCGGCGCGGAAATAGCTCATCGGTTGCGCTCCGATTTCACGTAGATCTTCTGCCGCTTGAAGGTGGCGCGCTTGTAGAGCGGGAACAGTTGGAAGAAGAGCTTGATCTTGAGCCAGCGGCCGTAGAGGCCGAGCGGCTCGAACAGCACGAACAGCACGATGATGACGCCGTAGATCGCGCCTTTCAGGCCGTTGAGCGAGGCGAAGGCTGCGACCTTGGACTGAATGTTGCCCGCAGTCGCCGAGCTCGCACCAAATGTCGCGGCGATGCCGGCGATAATGCCGGGCATGTCGTCCTTGAGGTAAGTCAGGAACGGATCGATCATCACGATAAAGATCGCGCCCAGAACCGCGCCGTGCAGGCTGAAGGCGCCGCCGATCAGGATCACGATGATGAACTCGATCGAGAGCTGCAGCGTGAACATCTCCGGCGAGATGAACGAGAGCTTGTGCGCGAACAGCACCCCGGCAAAACCGGTGATCGCCGCCGAGATCGCAAAGGACTTCACCTTGTAGAGCGCAACATTGACGCCCATGCTGCGCGCCGCGGTCTCGGAGTCGCGGATCGCAACAAAGGCGCGGCCCGTCGGCGAGCGCAGCAGATTGAGCGTGCCGACGATGGTCAGCACCAGCACGGCAAGGCAGAGGTAATAGAAGGTCGGGCTGTCGCGCGGGACCGTGACGCCGAGCAGCGATAGCGTCTTGACCCGCATGCCTTCATTGCCGTTGGTGACGCTCTCCCAGCGCGCCAGGATCTCCTCGACGATCAAGGCAAAGGAGATGGTGGCGATGACGAGATAGATGCCTGTCAGGCGCAGGGCGGGAAAGCCGACCATCGCGCCGATGATCCCGGTCAAAACTCCGGCAGCGAGGAAGTAGACCGGGAACGGCACGTTGTATTTCTGCAAATACGCCGCTGTATAGGCCCCGATCGCGAGGAACGCTGCGTGCCCGAGCGAAGCCTGGCCGGTAAACCCGGTCAGGATCAGCAGCGCCACGCCGACGGTCGCATAGATGCAGACGAAGACGAGCTGGCTCATCAGGTAGCTGGAGAGCAGATAGGGCGCGATCAGCAGCAGTGCGAGCAGGACGCCATAGGTGGCGACGTAGCCCGAATGCGGAAACAGCTTGATGTCGTCCTCATAATCGGTCTTGAACAGGAAGCGCATGGCGTTCAGACCTTCTTGCGGACGTGGAGGCCGAACAGGCCTTCAGGTTTCAAGAGCAGCACGGCGAGCAGCACGATGTAGGGTGCGACGTCCTTCCAACCTTCGGCCAAATAAAAGCCGGCCATGCTCTCGATCACGCCGATCAGCACGCCGCCGACGACCGCGCCCGGGATCGAGCCGAAGCCGCCGAGCACGGCGGCCGGAAAGGCCTTCAGGCCGAGCACGAGGCCGACATTGGAATGGATGAAGGTGATCGGCGCCAGCAGCACGCCGGCGCAGGTGGCGACCGCCGCGCTAATGGCCCAGACGATCGACACCACGCGCTTGACCGGAATACCCATGTAATAGGCCGCCAGCATGTTCTCGGAACTGGCGCGCATCGCAGTGCCAAGCGTGGTCTTGTTGAAGAACAGCCACAGCAGCGCGCACAGGATCATTGTTGCTGCGATCACCGAGAGCTTGTCGTAGGCAAGGACCAGAGAGCCCATGCGCAGCACCCCCTGGCTGAAGGGGGTCTCGATTTTCAAATCGTCGGTGCCCCAGATCATGCCGGCGATCGAGCGCAGGAAATAGCCGAGGCCTATCGTCGCCATGATGATGGAGAATTGTGGATAGCCGAGGATCGGCCGCACCACCACGCGCTCCGCCAGCATGCCGAACAGCGCCATGGCGGCCACGGCACCGGCAAAGCCGATCCAGTAGTTCAGACCCATCATGCCGATGAAGGTGAAGGCGAAGAAGCCGCCGAGCATCATCAGATCGCCCTGGGCGAAATTGACGACCTCGGTGGCCTTGTAGACGAGCACGAAGCCGAGCGCGATCAGGCCGTAGACGCAGCCGAGCGCAACACCGCTGACCAGCTGCTGAACGAAATCCAGCATCGCCGCGCATCCTCCCGACGCAACCAACGGTTCTTCCTGACCGCCTTGTTGCATCTTGTGTCCAGTCGCTACGCAGTCGTTTCGCTGCGTCAGCGCCATTTGTCCGAGGCCAATTCAGCCTGAACCGCCAAGCGCTGTCAACAAACGGACACTTGCCTTTAGGATAACGGAATTTGTCGGCCGTAGATTCACGGTGCCGAAACATCTTAAAGTCATGGTCGCGGACGATGCAAAACCGGATGGTGTGGCCGTCATGAAGCCGGACAGCTCGGCGCTGGAAGTCCTGGGGTTAACGAAGCGTTTTGACCGTTTGGCGGTCGATGGCCTCGATCTCACCATTCATGCCGGCGAATTCTATGCCCTGGTCGGCCCTAACGGCGCCGGCAAAACCACCACCCTGCGCATGGTCGCAGGCCTGCTGCGGCCCGATGCCGGACGCGTCTCGATCTTCGGCATCGATGCGCTCCAAAATCCGGTCGCCGCCAAGCAGATGATGGCATGGGTGTCCGACGAGCCGATGATCTACGACAAGCTGACGCCGCTTGAATATCTCGAGTTCGTCGCCGGTCTCTGGGGTATCGCGCCGTCCAGCTCGGAACCGGTTGCGCAGGAGCTTCTCGGCTCGCTGGGCCTCGAGTCGCATCGGCACGAACGCTGCGAAGGCTTTTCCAAAGGCATGCGCCAGAAGGTGGCGCTGGCCGGCGCGCTGGTGCACGATCCCCGCCTCATCATCCTCGACGAGCCGCTGACGGGGCTCGATGCCGTTTCCGCCCGCCATGTGAAGGGCCTCCTCAGCGAGCGCGTCCGCGCCGGCTGCACCGTCATCATGACCACGCATATTCTCGAGGTCGCCGAGCGCATGGCCGACCGCATCGGCGTGATCGCATCGGGCCATCTGGTCGCCGAAGGCACGCTTGACGAACTGCGCCGGCAGAACGGCCATGACAATACCAGCCTGGAAGACCTTTTCATCGCGCTGGTGACGTTTCCGGACGCCGCATGAGCTCGGCGACCGCGTTCTCCTGGTTCGCTCGTCACGAGCTCCGGCTCGCCTGGCGCGAATGGTTTGCCATGATGACCGGCGGCCAGCGCAAGCGAGCGCGCGCCGCCGTCATCGGCCTGTTGTTCTTCGCAGCACTCCTGCACGTGCCGGCCTGGGCGGTGATCGGCCGCTTCGCCGATCTGCAACTGCCGCTCGATAAGGCCTCGCTGATCGTGATCTCGGCGACGATCTTTCTGGCCTGGAGCTTGATGCTGTCGCAGGCGATCGAATCGGTGACACGGGTGTTTTACGCCCGTGCCGATCTCGACCTCATCATGTCCTCGCCGGCGAGGCTGGCCAACCTGTTCTCGGTCCGCATTGCCGCGATCGCGCTGACCGTCACGGTGATGGCGCTGCTGTTCTCGACGCCCTTCATCGACGTGCTGGTGATCGGCGGCGGTGCGCGATGGCTCAGCGCGTTGGGCGTCGTGGTCGCGATGGGCCTGTCGGCGGCGGCGATCGCGATTGCCGTCACCATTCTCCTGTTTCGGCTGATCGGGCCGGCGCGGACGCGCTTGATCGCCCAGATCCTCGCCGCGGTCATCGGCGCTGGCTTCGTGATCGCGCTTCAGGTCGCCGCGATCATGTCCTACGGCACGCTGTCGCGCTTCACCATCCTGACCTCGGGTAGCCTCGCCGCCTACGCGCCTGATGTCGACAGCATCTGGTGGTGGCCGGCGCGGGCGACCATGGGCGACTGCGAGGCGCTGTTGCTGCTTCTCGCGCTCGGGCTCGTGCTGCTCGGAAGCGTCATGGCGATCTTTTCGGGCCGCTTTGCCGATACCGCCATCGATGCGGCGGCGTATGGCGCATCCGGCCGCGTGCGCGCGAAGGAGCGCCCATTCCGCGGCGGATCGCGGCAGCAGGCGCTGCGGCGCAAGGAATTTTCGCTGCTCTGGCGCGATCCCTGGCTGATCTCGCAGACCCTGATGCAGTTGCTCTATCTGGTGCCGCCGGCGCTGCTGCTCTGGCGAAATTTTGCCGACAGCTCGGCAGCGCTGACGCTGATCACGCCTGTCATCGTGATGGCGGCCGGACAGCTTGCCGGCGGGCTTGCCTGGCTGACCATCTCGGGCGAGGACGCGCCCGACCTGGTCGCGACCGCGCCGCTGACGCCATCCAGCGTCATCCGTGCCAAGATCGAGGTGGTGCTGATCGCGACCGCCGTGATCTTCTGCCCTCTGGTGGCGGCGCTGGCCTTCGCCTCGCCAATCCAGGCGGCAATTAGCGCCGGCGCAATCATTATCAGTGCGGCCTCCGCCACCGCGATCCAGCTCTGGTTCCGGGTGCAGGCCCGGCGCAGCCAATTCCGCCGCCGCCAGACCTCCTCGCGGCTTGCGACTTTTGCCGAAGCCTTCTCCTCGATCGGTTGGGCCGCGACTGCGGCGCTGCTGCTCGCTCTCCCCATCGCCGGCCTTATCAGCGGCCTGATCACGGCTAGCCTCATTGCCATCACCTGGAAGTTCAGCCCGCGGCGTGAATAAGCCACGCTAGCGAAAGGTGCGACACTGACGCGCTGTTGATCGCAGCCCATTGGCCACGCGCCGCATTGCACGCTAGACTTTCTCGTGAAGTCATCGGAGACGGATGCATGTGGCGACTGGTTTCGGCGGCTTTGGCGCTGTTCGGCGTATCCCTCGCACCTGCCCTCGCCCAACAGCCACCTCAACGCAGCGAATGCCTGGCGATGGCCAACGCGACGCCGCGCGCGCTGCCGGTCGCGTTCCGGCAGGCCGCCGGCTCAGCCGAGGTCGAGATCACCTATGCCGGCCACTCCACCTATTTCATCGATACGCCCGGGGGCCTGCGCATCGCCACCGACTATAGCGGCGCCTATCAGGTGGGACCGCTGCCCGATGTGGTCACCATGAACCGTGCGCACAGCACGCACTACACCCTATTCCCGGACAAGCGCATTCCCCATGTGCTGCACGGCTGGGGCGTGGACGGCCAGCCGGCGATCGTATCGGAGCGCATCGGCGATACCTTCATCCGCAACGTCACCACCGACATCCGCCGTTATTTCGGCGACGATACTGGCGCCGACATGATCCGCGACGGCAACTCGATCTTCATCTTCGAGGTCGCCGGCCTCTGCATCGGTCATCTGGGTCATCTTCATCACAAGCTCGACGACAGCCATTTCGCCCAGATCGGGCGGCTCGACATCGTGATGGTGCCGATCGACGGCACCTATACCATGTCGCTGGACGGCATCTCCGAGATCACGAAACGGCTGCGCGCCTCGGTGGTGCTGCCGATGCACCGCTTCGCCACCCCGCTCGACACTTTCATGCGCCGGATCGGCCAGCAGTTCGAGATCGACCAGCGCATCGAGCGGTCGTTCCGGATCTCGCGGGATGCTCTGCCGTCGAAGCCGACCGTGATCATCCTCGACGGGGTCTGACGCGCGAAGCCGGAACACATGAACGTCCTCTGACTTGGTTTGCTTCAAGATCATCCTTGGTCGGAGCAATCATGAGCAGACGATTTTCTATCCTCGGCTCATTCGCCGCGATATATTTGCTGTGGGGTTCCACCTACTTTGCCATCACATTGGGCCTAGAATCGATCCCGCCATTTTTGCTGATGGCGCTCCGCTCGTTCTGCGGCGGCATTGCGCTATTGGCGATGAGCGGTGGGCAGGTCGCAAACGTATCCTCGCAGGCGTGGGCGCGGGCGAGCCTTTGCGGACTGCTCTTCTTCGTCGGCTGCCACGGCGTGCTCGCTTATGCCCAGCAATCGATTCCTTCGGGCGCGGCAGCGATCGTTCTTGCTACCATCCCGTTCTGGATCTTGCTGATCGATGTCTTGTTCCCCGGCGATCAGCGACCAAAACCCCTCGCCCTGCTTGCGCTCGTGCCCGGCTTCTTCGGCGTTGGTCTCGTGGCGTGGCAGAACGTCGAGCAGGCGGGCATCAGCATTCTTCCCGTCGTCCTTCTCCTGGCTGCGGCCTTGTCATGGTCGGTCGGGACCGTCCTGTCCCGGAGCATGTCGCACCAGGCGTCCGCCGTCCTGCTGTCGGGCATGCAGCTTACGATCGGCGGTGCCGTGTTGTTCGCAATCAGTTGGCTGACGGGCGAGATCCCAAGCTTCAGGCCGAGCGACGTCTCGCCGACTTCGCTTGCCGCGGCGCTTTGGCTGATCATCTCAGGCAGCGTGATCGGATTCGTCGCCTACAATTGGCTACTGGAGAACGTCTCGACCTCGTTGGTATCGACCTACACTTTCGTCAACCCGGTGATCGCAGTGCTGCTCGGTACCGTCATTCTGGGCGAGCCGTTTTCACGTCTGATGCTGCTTGGCGCGGTCCTCGTCATTGTCTCCATCATCGTCATCTGGCTGGCGGAACGTTCAGCGAGCCGGCGAACGAACGATGCGACCGATCGCGGCATGAGGCATCTGTCGCCACGCAAGACCTGACGACCGCGGACGGCAATTTTCTCCAAGTCGCTAAGGCACGTTCATGCTGATCTCCTCGCAAGAGGAGATCGACATGACAGATTTTGCGAGATTGTTGCATGCGGACGGACCGAACCCAGAGCACGCGGAGGCGCTGCAGCTTTACGGTCGTTTTGTCGGCGACTGGGACGCCGAAATCACCGCCCACGGGCTCGATGGAACCAAACACACAGCGTCAGGCGAAATCCATTTCGGCTGGGTACTGGAGGGGCGCGCCGTGCAGGACGTCTGGATGATTCCTCGTCCCGCCGGCAGCCCGGCCTTTCCGATCGCCGGCAATTGGTACGGCACGACGCTGCGTATCTATGACCCAACCATTGCCGCGTGGCGGATTTCCTGGTTCGATCCAGGCCGCAGCGTGTTCCGCCAGCAGATCGGCCGTCCGCGCGGCGACGCCATCGTACAGGAAGGCACGACCGAAGCCGGCGAGCTGACGCGCTGGAGCTTTACGGAGATTACCGACAATTCCTTTCACTGGCTCGGGGAGGTCAGGCCGACCGCCGTAGCGGACTGGCGGCTGATGGTCGATGTGAAAGCAAAGCGGCGCGAGGGCTGACGACTGTGCCGCTGTGCTAGCGATGACGGGTGCGGTTGCATGACGCGCGCTGCCGCGTGACGAGATGAGGTGCTAGGCTCCCAGCACAAACACAGAGGGAGCGAACGCCGATGACCGCAAGTGGATTGCCTGCCAATACGAGCGGACTGTTTGTCGAGCCGCGCGAGGACTGGCTTGCGCAGCACCAGGAGGAGATCATCGATGCGCCCCGGCCGATCGTCGATCCTCACCACCATCTCTGGAATCGCGGGCACCGCTATCTGATCGAGGAGATGGCGGCCGACATCGCCTCTGGCCACAACATCGTCGCAACCGTCTATGTCGATTGCCGCTCGATGTATCGTGCGCATGGGCCAGAGGCGTTCCGGCCCGTCGGCGAGGTCGAGTTCGCCAACGGCGTCGCGGCGATGAGCGCGAGCGGTGGTTACGGCAAGGCGGCGATCTGTGCGGGCATCGTCAGCCACGCCAATCTGCTGCTGGGCGACGCGGCCAAGCCGGTGCTGGAAGCGGAGATCGCGGCGGGCCACGGCCGCTTCCGCGGCATCAGGCATTCCTCGGCCTGGGACGAAGACCCCGTGGTCGCCGGCATGTATGCGAACCGGCCGAAGGGCCTTTTGCAGGATCCGACCTTCCGCAAGGGATTTGCCTGCCTCGCGCCGCTGAACCTCAGCTTCGATGCCTGGCTGTTTCATCCGCAGATCGGCGAACTGACCGAGCTTGCGCGCGCCTTCCCCGACACCCGGATCGTGCTCGACCATTGCGGCGGCCCCGCCGGCGTCGGCCGCTTTGCGGGACGGCGCGAGGAGGTGTTTTCGCAGTGGCGCGCCTCGATCCGCGAGATCGCGAAATGCGAGAACGTGGTGGTTAAGCTCGGCGGGCTCGCGATGTGCCTGCTCGGCTATGACTTCCATCGGCGCGAGAAGCCGCCGTCATCCGAGGAGCTTGCCGCAGCCTGGCGGCCTTATGTCGAGACCTGCATCGAGGCATTTGGCCCAAGGCGCGCGATGTTCGAGAGCAATTTCCCGCCGGACAAGGGCCAGTGCAGCTATCAGGTGATCTTCAACGCCTTCAAGCGCATCGCGGCGGCCCTGAGCGAGGCCGAAAAGACGGCGCTGTTCTCGCAGACCGCCATCGATTTCTATCAGCTCGAACTGCCGTCGTGACGAGAAGAGGGGCCGGGATGTTGATCCCGGCCCCTCTTCCGTCGTGGCCGCTGGGAAGCGTCCTTGAAACGTTATTGTTCGGGCTCTAGCCGGCACCCATCAAGGAGGCCGGACGGCGCTCGCCGCTGGAGGTGAACATCTTCTTGAGCTTGTTGACCACACGGATCAGAAAGCCGATCATCACGGGATTGGTCTTGCGGCAGAAGGCGATCTTCTTGACGTGCCCTTCGACATGCCATTTGGCATGCGCGCCGTCGCGGAAGAAAATGACGTCGCCGGGGCCGTAGCGCTTCGGCGGCATGCCGTCGCTTTCGAGCACGATCGATCCTTCCATGATCATGATCGTCTCGTCGATATCGTAGTACCAGTTGAAGCGCCCTTCGGTGCAGGCCCAGATGATGGTTTGGGCCGTGCCGTCGGCACTGGTGGACAGGACGCGCGAGCGCGACACCGGGTTACCCTCGATGATCCAGGACGGCTCGATCGGCCGCAGCTCCAGATCCACATTGCAACTGCCGATCTCAATCATTGCGCGCGACATCTGTTTCCTCGGGGAATGAAATAAGTTTGACCGGGTCGGAGCCCGGACTGTTTCAATGATCCTCGCGACGCTAGTGATCGGCTTTTAATTCTTCCTTACGCAGACCTCGACAATCGGCCGTAGTTGAAGCCGCGAAGCGCGTTAACGCAGTGATTTCCTGCCAATTGGACTATGTGAACCCATCTTTGCCGGGGGGTGCGACAAAATGCGCGAGGGAGTCATCGATGCTCCTCGCGCTCGAGGTTCTGACAGCCAATCGCGGTGCTCACCTCTCCTACAGGAGAGGTGAGCAGGTTACTTCGCCCACTCGCCCTTGCGGAACACCGGCACCTTGCTGCCGTCGGCGAGAATGCCGTCGATGTCGGTCTCGGCCGAGCCGATCATCCAGTCGATATGGATCAGGCTCTGGTTGCCGCCCTGCGCGGCGATCTGCTGCGGCGTGAGCTGCGCGCCGTTGACGAAGCATTTCGAGTAGCACTGGCCGAGCGCGATGTGGGACGCCGCGTTCTCGTCGAACAGCGTGTTGTAGAACAACAGTCCGCTCTGCGAGATCGGCGAGGAATGCGGCACCAGCGCCACCTCGCCGAGGCGGCGCGCGCCCTCGTCGGTGTCGAGCACCTTGTTCAGCACCTCCGCGCCGCGCGAGGCCTTTGCGTCGACGATCTTGCCGTCCTCGAAGCGCACCGAGATGTTATCGATCAGGGTGCCCTGGTAAGACAGCGGCTTCGAGCTCACGACGTGGCCGTAGACGCGGCGGCAATGCGGCGTGGTGAAGACCTCTTCGGTCGGAATGTTGGCGTTGCAGCTGATGCCGTTCTTGGAGAGCGAGGCGCCGCCTTCCCATTCATGGCCATCGGCAAGTCCGATGGTGAGGTCGGTGCCCGGCCCCGAATATTGCAGCGCGCGGAAACGCTGGCCATTGAGCCAGTTGGTGCGCTCGCGCAGGACCGCATTGTGGCTCGCCCAATTGCTAATCGCGTCCTCACGGTCGACGCGGGACGCCGCAAAGATTGCATCCGCGAGCTTGCCGATTGCGGCGTCCTCAGGGTCGTCAGGAAACACCTGCCTGGCCCAGGAAGGGCTCGGATAAGCGATGATGTTCCAGTTGGTATCGAAATTGACGATTTTTTCCAGCGCCGGTTGATAGGCCATGGAATTGGCCTTGCTGGCGCGCGCCACCTTGGAGGGATCCTCGCCCGACAGCAGCATCGGATTGTCGCCGACGATGGCGAGCCGTGCGGTGTTGTCCGAGAATGCCTTGGCCATGCCCTCATACAGCCAGCCGGCAGCACGATCGAAACTATCGTCGTGGCCGTGGCGGTAGCGCGCCAGCGTCATCTCCTCATCCGACAGGATCGGCGTTACGATGCCGGCGCCGGCCTTGTAGGCGTGCACGGCGATCCGCCGCACCAGCGGCAGTGCGACCGCAGGCGCCGTCAGAAGAAGATCCTGCCCCGGCCGCAAACCCAGCCCCACCTTCACCGCCACCTCGGCCAGCCGGTCGAGTTTCGCGGGATTGATGGGAGTAGCGGAATTGCGGTGATCAGTCATACGGGGCCCTCTGCCGAAAGTCTCTCGTTCAATCTAAGCCCAGGATCGCGAGGCGCAAGTGCGCGAGCACCTTGCGGCAGGGAGAGATACGCAGTTTCACGCATATTGGTTTTCAACGCGTTGCCGATTTCAGCACCCGGTCAACCATGGCGGGCGCAAGGCCGAGGTAATTTCTTGGCGAGGTGAGTGCCTCGATTGTGGCACGGTCGATGCAGTTCAAGACGCGGGAGTCGGATGAAAGCGCATCCGCCAGCGAGAGACTTTTCTCATTGGCGAGCCGGCAGGCGTCATAGACCATGTCATGCGCCTCCTGCCGCCCGATTTGCGGCGCGAGCCCCATCATGACCGCTTCGGCCACGATCAGGCCGCGGCTGATGGCGAGATTGTCATTCATCTTCGCCTCGTCCACGATGAGGCCTGCGAGCGCAAACTTCGCCTGGTGCAGCGCGCCGGCGGTCAGCACGAAGCTTTCTGGGATTGCCATCCATTCGGCGTGCCAGGGGCCGGTGGCGCGCTCGAAATCCTGCACCATCGCATCCAGCATCAGGCCTGCATGCTGGCGCACCGCCTTGGACGCCGCAAGCATCAGTTCGGAGGAGATCGGGTTGCGCTTCTGCGGCATGGTGGAGGAGGCGCCGCGCCCCTTGACGAAGGGTTCGTAGAGCTCGGCAAACTCGGTCGAAGCCATGATCATGATGTCGAGCGCTATCTTGCCGAGCGAGCCGGTGACGAGCGCCAGGAAGTTCACGGCCTCGGCAAAGCCGTCGCGCGCGACGTGCCAGGTCGAGGCGGGAACGCCGAGCTTCAGCTCGGCGCAAAGCGCCTCCTGCACCTCGAATCCCTTGTCGCCGAGCGAAGCCAGCGTGCCGGCAGCGCCGGCAAACTGGCCGACCAGGACGCGCGGCCTCAACTGCGTCAGACGCCCGGCATGACGGTCGAACATCGCGAGCCAGATCGCGGTCTTGTAGCCAAACGTCACTGGCAGCGCCTGCTGCAGATGGGTGCGGCCCGCCATCGGCGTATCGCGATATCGCTTGGACAGGTCTGCAAGAATGCGGCGCAGTTCGGCAATGTCCCTTTCGACGATTTCGAGCGCGGCACGCAGTTGCAGGACCACCGCGGTGTCCATGATGTCCTGCGTGGTCGCGCCCCAATGCACGTAGCGGCCAGACTCGCCGCACTGCTTCACCATCTGATGCACCAACGGCAGGATCGGATAGCCGACGATGTCGGTCTCCTGCCGCAACAGATCGAAATCGAGCGCGGCAACATTGGTCCGGGCCGCGATCTGATCGGCGGCGTCCTGCGGTATCACGCCGCATCTGGCCTCTGCCTTCGCCAACGCGACCTCGACCTCGGCATAGCGCGCCACCAGCGCGATATCGGAGAACACCTCCCGCATCTCGGGCGTGCCGAAGGCGTCCCGGAACAGCATGGAGTCGAGCACGGTGGTCCCAGTGGGAAAAGCGGGCATGGGCATTTCTTCGTGGTTGGAGTGTTCTGTGTGAAGGCAGCTTACGCGGGCCATGCTATTCGACAATGCCTGCCATACGACCGATGTCGTCCTGGCGGATGCCCGTGGGCATTCGCCGGGCATTCGCCAGACGACGCTGGGGAGATGTCCGACACTGCCGACGTCGCTACGCTTGCGGATTAAGCCAGCGGCAATCCGCGCCAAGCCTCCACATTCTGTCGAGGTCGTGTTCCCATCCGAAAACAGCATAATTGGCATCACGCGATCGTGGTGAACCTGACAGTCCCTTCGTCGGACTTACAGGTTTCAAGTCGAAATCCATTTTAATTTTTGTATTGCCTGATGTCGTTGTGAGGACTGAGTTTTCGACGTGCAATTTCTGTTCCGGGACCATCTTCTCGATACCGACCGGCGCGAGCTGAGCCGCGAGCAGGTTCCCGTTGCCGTGGAACCTCAGGTTTTTGACCTGGTCGTGCATCTCATGGAGAACCGCGACCGGGTGGTCAGCAAGGGTGAGCTGATCGACAAGATCTGGCACGGCCGCAGCGTCTCCGAATCGACGCTGACCAGCCGGATCAACGCGGCACGCAAGGCGATCGGTGACAATGGCGCGAACCAGGCGCTGATCCGCACCATCGCGCGCAAGGGCTTTCGCTTCGTTGGCGACGTCGAGGCAAAGCGCGGCGCGGCCGTTCAGGAACCCGGCCCCGCGGCGCCGTTGGCGCAGACCACGCTCGCGCTACCCGACCGGCCCGCAATCGCCGTGCTGCCCTTCACCAACATGAGCGGCGACCGCGAGCAGGACTATTTCTCCGACGGCATCAGCGAGGATATCATCACCGCCCTGTCGAAGCTGCGCTGGTTCTTCGTCGTCGCGCGCAACTCGTCCTTTGTCTACAAGGGGCGCGCTGTGCACGTCCACGAGGTCGCACGCGAGCTCGGCGTGCGGTACGTGATCGAAGGCAGCGTGCGGCGTAGCGGCGAGCGCCTGCGTATCTCGGCGCAGCTCAACGATGCCTCGACCGGCAGCCATCTGTGGGCCGAGCGCTACGACCGCGAGCTCGCCGACGTCTTCGCCGTGCAGGACGAGATCACCGAGGCGATCGTCGCGGCGATCGAACCGCAGCTCTACGCCGCCGAGAGCTTTCGCGCCCAGCAGAAGCCGCCGGGCAGCCTGGATGCCTGGGATCTGGTGATGCGCGCATTGTCGCGTTACTGGCGCATCACGCGCGAGGACAATGCCGCTGCGCAGGAGCTGCTGGAAAAGGCAATCGCGATCGATCCCGCCTATGGCAAGGCGCTGGGCCTGCTCGCGACCAGCCGCATCTTCGGTGCGCATATGGGCTGGGCGGAAATGGCTGCAACCGTGCCGGTCGCCGAACGCGCGGCGCTGGCGGCGGTGGAAGCCGATCGCGACGATGCCTGGGCGCATCACGGCCTCGCCTATACTTATCTGTTCCGCCGCCGCTTCGAGGACGCATTGGCGGAGTTCGATCTGGCTCTCAAGCTCAATCCGAATTTCGCGATGGCGTACGCCTTCTACGGTGTGACGCTGTGCTACGCTGGACGATGGCAGGACGGCGACGCCGCCGCGCGCCGTGCGTTGCGGCTGAGCCCGCGCGATCCGCTCGCCGGGATCTATGGTGGAGTTGCGGCCTACGCCCGGTTCATCGGCCGCGACTACGAAGGAGCCGTGCAGATGGCGCGCGAATCGCTGCGGCAACGCAGCGATTTCGTCGGCGCGCATCGTGTGCTGACAGCCGCGGCCGGTATGTCGGGAAACGCGGCCCTTGCCGCGTCCGCCCTGCACGGCCTGCGCCGCGCCCAGCCCGGCATTTCGCTTGCCTGGATCACGCGCGAGCTGCCGATGCTACGCGACGAGGATCGCGCGCATTACCTGGAAGGATTGCGGCGCGCAGGGATGAGGTAGCTCGCCACAGCTTACCCTGCCCTGGGGGCCTCCAGGGGAGGGTCAGAAAAGTCCTACTCCTGCATCATCTCGCCGCTGCCGCCGAACTCGGCAGGAAAGTCCTTCAGCTTGGGCAGGCCATCGCGCATCGGCAGCACCGTCTCGGCATAATTGACGTGGACGCCTGGCGAAAATGCGAGCGTGGGGATGGTGGCGGTGAAGACGTCCACCAGGCCGAGCGGCGGGTGGTTGGTCATGAGATGACCGCCGCACTTCTTGCAATATTTGCGTTGGCTGAGCGGCGTCTTGGCGAAGGTCTCGACGTTCTGGGCGCCTTCGGTGATGCGCACCGCCTCGGGCTTCCACAGGCTGAAGGCATTCACCGGTCCGCCCGACCACGACCTGCAAGAACGGCAATGGCAATAGCCCATCGCCTCCGGCTCGCCCGTGACCTCGATCGTGACTGCGCCACAGAAGCAGTTTCCGAGATGTTTCATTTTGCTCGTCTCCATTGGGATCGATATTGCTGGTCGGGCCAGCCACGCGTCCTCCTTTCGGTGGACGCCTGGCGCGAGGCGAAGACTATACCGATCTGCGCCAGGGAATAAGCATCGACACGCGTTGTTTGTACTGCCGGTACTCGTCCCCGAAGAGAGCGACGAGGTCGCGCTCCTCCAGCGCGATGCCGACGAAGATGTAGAGCGTGGTCACGGCGGCGAACAGCAGATGGCCCGCGGTCATGACCGGCGCCGCCCAGAACGCGATGATGAAGCCGAGATAGATCGGATGACGAACGAACTTATAGAGCAGCGGCGTCTTGAACCGCGCAGGCGCCGCTTCCTTGCCGACGAGATGGTTGGTCACCTGATGCAGGCCGAACAGTTCGAAATGGTTGATCATGTAGGTCGAGGTGAACACCAGCACCCAGCCTGCGAAGGACAGCGTGACCAGCGTCACTGCAAAATCGGGATCCTGGACCTCCCATACGACCGAAGGCAGCGGCCGCCACTGCCAGAACAGGAGCAGCAACGACAGGCTCGCCAGCAGCACATAGGTGCTACGCTCGACTGGCTTCGGGACGAACTGCGTCCACCACGCCTTGAAGCTCTGACGCGCCATCACGCTGTGCTGGATGGCGAACAGGGTCATCAGGAGGAGATTGATGATGACCGCCTCAAGCGGGGGCGTGGCGGTTCCGGTGTCGATGGTCTTCGGCACGACCAGCCCCATCACGAAGCCGATGGCGTAGAGAATGGTGACGAAAAACACGAGATATGCCGCAATTCCGTACAGAAAGGCGGCGAACTTGAACATGCGTGAGCCCGCAACAGCCGGGCTGATCGAATGAACCTGATCAATCTGAGACATGGAAAGCTCCGTTGTGCCAAAACATCGGCACTATGTGGTCGCCCCACCATGCGCTTCGGACGGGCCCGAGACTTTCGCCGACAATTGATTTTCGCCTGAGATGCCATTGATTTTTGCTTGAGACGACACAAAACGTGCGATTTTGCTTTGAAGACAACGTGCTCGACGGCGACCTGCGGGAACTCACCTGCGCCGGTGTCGCCGTGCCGTTGCAGCCGCAGGTGTTCGATCTGTTGCTCTATCTGGTTGCTCAACGCGCGCGTGTGGTCAGCAGGGATGACCTGATCAGCCAGATCTGGAGCGACCGCATCGTCTCCGATTCCGCCCTGAACAGCCGGATCAACGCTGCGCGCAAGGCGATCGGCGACGACGGCGCCACCCAGCGGCTGATCAAGACCATTCCGCGCAAAGGCTTTCGTTTCGTCGGCGAGGTTCAGGAAGAGGTGGCGGCTTCGCCTGCGCCCGCTATATCCGTTCCTGCCCGGCCGCACACCGTCTCGGATCGCCCGGCAGTCGCGGTGCTCGCCTTCGAGAACATGAGCGGCGATCCCGCGCAGGACTATTTCGGCGACGGCATCAGCGAGGACATCCTCACCGCGCTGTCGAAACAGCGCTGGTTCCTGGTGATCGCCCGCAACTCGTCCTTCACCTACAAGGGACGCGCGGTCCACATCAGGCAGATCGCCGAGGAACTCGGCGTCCGCTACATCGTCGAGGGCAGCGTGCGCAAGGCGGACAACCGGGTGCGCATCACCGCACAGCTCAACGATGCCACATCAGGCAGCCATCTCTGGGCCGAGCGCTACGACCGCGAGCTGATCGACGTCTTTGCCGTGCAGGACGAGATCACCAACGCGATCGTGGCGGCGGTCGAGCCGCAGATCCACGCGGCCGAAAATTTTCGCGCTCACCGCAAGCCGCCTGCGAGCCTGGATGCCTGGGATCTGCTGATGCGTGCACTGTCACACTATTGGCGCGTGACGCGGCAGGATCACGAGGCCGCTCGGACGCTGCTGGAGCGCGCGATCGGAATTGATCCGAATTATGGTCAGGCGCTGTCGGTGTTGGCGGCAAATCATATGTTCGGCGTGCATCTCGGCTGGGCCAAGCTTGCTGCGGTGGCGCCAGTGGCGGAAGCCGCCGCGCTCGCTGCCGTGCGCTGCGACCATGAGGACGCCTGGGCGCATGCCGCGCTGGGGAGCGTCCTGTTCTCGACACGCAGGCTGGCCGACGCACTGTCCGAGTTCGAGCAGGCGCTCGCGCTCAATCCGAACTTCTCGCTGGCGCAGGGCTATTACGCGCTGGCACTGTCTTATGCCGGACGCTCGAAGGAATCGTTCGAGGCGGCGCAGACGGCAATCCGGCTCTCGCCGCGCGATCCCTCGCTGGCGATCTATCACGGCATTGCCGGCTATGCGCGCTTTACCGAGCGGCACTATGACGAGGCGATCGCGCTCGCGCGCGAGGCGATCCGCCACCGCGGCGACCTCACCGGCGCCTACCGCGTGCTCGCGGTCTCCGCCGGCATGACCGGGGACGCAAAGCTGGCAGAGATCGCGCTGGGCGAACTCCGCCGCGCCCAGCCCGGCATCTCGCTCCACTGGATCGCGACGCAACTGCCGTGGGCCAATGACGCCGACCGCGAGCACTATCTAGAAGGATTTCGGCGGGCGGGGTTGCGATGACGGGCCTGCCCACGACGCTGTGTCGCTAGCCGCACCGGTCATGTCGGCCAACGACCGACATGACCGGTACACAGCGATATGAGGCAGATAAATCAAAACAGGACGCGCTGTGCATTTTTTGTGCGAACGTTGTCGCGACTTTCATCTTGCGGCGCCGAGCGAGACTATGTGAGCCTCGCTACCGGATGGGGACTGGGATGGGCCGGCCGTCGCTTTGCGCGCGAGGACGTTGCGAAGCGTTAACGGCTGACCTCGCTTGAGAAAGATACGACATGCCGAAACGAGTGTTGCTTGGTCTCCTCCTGGCTTGCGGCCTCACGGCCCCGGCGCTGGCGCAAGAGCCGAAAACAGGGGGCGTGATCAATGCCGTAATCCAGCCCGAGCCGCCCGGCCTGATGCTTGCAATGGTCCAGAACGGTCCGACCCAGATGGTGTCGGGCAACATCTTCGAGGGGCTGCTGCGCTACAGCCCCAAGCTCGAGCCGCAGCCGGAGCTCGCCGAGAGCTGGAGCGTAAGCGAGGACGCGAAAACCTACGCCTTCAGGCTCAGGAAGGGCGTGACCTGGCACGACGGCAAGCCCTTCACCGCCGCAGACGTGCTGTTCTCGGTCGAGATGCTGAGGCAGACCCACGCGCGCGCCCGCAACAACCTCGCCCAGGTCGACAAGGTCGAGGCGCCCGACGACTACACGGTGGTCTTCACGCTGAAGCAGCCGTTCGGCCCGTTCCTCGGCATCTTCGAGGTTGGCTCGATGCCGATGGTGCCGAAGCATCTGTATGAAGGCACCGATTTCAAGACGAATCCCTACAACAACGCGCCCATCGGCACCGGCCCCTTCATGTTCAAGGAGTGGCAGAAGGGCTCGTTCATCCGCCTGGTCAAGAACCCGAACTATTACGAGAAGGGCAAGCCTTATCTCGACGAGATCTACTGGCAGATCATTCCCGACGCCGCGGCCCGCTCGGTGGCGTATGAGACCGGCAAGGTCGACGTGCTGCCCGGCGGCTCGGTCGAGAACTTCGACGTGCCGCGGCTGTCCAAGCTGAAGGACACCTGTGTCACCGGCGCCGGCTGGGAGTTCTTCTCGCCGCTGGCCTGGCTCTGGCTCAACAACCGCCAGGGTCCGCTCGCGGACAAGCGGGTGCGGCAGGCGGTCATGTATGCAATCGACCGCGATTTCGCCAAGGATGTCATCTGGAACGGGCTCGGCAAGGTCGCGACCGGCCCGTCCGCCTCGACCATCAAATATTACACCGACGACGTGAAAAAGTACCCGTACGATCCGGCCAAGGCCAAGGCGCTGCTGAAGGAAGCCGGCTACAAGGGCGAGAAGATCCGCCTGTTGCCGCTGGCCTATGGCGAAACCTGGCAGCGCTGGGGTGAAGCGGTGAAGCAGAACCTCCAGGACGCCGGTATCAACATCGAGACGATTGCCACCGACGTTGCTGGCGGCAACCAGAAGATCGGCGAGTGGGACTATGACATCGCCTTCACCTATCTCTATCAGTACGGCGATCCCGCACTCGGGGTAGGACGCAATTACGTCTCCAGCGCCATCGCCAAGGGCCAGGTTTTCAATAACGTCGAAGGCTACTCCAACCCGGAGATCGACAAGCTGTTCGCCGACGGTGCTGTCGCGACCCCGGACTCCAAGCGCAAGGAGATCTATGAGAAGGCGCAGAAGATCCTGGTCGAAGACGTGCCGGTGGCCTGGATGCTCGAGCTGCAATTCCCGACCATCATGCGCTGCAAGGTCAAGAACCTGATCACCACGGGAATCGGGGTCAATGACGGCTTCAAGGACGCATGGCTCGACAAGTGATGGTGCAGGCCGCACGCTTGTTTCACCTCCCCCGCTTGCGGGGGAGGTCGACGCGCTTGCAGAGCGCGGCGGGAGAGGGCTTTCTCCACCCGGTGTCATCTCTGCGGAAATACCCTCTCCCCTGCCCTCTCCCGCAAGCGGGAGAGGGAGCGCACGGCGATCGCCGCTGCGTTCAACCTGATCTGATCGCCATCTAATTATGCTCTCCTTCGTCGCTCAGCGTGTCCTAAAGGGCGTGATCGTCCTGCTCGCGATCATCGTTCTCAATTTCTTCCTGATCCGACTTGCGCCCGGCGACCCTGCGGTGGTGATGGCGGGCGAAGCCGGCGCCAGCGACCCGATCTTCGTGAAGCAGCTCCGGGAAAAGTTCGGCCTCGACAAGCCAATGCCCGAGCAGCTCTTCATCTACGTCAAGGGCGTCGTCACTCTCGACCTCGGCTTCTCCTTCCGCCAGCAGGCACCGGTCGCAAAGCTGATCGGCGAACGGCTGCCGGCGACGCTACTGCTGACACTGACCGCCTTCACGATCTCGCTCGTGCTCGGCATCCTCTTCGGCACCTTCGCCGCGCGCTTTGCCGGAACCTTCCTCGACACGGCCATTACCGTCTTTGCACTGATTTTCTACGCCATGCCGATCTTCTGGGTGGCGCTGATGGGGATCCTGCTGTTCTCGGTCACCATGGATTGGCTGCCGAGCTTCGGCTACGAGACAGTCGGCGCCAATCTCACCGGCCTTGCCCACGCGATCGACGTCGCAAAGCACCTGATCATGCCGGCGATGACCCTCGGGCTGTTCTTCATGGCGACCTACACCCGCATGACGCGCGCCTCGATGCTCGAGGTGAAGCGGCTCGACTTCATCAAGACCGCGCGCGCCAAGGGCCTGTCCGACGCCGTGATCCAGCGCCGCCACGTGCTGCGCAACGCTCTGCTGCCGGTAGTGACGCTCGCCGGCGTGCATTCCGGCACGCTGATCGGCGGCGCCGTCATCACCGAGACCGTGTTCGCCTGGCCCGGCATCGGTCGGCTGATGTACGACGCGCTACTCCAACGCGACTACAACCTACTGCTCGGCGTCTTCGTGATCTGCTCCGCCATGGTGCTGATCTTCAACCTCATCACCGACCTGGTCTACCGCCTGGTCGACCCGCGCATCGAATTCGCCTCATGAAGCAATTTTGGAAATCGATGTTGAAGAGCCCGAGCGGCGTCATTGGGCTCGTCATCCTGCTGCTTGCGATCTCGGTCGCGGTGTTCGGGCCGATGCTGTTCCCGAACTCGCCCTGGCGCATGGTGCAGCGGCCGTTCCTGCCGCCCTTCACGCTGCAGGCCGTGCCGCTCGGCACCGACGCGCTCGGCCGCGACGTGTTCGCCGGCATGATCTTCGGCGCACGCGTCTCGCTGCTCGTTGGCCTTGTCTCGACGCTGGTAGCCCTGATCGTCGGCGTGCCGATCGGCGCGATGGCCGGCTATTTCGGCGGCAAAGTCGACGATGCCTTGATGCGCTTCACCGAATTCTTTCAGACTATTCCAAGCTTCGCGCTCGCGATCGTGCTGGTCGCAATCCTGCAGCCCTCGATCTATTCCATCGTGGCCTCGATAGCGGTGGTGAGCTGGCCGCCGGTCGCCCGCCTCGTGCGCGGCGAGGTGCTGTCGCTGCGCACGCGCGAATATGTCCAGGCCGCGGTAGTCACGGGACAGAGCAACACCTGGATCATTTTGCGCGAGATCCTGCCGAACGCACTGTCGCCCGTGATCGTGCTGGCCTCGCTGATGGTGGCGACTGCAATCCTCTTGGAATCCTCGCTGTCGTTCCTTGGCCTCGGCGATCCCAATCTGATCTCCTGGGGCTACATGGTCGGCGCCGGCCGGACCGTGATCCGCCAGGCCTGGTGGATCACCGTGTTTCCCGGCGTGGCCATCCTGATCTCGGTGCTCGGCCTCAATTTGATCGGCGAAGGCCTAAACGACGCGCTCAATCCGCGACTGTCGCGGGAGGGGCGCTGACGATGACCGCACCGCCCGCCATCTCCATCAAGAGCCTGAGGATCGCGCTGCCCAAGGGCGCCGAGCGTCCGTTCGCCGTCGACGGCGTCTCGCTCGATTTGCAGCCCGGCAAGATCGTCTGCGTCGTCGGCGAGTCCGGGTCCGGCAAGTCGATGTGCGCGCATGCGCTGATGGGCCTGTTGCCGGACACCGTGTCGGTCACCTCCGGCGAGGTCCAGTTCGAAGGCCGCGACCTGCTCAAGCTGGGCGACGACGGCTGGCGCGATCTGCGCGGCCGCAGGCTCGCGATGATCTTTCAGGAACCGATGACCGCGCTCAATCCGTTGATGCGGATCGGCGACCAGATGGCGGAGATGTTCGAGGCCCATGGCCAGCTCACGCCGAAGGAGCGGCGCGCAAGAGCACTCGCGTTGGCGCGCGAGGTCGGCCTGCCCGACCCCGAGCGGATCGTGCGCGCCTACCCGCACCAGCTCTCCGGCGGCCAGCGCCAGCGCGCCATGATCGCCATGGCGCTCGCGCTTGAGCCCGCGGTGCTGGTCGCCGACGAGCCGACCACTGCGCTCGACGTCACCACGCAGGCACAAATTCTCGATCTGATCCGCAATCTCCAGCGCAACCGCAACATGGCGGTGATGTTCATCACCCACGATTTCGGCGTGGTCGCCGACATCGCCGACCAGGTCGTGGTGCTCCGACACGGCAAGGTGGTCGAGGAAGGTCCCGCTGCGACGGTTTTCCACGATCCGCAGCACGACTACACCAAGGCACTGCTCGCCGCCGTGCCGTCGATGGACCCGCCGGTGCGCAAACTGCTCGACGATCAGGCCCGGGCCGTCGAGGTGATCGGACTGGACAAGACCTACGTCACGTCGGGCGGCTGGTTTCGCGAGGACCGCCGCGTCGAGGCGGCGCGCGAGGTCAATTTCAACATCCTCAAGGGCGAGACGCTCGGCCTCGTCGGCGAATCCGGCTCCGGCAAGTCGTCGGTGGCACGGCTCGTGATGCGGCTGATCGAAGCCGACCGCGGCACGGTGCGGATCGGCGACACCGATCTCACCTCTCTTTCGGGCAGGGCGCTGCGCGCCGAACGGCATCGCATCCAGATGATCTTCCAGGATCCGTTCGCCTCGCTCAATCCGCGACGCAAGATTGGCCACATCATCGCCGACGGCCCAATCGCGGCCGGCACCGATCCGAAGGTCGCGCTCGACCGCGCTCGCGATCTCCTCAAGATGGTCGGCCTCGACGCCGGCGCCCTCGAGCGCTATCCGCACGAATTCTCCGGCGGCCAGCGCCAGCGTATCGGCATTGCGCGCGCGCTCGCGCTCGAGCCCGAGATCATCGTCGCAGATGAAGCCGTCTCCGCCCTCGACGTCTCCGTGCAGGCGCAGGTGTTGAAGCTGCTCGAAGACCTCAAGGCGCGCCTCGGCCTTTCGATGCTGTTCATCACCCATGATCTGCGCGTCGCGGCGCAAATCTGCGACCGCATCGCGGTGATGCAGCGCGGCGCCATCGTCGAACTCAAGCAGACCGCGCAGCTCTTCGCCGCGCCCGAGCACGCCTATACGCGTGAACTGCTGTCGGCGGTACCGGGGCGAAAGGCGCGCGCGCCGGCGGCATGAGCGATCGTCGTGACGGGTTCGCCGAGCTGCAAGATTGTTCCAAAAACTTGCGGGTGATGCCGGCGAAACATCTTTGGTCGATCGGCATTTGCTTTGCAGAGACTGCCTTGCCGGTGCGGCAAGAGTAAGCTGTCATCGGCGTTCGCTCGCGCGGTAATTGCAGCAGCGCGATAAGAACGGTGAACAGCCCGTACCTGGCGCAGGAACACCCGGACGTTGGGACGCCCGCGCGGTCACGGGCTTTTTATTCCGTCGTGAACGGGGACGTCGTTTCAAAAGCCGAGGGGACGCCATAGATACGATTAGATGATTGTTATCATCTCATGACCTGCTTGCCCCACTGACATTCGGAGCCAACATGGGTGAAGTTATTCGATTTGTCTCAAGATCTGAGCGCGAGCGCGCGCGCCTCATTCAGGAGGCACGCGCAATCTACGACAGCATCTTTCCGCCATCTGATCCGGTCAGCAATGGGCAGGATAAAGCAACGGGCCGCACGATCAGCGGCGGCGATAGGGGTAACCTTTCGTGATCAAGATCATTGCCGTGCTTTGCAGTCTCTCCTCTCCGACCAATTGCCATGAGCAGATTGTCACCAGCTCGGACTTTGCTCAGGTCTCGGTGCAGTCCTGCCTGATGGGCGCCCCGCAGCTTGCGGAATGGATGAACCAGCATCCGGCTGAGCGCCTGGCGGCATGGCGTTGCGTGATTGGGAAGCAGGATCGCAGGGGAATCTAACGAGGAAGATTTTCGTCCTTGGCGAATGATCACCCGGGACGGCTCCATTAAACCACACCGTGACGACAACCCATCGCTGGGCTAACCTCGCCCCCCTTTGTCCATGAGGGGGAAGCCAGATGGAGGTCGCCAGCCTCATTCTTCCCGTGTTCGCGATCATCGTCACCGGCTGGCTGGCAGGCGAGTTCGGCTCTCTCTCCCGCTCGCTTGCCGATGCCCTGGTGCACTTTGCTTACAACGTGGCGATGCCGGCGCTCCTGATCGTCACGATCGCGCGGGAGCCGGCCCGCAACCTGCTGGAATGGCGCTTCCTGCTCGCATTCGGCGGCGGTTCACTGATCTGCTTCGGGATGGTGTTTCTGGCGGTCCGCGCGGGTGGCAAACACGATATCGCCAGCAGCACCATTCATGGGATGGCGGCGGCAATGACCAATACCGGGTTTGTCGCGCTGCCGATCCTGCACGTGATCTACGGCCAGCCCGCCGTCCTGCCCGCCGCGGTAGCGACAGTGTTCGTGGCCGCCGTAATGTTTCCGATCACGGTCATCCTCCTGAAAGGACGCGACCCGCACGAGCCCGCCCATCCCACGGGACTGGCAAAGCAGATCCTGCTCAATCCGATGGTGCTGTCGACGCTCATTGGGCTGGTGTGGGCGATCACGGGCTTGCCGATTCCGGCGCTGGTCGCGACCTATCTGAACATGATCGCTGCAGCGCTCACGCCTTGCGCGCTGTTTGCCATCGGACTTGGTTTGTCCGTTGAGGGCCTGCGATCCAACCTGAAGGCATCGTTTGCGCTCGCGGCGGTGAAACTGGTGGTCATGCCTCTGATCGTCTACGGGCTCTGCGTGATCTTGGGACTCGATCCTCTCTACACGGTCGCCGCTGTCGTCTGCGCGGCCGTGCCGACGGCGAAAACCGTGTACGTCCTCGCGCATGAGCACAAGGTTGACGAGAAGCTGGTTGCGGCCACGGTCTCGATCACGACGATGCTGTCCGTCGCAACGTTGCTGGTCGCGCTGTATCTGCTCTCCGGCCTCGCGATTGGCGTCCGCTGACCGGCATCGGTCTATCTCGTGGTGTTGCTCCAGGTGGGGACCGAGTTGGTCACGCCGACCGAGGGCCAATTGTACGAGCCGACCGACGGCGCCGTGACGGTGCCGACCGTCTGTCCGGACGACCCATAGGACGCGCTCGGCTGCGCTGACGGCGTTCCGGCACCGCCATAGGTCGGCGCCACCACACCGTTGCTGTAATGTCGGCTCGATCGGGCTTTCTTCGCTTCAGCCGCAAAGGGCACGGCAAGCAGCCCGGCAGTGACGAGTGCGGCAATGGCGAGTTTGATGGTTGTCATGGCCTGATCCTTTCGCCCCGTGCCCGGTATGCCAAGTGTTCATTCATCGGAAAATTTCCATAGGTCTGCGTTCATAACTCCGTGCGCGCGCGAACGTGCCGGGCTGCGCTCGCCGCCTTCGGATGAACCCGAATCAGCGCTAGTGCATTGGCTTCAGTGACTTTCCTGGACGCAAGCAGCATGACCGGCGCCGAACTGAAGCAACTCCGCAACGACCTCTCCGACGCCCTTGAGCGCAAGCTCACCGCGGCCGACATGGCCAGGCTGTGCGGGCTGCCGGAGAAAGGCGGCGCCGAGACCATAAGGCGCTGGGAGGTCAGCGGCCCGACACCAGCGGCGACCAAGGTGCTGCGCGTGCTCGCGATGGCAAGCGAGCGCTATCCGATCCTGGAGAAGTTCGACATCTTCGATCGTCACGACGTGCGCGAGGAAGACCGCCCGGCAAAGCGCGCGGCCTTTCGTGCTCAGATGCGCGACGAGGCGCGGCGACGTCTTGGTTAAGAGGAGGCGCCCGCAAGTTACCGGCGACGCGCGAAGTTAAGCCTTCCTTCAGCATTTCTTAAGGCGCCATTAAGCACGAAAATCATTTGCGGCCCAGTAGGTTAGGTTGGGGCCCGCTGTGCCATGCATGTGACAGCATTTTCGTCAAAAGCGAGCTATCTGCAAAACCAACGACGGCGCGAAAGCGCGCCTGCCGGGGACCTTACGTGTTGGAGTTCAAGACGATGAAGAAGATTCTGTTTGCGACCGTTGCGCTGCTCGTGCTGGGCGCGGCCGCGCCGGCCGTCGGCGCCGATCTCGGTAACCGCAACTACTACAAGGCACCCGCGCCGGCCTATGCTGCACCGATCTACAACTGGACCGGTTTTTACATCGGCGGCCATGTCGGCGGTGCGTTCTCCAGCGACAACAATTTCAACGGTCTCTCCACCGGCAACAATGGCAACGGCCGTTTCCTCGGCGGTGTGCAGGTCGGTGCGGACTGGCAGTTCAACCCGAACTTCGTCGTCGGCGTCGAAGGCCAGTATTCCTGGCTCTCCGGCAGCGTCGGCGCGGTGTTCCCGGGCGGCATCGCCTACACCAACGACCAGCGCGGGCTCGGCTCGATCACCGGCCGGGTCGGCTACACCTGGGGTCCGGGCCTCCTCTATGTGAAGGGCGGTTATGCCTATTCGGACAACAACGAGAGAGTGACTGTTGGCGGCGTACCATCCGGCTTCATCATCGATGGCGATCATCGCAACGGCTACACCGTCGGCGCCGGCCTCGAATACATGTTCGCACCGAACTGGTCGGCCAAGGCCGAGTACCAGTACTACAACTTCGGCGATGCGCACTTCACCGCGGGCCCGCTGGTCGGCACCGGCAACTTCACCACCGACGACCATACCTTCAAGGCGGGCCTCAATTACCGCTTCAACTGGGCCAGCCCGGCCGTCGCGCGCTACTGAGCGTTAGCAAAACGTTATCATCACGAAGGGCCGGCGATGTTGCCGGCCCTTCTTTTTTCGCGCTGCGGAACGCGCGCAACCGATTGCACAGATTGCGATTTTTTAACCGGCGTGCCCGATACTCCCGGCCACAAAACAGAAGCAAGGGCGTGGGGGAATTTCGATGGCGATCCGTTTCAGTCTCGGCCGATTCAAGCCGCGTTTCAAACTGCCGAAATGGGGCGTGCGCGGCAGCCTGTTCGCGGCCTTCGCAGTGATCGCCGGCATGGGCCTCGTGATTTCGGCCGGCGCCGGCCTGGCGCTGCAGAAACTCGGCGGGCGCATGACTGAACTGAGCGGACGGGACATTCCGCGCCTTGCGGCGAGCCTGCAATTGTCGGCCTTGAGCGCGAGCCTTGCGGCACAGGGACCTGCCCTGCTTGCGGCTCAAACCGAGGACGCCCTGAACGAGCGCACCAAGAAGCTGAAGGAACTGCAGGAGCAGACGCAGCAGAAGCTCAACGAGATCATCGAGCTCGGCGGCGACAAGGCCGTCGTCTCCGGTCTCGGCGAGACGATGAAGAGCATCAACGAGGCGGCCCAGAGCCTGGCCAAGGCTGCCCGCGAACGGCTGGACATCGCGGCCCTGCATGACAAGCAATATGACGCGCTACGCAACGCGCAGGGCGCGTTCGTCGGCGCGGCCAGTCCGGCGATGCTGGACGCGCAGACCCGGGTCAACGCCATTCTCGGCTCTGCCGACCTGTCCGCTGCAGATGCCACTGACGCCGCGCAGACCGTCGGCCAGCTCGGCAACGTCGTCGCCAGCGGCAATCTCGCAGCCGCCGACATGAGCGCGGCGCTCTCGGCGAACACGAGCGACAAGCTCGATGACATCCAGAAGGAATTCAAGACGGCACAGGGTCGCTTGCGGTCCAACCTCGATCTGTTGCCGGACAATCAGGGCAACAAGATGCTGCGCGAGACCGCAGAAAAGCTGCTCGCGCTCGGGACCGGCAAGTCCGGCGTATTCAATTTGCGCGAGAAGGAGCTCGACTCCGTCGATTACGGCCAGACCATCCTGGACGAGACCCGCAAGCTCAATGTCGGCCTCGGCATCAGCGTGCAGCAGCTCGTCGACGCCGTGCAGAAAGAGACCAACACGTCGACCTTCCAGGCGCGGCAGGAGATTTCGCTCGCCACGACGGCGATGCTGGCGCTGGGCGCCATGATGTTGGTCGGCTCGGCGCTGTTCGTCTGGCTCTATGTCGGCCGCAACATCCTCCGCCGCATCAGCGGCCTCCAGCGCGCCATGCAGCTGCTCTCGGCCGGCGATCTCGACACCGAGATCGCACGCGCGAAGCACAACGACGAGATCGGCGCGATGACCGATACGCTTCACGTGTTCCGCGACAGCATGATCGAAGCCCGGTCGCTGGCCAGCGAGCAGGACAAGGATCGTGCAGCGAAAGCCGAACGTGCCGCGCGGATGGAGGCGAAGATCGCCGAGTTTGAAAGCACTGTCCGCTCCGCGCTCGACAATCTCGCGCAATCAGCCAATTCGATGCAATCGACGGCGCAGAGCATGTCGAATACCGCGGACCAGTCCAACGCGCTGGTGAACGCGGTCGCCTCCGCCGCGGAGGAAACCTCCGTCAACGTGCAGACGGTCTCGGCCGGCACCGAGCAGCTGTCGTCCTCGATCGCCGAGATCAGCCGTCAGGTGGTGACCTCGGCGGAGATCGCCAAGAAGGCGGTCGACGAGGCCGGCGCCACTGACGCGACGGTGCAGAGCCTCGCCGACAGCGCGAGCCGCATCAATGTCGTCGTCGATCTGATCCAGACCATCGCCTCGCAGACCAACCTGCTCGCCCTCAACGCCACCATCGAGGCGGCACGCGCGGGCGAGGCTGGCCGCGGCTTCGCAGTGGTCGCGTCCGAGGTGAAGAGCCTTGCGAGCCAGACCGCCAAGGCGACGGAAGAAATCCGCACCCAGATCGCCAGCATGCAGGAGATAACGACCTCGGCGGTCGGTGCCATCCAGGGCATCGGCCGGATCATCGGCGAGATCAACGACGTCACCACGACGATTGCGGCTGCGGTCGAGCAACAGGGCGCCGCTACCCGCGAGATCGCCCGCAACATCCAGCACGCCGCCGGCGGCACCAGCGAGGTCTCCAGCAACATCGTCGGCGTCTCCACGGCGTCTGCCGAGGCCGGCGCTGCGGCAGGCGAAGTGCTGAACGCCTCCGATGCACTGCGCCGCGAGGCCGACATGCTGCGCGGGGAGATCGACGCGTTCCTCAACAACATGCGCGCGGCCTGATCGTCATTCCGGGACGCCTCGAAGAGGCGGGCCCGGAATCTCGCACCACAATCTCCGGATTCCGGGTTCGCGCTTGCGCGCGCCCCGGAAGGACAGCGTTTTTTTGCCGGCTTCAACCGAGACGCGGAAAAACCGCTGCCGGTATGACGGCCATGCGACGGTCGACTCCCATCCTTTTCGGCTGGCGCCCCGCGCGCCGCGGGTTTAAGCCGGTAGCATGAATTCGAAAACCGACACCGCGCAGTCCTCGGCCGAGGCCTTGCGCTACCCTTGGGAACAGCATCCCGGCCCCGAAGAGGTGGTTGAGGTGCGGCCCGGTGTGCTGTGGGCGCGGCTGAAACTGCCGTTCCGCCTCAATCACGTGAACATCTACCTGCTCGCCGACGGCGACGGCTATGCCATGATCGATGCCGGCTTCGGCAACCAGGAGACGATCGAGGCCTGGACAAAGCTGTTCAAGGGCCCGCTGAAAGGCGTCAACATCACGCGGCTGATCGTCACCCACTCGCACCCCGATCATGTCGGTCTCGCCGGGTGGATCGTCGAACGGTTCAACTGCCCGCTGGTGATGTCGCAGGTCGAATATCTGCAATCGGTCTATCACCAGAACCGCGGCACCGAGGAGCGGCGCGAGGCGCAGCGGCTGTTCTTCCGCCGCCATGGCATGGACGAATCGCTCACCGAAAAGCTGCTCGGTCGCGGTCAGGATTATCTCAAGCGCGTCTCCGTGCTGCCGCCGTCCTACCGCCGCATCTCCCATGGCGACGACGTCGTGATCGGTTCACGCCGCTTCAAGGTGATCACCGGCGGCGGGCACGCGCTCGACCAGGTGATGCTGTATTGCGCCGACGACAAGCTGTTCCTCTCCGCCGACCAGGTGCTGAGCAAGATCTCGCCGAATGTCAGCGTCTGGGCGGTCGAGCCCGACCAGAACTCGCTCGGCGAATATCTGGCCTCGCTCGCCAGCCTCACCACGACGCTCCCCTACGACGTGCTGGTGCTGCCTGGCCACGGCGTGCCGTTTTACGGCTTGAAGACCCGGATCAAGCAGCTCGCCGACCACCACGAGGAGCGCTGCCGCCTGATCGCGGAAGCCTGCCGCGAGGTGCCGCAGACCTCGCGCGCCTTGGTGCCCGTCGTATTCAACAAGCATGTGTTGGACGAGCATCAGATGGGCTTTGCCGCCGGCGAACTGGTTGCCCATGTCAACTATATGATCGTCGAGGGCCGGTTGAGGGCGGAGACGCAGGACGGCGTGTTGCAGTTCAGGACGACCTGAGTTTGCCTTCGCCTCTCCCCGCTTGCGGGCAGAGGCCGGAATTCAAGCGCCGCTTGAGGCGATGGCGTCGGCCGGCTCCGCAATGATAGACGGAGCGGGCGCCGTGGACAAAATGTCCACGGCAGCCCCACCTTCCCGGCAACTCCGGTCCGGGCCGCAAGTGCGCGCTAGGCACTTGATCCAAATCAACAATCGTGGCCGGGCCGGCGTTATCAATTGGCACGCTCGCCTTGCCGCAAATGTGAGCAGGTGCATGGACATCGGAGCTGGAAAAGCTCTAAAAATTGAACGGCCGCCTTGGGCCGGGTTCCGCTGCAGGTTTGCCGATGGATTACAACGAGTTCTTCAGTTCCGCCCTCGACCGTCTTCACACCGAGCGGAGGTACCGCGTGTTCGCCGATCTGGAGCGCACGGCCGGCCGGTTCCCACACGCGGTCTGGCATTCGCCGAACGGCAAACGCGACGTCGTGATCTGGTGCTCCAACGATTATCTCGGCATGGGTCAGCACCCGAAGGTGGTCGGCGCCATGGTCGAGACCGCAACCCGCGTCGGCACCGGGGCCGGCGGCACCCGCAACATCGCCGGCACGAATCATCCGCTGGTCCAGCTCGAGGCCGAGCTGGCCGATCTCCATGGCAAGGAAGCCGCACTGCTGTTCACCTCGGGTTACGTCTCGAACCAGACCGGCATCGCCACCATCGCAAAACTCATTCCGAACTGCCTGATCCTGTCGGACGAGCTCAACCACAATTCGATGATTGAGGGCATCCGACAGTCCGGCTGTGAGCGGGTTGTGTTCCGCCACAACGATCTTGCCCATCTTGAAGAGCTGCTGAAAGTGGCCGGCCCGAACCGGCCGAAACTGATCGCCTCCGAGAGCCTTTATTCGATGGATGGCGACATCGCGCCGCTCGCCAAGATCTGCGACCTCGCTGAAAAGTATGGCGCGATGACCTATGTCGACGAGGTCCACGCGGTCGGCATGTACGGCCCGCGCGGCGGCGGCATTGCCGAGCGTGACGGGGTCATGCATCGCATCGACATCCTCGAAGGCACGCTGGCGAAAGCTTTCGGCTGCCTTGGCGGCTACATCGCCGCCAACGGTCAGATCATCGACGCCGTGCGCTCCTATGCGCCGGGCTTCATCTTCACCACCGCGCTACCGCCGGCGATCTGCTCGGCCGCGACCGCCGCGATCAAGCACCTGAAGACCTCGAACTGGGAGCGTGAGCGCCACCAGGACCGCGCCGCCCGCGTCAAGGCGATCCTCAATGCCGCCGGCCTGCCGGTGATGTCGAGCGACACCCATATCGTGCCGCTGTTCGTCGGCGATCCCGAGAAGTGCAAGCAGGCCTCCGACCTTCTGCTCGAGGAGCACGGCATCTACATCCAGCCGATCAACTATCCGACCGTCGCCAAAGGCACCGAACGACTGCGCATCACGCCCTCGCCCTATCACGACGACGGTCTGATCGATCAGCTCGCCGAAGCCCTGCTGCAAGTGTGGGACCGCCTGGGCCTGCCGCTGCGCCAGAAGTCGCTGGCGGCGGAGTAGGGTTCGCTTCCACCCTCCCCTGGAGGGGGAGCGTCGGCTCACATTGAGCGCAGCGAAATGGAGCCGGGGTGGGGTGACAGTCTCTCCACCTCGAACGCTGCCCGTATCGAGAGATCACCCCACTCGGCTCGCGCTGCGCGCGATCGACCCTCCCCCTCCAGGGGAGGATAGGCGCCCGGTCCAAACCGGCTACATGGGTAACAGACTAGACCGGCGACATGGGTAACAGGTCAACTATTCGGCAAGGAGGGCTTGCCGATGGCTTGGAAGGAGACC
>NZ_JADPKU010000122.1:0-140737 GCF_023074095.1 Bradyrhizobium sp. 137
CGACCAGATCGGCGAGGTGCTGCGCCTGCCCGAGGACGGCAAGGAAGACAACCCCGTCAACCTCGACCCCCGCATGGCCAAGCTCGCCGGCGGCGTCCACCGCCTCGACGGCCAGCTCATGGTCGTCCTCGACGTCGATCGCGTCCTCGAGCTCGAAACCAAAGTGCAAATGGCTGCGTGAGCCAACCGAAACATCGAAGCCGGAGAACCGAAATGAAGACGTGTTTGGTGGTCGATGATTCCAGTGTCGTGCGCAAGATCGCGCGCCGGATCCTGGAAGGTCTCGAGTTCGAGGTCACTGAGGCCGAGGACGGGTCGAAGGCGCTCGAAATCTGCCAGCGCAAGCTGCCCGATGCGGTGCTGCTCGACTGGAACATGCCTGTGATGGACGGCTTCGAGTTCATGGGCCACATGCGTCGCCTGCCCGGCGGCGACCAGCCCAAGGTGGTATTCTGCACCACCGAGAACAACGTGGCTCATATCGCCCAGGCGCTCAGCGGCGGCGCCAACGAGTACATCATGAAGCCCTTCGACAAGGACATTATCGCCGATAAATTCGCTGAAGTTGGTTTGATCCCGGTCGGACAAGCCATGGTCTGAGTGTGTCTGGCCCGCGTGTTTTGGCCAGAGTGTCCCCTGTACAGTTTCGAAGAGGCCATCAGTGACGCCGACTGAGTATGAGTATTTGCGCAAATTCCTAAAGGATAATTCCGGTCTCGACCTATCCGCAGACAAGCAATATCTGATCGAAAGCCGCCTGCTGCCGCTCGCCCGCAAGGCCGGGTTCTCCGGCATCGCCGAGCTTGTGCAGAAGCTGCAAGCCGGCTCGCGCCCGCTGATCACCGACGTGGTCGAAGCCATGACCACCAACGAGACCTTCTTCTTTCGCGACAAGGTGCCTTTCGATCATTTCCGCGACACGATCATGCCCGAGGTCATCAAGGCGCGCGCCGGCCGCCGCAGCGTGCGCATCTGGTGCGCCGCCGGCTCGACCGGGCAGGAGCCCTATTCGCTGGCGATGTGCCTCAAGGAGATGGGCGCGGCCCTCACCGGCTGGCGCATCGAGATCATCGCGACCGATCTGTCGCAGGAGGTGCTGGAAAAGGCCAAGGCCGGGGTCTACAGCCAGTTCGAGGTGCAGCGTGGCCTGCCGATCCAGATGCTGGTCAAATATTTCAAGCAGACCGGCGAGACCTGGCAGATCAATCCCGAATTGCGGGCGATGATCCAGCATCGGCAGCTCAACTTGCTGCACGATTTTGCCCAGCTCGGCACCTTCGACGTGATCTTCTGCCGCAACGTGCTGATCTATTTCGACCAGGACACCAAGATCAACATCTTCAACCGTCTGGCGCGCCAGATCGAGCCCGATGGCTTCCTGGTGCTGGGTGCGGCCGAGACCGTGGTCGGGCTGACCGACACGTTTAGGCCGATTGCGGAACGGCGCGGCCTCTACAAGCCGAACGATCCGCGCACGGCGGCAGCCAAGCCGGCTCTGGCCGGCGCGGCCCCGCGCCTCGCGGTGATGGCAGGACGCTAAGCATGGCCGAGGATGGAAAAGGTGCGGAGCGCGTGACGTTCAGCCGTGGCTATGACGTCTGCATCATGGCGATCGACGGTACCTGGCGGCGCGACTGCAAGCTCAACGCGATCTCCGATACCGACGCCATCCTCACGGTGGAAGGCTCGATCCAGGGGCTGAACCTGAAAGAGTTCTTCCTGCTGCTGTCGTCAACTGGCCTCGCCTACCGCCGCTGCGAGCTGGTGCGCGTCAACGGCGCCGAGATGGACATCCAGTTCCTGCGTGGCAAGAACCGGAAGAAGCGCGGCGCGGCCGGCGGCCATGACGCCGCGGCCTGATCAGGGCGTGGCTGCCGCCGCGCTTTCCGCCACGTTGCTTTACATTTGCTGAAACATCCGAACCAATTTGCCGAAGCAGCTTTACGTCGTCTAAGCGCGAGCCGTGTAGCCATTGCTGGTCTCAATCTCAGGATACGGCAATGCCCAGAAGCTCTCTCTCTCCGATCCCGTCAAACCTGCCCGACGTCGCCGAGCGGCGTGCGCTTCAGCTCCTGGTGGTCGATGACGATGCCACGCAGCGCAGCCTGATCACGGTCGCCGCCAAGCAGGCCGGCCACGAAGTCACCGTGGCGCCGTCGGTGGCGGAAGCGATCAAGAAGCTCCGCGCCGCGCGCTTCGACTGCGTGACGCTCGATCTCGTGCTGGAAGATGGCGACGGAATCGACGTGCTGCGCGAGATGAAAGAGGCGAAATTCGCCGGCGCTGTGATCGTGATCAGCGGTATGGACGGCAAGCGCCGCAGTGCCGCCCGCAGCTTCGCCCGTTCCGTCGGGATCGAGCTCCAGAGCCTGCCGAAGCCACTGGATCTCGCGGCCCTGCGCATCAGCCTCGCCAATCTCAGCAAGACCGCGATGGGCTTGCCCGCAATCCATACTTGGGGTGGTGTCGCCACCGAGGCGATCGTGGAACGGCACCGCGCCTGAAGCATGATCCGGACCCGAAGGGCCGCGTTAGCGCAAAGTGCGAAGCGGTCATCCGAAAAGATCATGCTCAAACAACAGCCTAAAGGCGCGATGACGATTGATCCTGATCTCGTCGCGCTTTAGCTGCGGAGCTGCCATGCGATCGGATGTGGCGGCTGCGCCGCCGCGCTGATCGCGATCCTATACGTCGCTGGATTCCGATAGGCATTGCAGGGCGTGGCGAAGCCCGGCCCGGCAGGCGCCGAGGGCGGCGCTCGCGCTGGCGTATGGGGGCGTGACGTCGTCGAGGATGAAGACGTCCGCGGAACTTTCCGGATCATCGCCGTGTTCTTGATCCATGGCTGCGGCGATCCGGCGCATGCTGGTCTCGATCTGCGCGATCAGCAAGCGAAGGTCAGCCGCAATCAGCTCACGGCTCTCGACTTCGGGCGTTGCGACCAACGGCGGCGTATCGGCCAAATTTAGCATGGATATTCTCCGTCCTCTGCAATTAGGCGCCATGCCGCTACTTGTGCGTTAAGTCCGTGTCCCGTACAAATACGGGTGGGCCGAATCCGCGCCGAACGCCATAACGGTTGGCGCGGACGCGAGTCCTTCATGCCAACCGGATGTGGCACATGGCCGAACAAAGCTCTCGCGGTGAAATCTTCGTGGTCGACGACGACCCTGCCGTTCGCGACACCTTGTCGATGGTGTTGAAGGCGGCGGGCTATGAGGTGATCTGTTTTGCGGACGGCGCAGCGCTGCTCTCCGTCGCCCGAAACCGCACACCGGCTGCGATCCTGCTCGACGTGCATATTCCCGGAAAGTCGGGCCTCGACATTCTCAAGGAATTGCACGGCGAGGACTATCCGGCGCCGATCTTCATGATCTCCGGGCAGGGCGACATCGCGATGGCGGTGGGCGCGATCAAGAGCGGTGCGCTCGACTTCATCGAGAAGCCATTCCGCGGCAGCGAGATTGTCGGCCGACTAGACGAGGCGATCGGCGCCTATGCACGACGGCAGGCGGAGAACGCGTCGCCGAAATTCGGCTCGCTGCATTTCCCCGGACGCGAGCCGTTGACGCGCAGGGAGCGCGAGGTGCTCGAGCAGTTCGCCTCCGGTGCATCCAACAAGGAAGCCGGCCGTACGCTCGGCATCAGCCCGCGTACCATCGAGGACCACCGCGCCAACATCATGAAGAAGCTCGGCGCGCGCAATGCCGCCGACCTGATCCGCATCGTGATGACCGCAGCCCAGCGCGCCTCGTAGGACGAGATCTCTCTTTCGTGCCCCGGACCCAGCGCGTCACGCAGTGATGCGCTGCCGAGCCGGTGTCCATCTTTTCAACTGATCGCAAGAAGTTTCTGGGTTCCGACTCTGCGGCGCAGCGTTCTACGTTGCGCACTTATCTGGGACACGCGAACATGCCTCACTCGCTCAATGCCTTTCGGATGATCCGCGCCAGATCGGACTTGCGATAAGGCTTGGCCAGCAGCAGCACGCCCGCATCCAGCCGGCCATGATGGATGATCGCATTCTCGGTATAGCCGGACGTGTAGACTACCCTGAGATCGGGGCGGGTCTTCTGGAGCTCGTCGGCGAGCTGACGTCCGTTCATCTTGCCGGGCATGATGACGTCGGTGAACAGGAGGTCGAACGGCTTGCCTGCGGCGACGATCGCGAGCGCCTCGGCCGCGTTCGCGGCCTGCAAGGTGACGTATCCCAGCGAATGCAGCTGAGCCAATACGTAGTCACGGACCAGCCGGTCGTCCTCGACCACAAGGATGGTCTCGTGCCCGCCCTCGATTGGCGCCGCCGTCACACCCTCGCCGACCGCCGTCGGTGTCTTGCCCGGCGGCAAGTACATCTTGATCGTGGTGCCGTGGCCTTCCTCGCTGTAGATCTTGATGTGCCCAGCGGACTGCTTGATGAAGCCGTACACCATTGAGAGTCCGAGTCCGGTGCCCTTGCCCGGGCCCTTCGAGGTGAAGAAGGGATCGAACACCCTGGGCAGCATGTTCGCAGGGATTCCGGTGCCGGTGTCGCTCACGGCAATCAGCGCATAGTGCCCCGGCGGTACGTCGTTGGCGCTGGCATAGACCTCGTCGAGATAGGCGGCGCCCGTCTCCAGGATCAGCTTGCCGCCGCCTGGCATGGCGTCGCGGGCATTGAGCGCGAGGTTGAGGATCGCGGTGGTGAGTTGGTTGGGATCGACGATCGCGACGCAGCTCTCGTCCTCGAATGCCGATTCGATCTGGATCTGCTCGCCCAGCGTCGGGCGCAGCAGTTTCGCGGTGTCGACGATCAGCGAGTTGATGTCGACCTCGCGCGGCTGGAGCGGCTGCTTGCGCGCGAAGGCGAGCAGGTGCTGGGTCAGATCGGCGCCGCGCGCGGCCGCCTCGTCGATCATCTTGGTGATGGCCGCGAGCTGCGGCTCCTTCTCGACCGCCTCCGCCAGGATCTCGATGGTTCCGGTGATGACGGTGAGGATGTTGTTGAAGTCGTGCGCCACGCCGCCGGTAAGCTGGCCGACGGCCTCCATCTTCTCGGCATGACGGATGCGCTCCTCGGCGGCGATCTTATCGGTGAGGTCGCGGTAGAAAACGTTGAACAGCAGGCCCTCGCGGCGCTTCAGCGCGGTGACGCTGAGCTCGGCCCTGAACTCCTTGCCGTCGCGGCGGCGGCACATTAGCTCGCGGCGCCGATTCAACGTCCTGTCGCCCTCGTTTTCCAGGAAGTGCTTCAGGCCGGTCCAGACCCTTTCGCGTTCGCTTTCGGCGACGATCAGATCGATCGTGTTCTTGCCGAGCACCTCGTCGCGGCGCCAGCCGAACAGCCGTTCGGCTTGCGAATTCCAGTTCAGGATGCTGCCGGTCTCGTCGGTCTGCACGAACGCATCGAGCGAGGTCTCGACGATGTTGCGGGCGAGACGTTCGCTCTCGCGCAGCGATTCCTGCGCGAGCCGCGCCTCCGTCATGTCGCGTCCGACGAAGAAGAAGCGCTGCGCCTGCTCGGACCAGTTGCCGAGCCAGGACAGCCAGACCTCGTGTCCGTTCTTGTGGAAGCAGCGCGTATCAGCGAGCTTCGGCCGCTCGCCGCGCCGCATCACGCGCATGTTCTGGCGAGACTGCTCCAGATGGTCGGGATGAACGAAGTCGGCGCCGTTGCGGCCGATCATCTCCTCCGGCGGGTAGCCGAGAATGGCCTCGCTGCTCGGGCTGATCTGCGCGATGTGGCCGTGCGCGTCCATCACCATGATCAGGTCCTGCGACGTCTCGAAGATCTGCCGCCGCTCCTCGAGCTGCTGCTGCAGCGCCCGTTCGGCCCGCCGCGCCTCGGTGAGGCTGCGCGCAGATCCGGAGGCACCGACGATCTCGCCCGACGGTCCCCTGATCGGCGAGAGGCTGAGCGAGATCTCGACCGGAGTGCCGTCCTTGCGCAAGCGCACCGTCTCGAACCGTTCTATTGGTTCGCCCCGGGCGATCCGCTGCAAATAGAGCTTGCCCTGCTCGCGGCGATCGGCAGGTACGATGATCGCGGTGGATTTCCCGATCGCCTCGTCCGCCGAATAGCCGTAGAGGCGTTCGGCAGCCGGATTCCAGCCCGTGATGATCGCATCGAGCGTCTGCATCACGATCGCATCGTCGGATGATTCCACTGCGGCGCTGAACAAGCGCTCGCGCGCCGCATGATGGCTTCGGGCTGCCTCGGTGCGGCGATGCTCCTCGATCTCGCGTTGGAGCGCGGCCGTTTTCGCCCGGGTCTCCTCAACCATCTGGGCAAAGGCCCGTGCCAGCACGCCGGTCTCGCCGCTGGCATCGACCGGTATGTCCGCGGGACGCCCGTCGCCGATGGCTTCCACGGCCGCGGTCAGGCGCCCGATCGGGCGCGTCAGCGAGCGCGCCAGGAGCACCGCGAGTAAAGCCGCAGCGAGCACGGCAAGCCCGCCGACGAGCAAGGACGTCCTTTGAATGGCTGCCGGCACGAGGCCGAATACCGGCGGGGGAATCGTCTCGATGATCGCAACCCATTCCTTGCCCACGAGCAGCGCCGGCGCGATGGCCGCCCCGCTCGGGCGGCCCGATCCGTCGGTCATGAGCCGCGTGGATCCTTCCAGCGTCCCGGCCAAGGCTGCAAAATATGGAAAATCCTTGCGCCAGTCGTTGGGACGATCATGCAATGCGCCGAATTCCCGCGTGCGATCGGGATGGACGAGATAGTCGCCGCGCGAATTCACGACGTAGATCTCTCCTCCTGAGGCAGCGGTCGCTCGGACGCGCTCGAGGGCCGGACGCATGTCGATATTCGCAATGATGATGCCGAACGGCCTGCCGTCCGACGTGAACAGGGGTGTGGCGACGCGCAACGTCGGAACGTGGGAGGCGGTGGTTCCCCCCTGGCGCGTGGCGAGATTGATCGGGGAAACATAGATTTCACCCGCCGCCAGTCGAATCGTCTCCTGGAAGTAGGTTCGTTCGCCCTTGCGCTCCAATTCGTCGCTGGGGACGATCCGCGCCTTTCCATTCGGGCCGGAGCGATCGACGCGGACCAGCTCGCGCTGGTCGTCGTCCAGACCAATGATGCGAAACTGTCCATAGCTGGGCTTGGCGTCGATTTCGGCGGCGAGCCGCGCTGCGATGCGCTCGCGCCAGGTTTGTTCCGAAACGCCGTCGGATGGGTCGATGCCTCCACCAATGTGAGCGCGGATCAGGCCGTTGATGGCTGCGGCAGAGCGGTAGCCGAGCAGATCGCCGCGCGCGCCGGCAACGTAGGATTCGAGATTGGTCGCCAGCAGCCGTGACTGGGCTTCGACGCGTTCCAGCACCCGCGGAATGACGGCCTGGGTGGTGTTTCGATAGCCCAACCATCCGACTGCGGCCACTGTCACCGCCACCAGCAGGATCATCGCGATGGCAAGCCGCGTTGCGAGCGTCATGGGGATATTCGCACCGCCTCCCGAATGGCCGCGGTTCCGGCCTGTAACGGAATGAAGCTCCTTGTCATCGCTGGCCGGTGCTGACATCGGGATTCCCCAGCGATGCCGCCTGTGCCGTGCCTAGGCAACCATCGACCGCCGCGAGCAGTGCGCCTGGTCGGAACGGCTTTTGCAGGCTTGCCTCTGCGCCGAGCTTGGTTGCCATCTTCAGGAAATCCGGCTCCGCATAGGCGTCCGGCGCGGCCGAACGGCCGGAAATGACGATGATCGGGATGGCCGGGGCCAGCGCCCGGATGTGGCGCATCGTTTCCAGCCCGTTCATGCCGGGCATGAAAATATCGAGAAACAACAGGTCGAACCGGCTAGCCTCGAACAGCGCTAGTCCCTTGCGGCCATCGCCGGCGACGGTGACGTGATGACCGGCCCTCTCAAGGAGCAGCCGGATCGTGATCTGCACGGCCGCGTCGTCATCCACGATCAGGATGTTGGCCACGTCTGAAATCCTCCGGACCGGATGGAACATTCCCAGCGGCCCAAATCAAATCATCAAACACGAAATTGTTGCGCGGATTCTGCCCAGCCTGCAAGCACTTCGCGAGCGACACCATTCCGTTCGAGGCCAACCGATCCCGCCGACTATATGCATGCTCTCGTGCATAAGGGGCCCAGCTCGGGACTTCTAGTCGGTCAGATACTCGGGATAGCGGCTTCGAATCTTGTCCAGCTCGCTCAGCGTGCCCGACAGATGCATGCGCAAATGCTGTTGCGCGGCCTCGGCGTCTCCAGCCTCGATCGCGCGCGTGATCAATCTGTGGTGACGGACGATGTTCTGGGCCTTGCCAGGCGAGGGCAAATGCAGCCGTCGCAGTCGATCGATATGTCCGCTGCGGCTGCGCACCAGCGTCCAGAGCTCCTGCTTGCCGGCGGCCGCATAGAGCTGCGCATGAAAATCATTGTCGCCGGCGATGAAGCTCTCGAAGTCGCCGGCCTTGGCGAATTGCTGCTGCAGCGCGATCGCGTGGTCGAGGCGGGTGACGAGAGCCGCGTCATGCCTTTCCGCGAGCAGACGGACGATTTCGAGCTCCAGCGCCTGGCGCAGAAAATGCGCCTGCTCGGCGCGACCGACATCGACCCGGCTGACCACGGTCGCGTGCTGCGGAAACACGTCGACGAGCCCTTCTTCCTCCAGCCGCATCAGGGCGTCGCGGATCGGCGTCGAGCTGACGCCGAATTGCGCTGCGAGATCGGTGCGCGACAGCGGCGCGCCCGGCGGCAGCTCGAGCGCGAGAATCGCGTTGCGCAGCCGCTCGAACACCTGCGGCGCGGCCTGCCGGGCCCGGTCGAGCCGCGCGCCGGCGCGGGCGGCGGCACGGGGTGCGGGATGGGCTGATTCCATGGCGACGGCTCCGGCGGGCTTGCCATTGATGTACTAATGCATTAGTGCATCAATACTATCGCACGTCAATGGCGGCCGGAGGAAACGAACAACAATGATGAAGCAATTGCAGAGTGGGTTTGCAGCCATCGTCTTGATCGCCGCGATCGCCCTGGCGGGCTCGCCGGCCAAGGCTCAGCAGAAGTCCGAAATCGCGCTGTCGCGTCAGCCCGGCATCTTCTACATGCCGAGCCACATCATGGAGAAGCTGAAGCTGATCGAGAAGCACGCGGCTTCCCGCGGCGTATCCGGTGTCACCACCAAATGGATCACCTTCTCCGGCGGCGGGGCGCAGACCGACGCGCTGCTCGCCGGCGGCGTCGACATCCTCAACACCGGCACCGGCAATCTGCTGCTGCTGTGGGATCGCACCCGCGGCGGCGTGAAGGGCATTGTCGCCACCTCGGCGCAGCCGATGACGCTGATCAGCCGCGACGCCAACATCAAGTCGATCAAGGATTTCGGCCCGGGCGACAAGATCGCGGTGCCGACCGTGAAGGTTTCGACCCAGGCGATCGTGCTTCAGATCGCGGCCGCCGAGGCTTTTGCTCCCGACCAATGGTCGAAGTTGGATGCCAGCACCGTGCAGCTCGGTCACCCCGATGCCTATGCGGCGCTGTCCAACCCGAAGCACGAGGTGCACAACCACTTCTCGATCCCGCCCTTCACCTTCCTGGAGCTGAAGAACGTGCCGGGTGCGCATGTGGTGCTGTCGTCGCCCGACGTGATGGGCGGACCGCTCAGCCAGGCCCAATTCTTCACCACGACGAAGTTTGCCGACGCCAATCCAAAAATCATCCAGGCCGTGCGCGACGCCACCAAGGAAGCGCAGGATCTGATCCGCAGCGATACCAAGCAGGCGGTCGAGATCTACAAGGAGATCACCGGCGACAAGACATCGGTGGAAGAGCTGCTCGATCTCCTGAAGGAGCCCGGCATGATGGAGTGGAATCTCGAGCCGCAGGGCACGATGAAATTCGCCGCCCATCTCTACAAGACCGGAACGCTGAAGAATCAGCCCAAGGCCTGGACGGATTACTATCTTCCCGTCGCCCACGATCTGAAGGGCAACTGATGGCACTGCTCGACGTCAGCGGCGTGACGCTGCGCTACAAGACCTCCAGTACCGTCGTCACCGCCACGGAAAAAGTGAGCTTCACCGTCGATCGGTCCGATCGCTTCGTGTTGCTCGGTCCCTCCGGCTGCGGCAAGTCGACCCTGCTCAAGGCCGTCGGCGGCTACATGATTCCGGGCGAAGGCCGCATGACCATCAACGGCCGCGAGATCGTTGGTCCCGGCGCCGACCGCATGATGATCTTCCAGGAGTTCGACCAGCTCCTGCCCTGGAAGACCGTGCTCGCCAATGTGATGTTCCCGCTGCTCACTGCGAGAAAGCTGTCGCGCAAGGACGCCGAGGCGAAAGCGCGAGCCTATATCGAAAAGGTCGGCCTCACCCGCGTTGTCGATGCCTATCCGCACACGCTCTCCGGCGGCATGAAACAGCGCGTCGCGATCGCGCGCGGCATGGCGATGGAGCCGGACATCCTGCTGATGGACGAGCCGTTCGCCGCGCTCGACGCGCTGACGCGCCGGACCTGCCAAGACGAGCTGCTCCAGCTCTGGAGCGAAACCAAGTTCACCGTGCTGTTCGTGACCCACTCGATCGCGGAGGCGATCCGCATCGGTAACCGCATCCTCTTGCTGTCGCCGCATCCCGGCCGCGTCAAGGCCGAGGTGGTCGATGTCGACAAGGTCTCCAATGGCGACGGCAGCGCCGGCCGGCTCGAGAAGGAGATCCACGATCTCCTGTTCGCCTCCGAAGCCGTGGCGCATTGAGGGAGTCTCTGATGGGTGAAGCGAGAATCCTGCTGCGCGACGCTTCGGCTGCCGCATCTACCGGCGCCGGCGACGTCGAGCGCAAGCTCAGCGTGCCTGAGCTGCTGTGGAACGACGGTTTCGTCCGCAAGACCGTTATTATTCTGTTCCTCGCGGCGGTCTGGGAGGCCTACGGCGTCACCCTCGACAATCCCCTGCTGTTTCCGACGTTGCACGACACCTTCGTCACGCTGTTCGAGCGGGTCAAGGACGGCACCATTCCGATGCGGGCCTGGACCTCGCTGAAGGTGCTGTTCATGGGCTACTCGGCCGGCATCGTGCTGGCCGCGATCTTTACCGTGCTCGCCATCTCGACCCGCATCGGCACCGACTTCCTCGAGACCGTGACGGCGATGTTCAACCCGTTGCCGGCAATCGCGCTGCTGCCGCTGGCGCTGATCTGGTTCGGCCTCGGCAATGGCAGTCTCGTCTTCGTGCTGATCCATTCGGTGCTGTGGCCGGTCGCGCTCAACACCCATTCCGGCTTCAAGAGCGTGTCCAACACGCTGCGCATGGTCGGCCGCAATTACGGCCTGCGCGGTCTGCCTTACGTCGCCAAGATCCTCATACCCGCGGCCTTCGGCTCGATCCTCACCGGCCTCAAGATCGGCTGGGCGTTTGCCTGGCGCACGTTGATCGCGGCCGAGTTGGTGTTCGGCGTGTCCTCGGGCCAGGGCGGGCTCGGCTGGTTCATCTTCGAGAACCGCAATCTGCTCGACATTCCTGCCGTCTTCGCAGGCCTCTTGACCGTGATCATCATCGGGCTCTTTGTCGAGAACCTGATCTTCCGCGCCATCGAGCGGAACACCGTCCAGAAATGGGGCACCCAATCATGACCAAGAACAAGAAGAAAACGCCCGACCAGCTCCGCAGCGCGCGCTGGTTCGCGCCCGACGATCTCCGCTCGTTCGGCCACCGCTCTCGCACCATGCAGATGGGCTACGCGCCGGAAGAGTGGAAGGACCGGCCGATCATCGCGATCCTCAATACCTGGTCGGATGCGCAGCCCTGCCACATGCACTTCAAGTCGCGCGTCGACGACGTCAAGCGCGGCATCCTGATGGCCGGCGGCCTGCCGCTGGAGCTGCCGGCACTGTCGCTGTCGGAATCGCTGCTCAAGCCCACCACCATGCTCTACCGCAATCTGCTGGCGATGGACGCCGAGGAATTGCTGCGCAGCCATCCCGTCGACGGCGTGGTGCTGATGGGCGGCTGCGACAAGACGACGCCGGCGCTGCTGCTAGGGGCAACCTCGATGAACATCCCGGCGATCTATCTGCCGGCCGGTCCCATGCTGCGCGGCAATTGGAAGGGCAAGACGCTCGGCTCGGGCTCAGACGGCTGGAAATATTGGGACGAGCGCCGCGCCGGAAAAATCTCCGACAAGGACTGGCTCGATATCGAGGCCGGCATTGCCCGCAGCTACGGCACCTGCATGACCATGGGCACGGCCTCGACCATGACGGCGATCGCGGAAGCGATCGGCATGACGCTGCCCGGCGCGTCCTCGATTCCGGCCGCCGATGCCAACCACATCCGCATGGCCTCCGAATGCGGCCGCCGCATCGTCGAGATGGTGTGGGAGGATCTGACGCCGAAGACGATCCAGACTCGCCAGGCGTTCGAGAACGCGATTGCGGTCGCGATGGCGATGGGGTGCTCGACCAATGCCATCATCCATCTGATCGCTCAGGCCCGCCGCGCCGGCCAGGACATCAGCCTTGACGATTTCGAGATCGCGAGCCGCAAGGTACCCGTGATCGCCAACGTGCGGCCGAGCGGCGATACGTACCTGATGGAGGATTTCTTCTATGCCGGCGGCCTGCCGGCGCTGATGGGCCAGATCAAGCCGCATCTGCATCTCGACTGCGTCACGGTCACCGGCAAGACGCTGGGCGAGAACATCGAGGGCGCCGAGGTCCACAATGCCGATGTGATCCGCTCGGTCGACAATCCCATCTACAAGGAAGGCGCGCTCGCCGTGCTCAAGGGCAATCTCGCGCCCGACGGCTGCGTCATCAAGCCCTCCGCCTGCGCGCCGCGCTTCCTCAAGCACACCGGACCTGCGCTGGTGTTTGACGATTATCCCGCGATGAAGAAGGCGGTCGACGATCCCAATCTCGACGTCACCGAGGATCACATCCTGATCTTGCGCAATGCCGGGCCGCAGGGCGGACCGGGCATGCCGGAATGGGGCATGCTGCCGATCCCGACAAAACTCGTGAAGCAGGGCGTGCGCGACATGGTGCGCATCTCGGATGCACGCATGAGCGGCACCAGCTATGGCGCCTGCATCCTGCACGTTTCGCCTGAATCCTATATCGGCGGCCCGCTGGCGCTGGTCCGGAACGGCGATCGCATCACGCTCGACGTTGCCGCGCGCACCATCAATCTCGATGTCCCCGAAGCCGAGCTGGAAAAGCGCCGCGCCGCCTGGAAACAGCCCGAGCCTCGCTTCGAGCGCGGCTATGGCTGGATGTTCACAAAACACATCAAGCAGGCCAATGATGGCTGCGACTTCGACTTCCTCGAGACAGATTTCGGCGCGCCGGTCGGCGAGCCTTCGATTTACTAGTTTCACCGTCGTTCCGGGCCGATGCGAAGCATCGAACCCGGAACCTCGAGATTCCGGGCTCGCTTCGCGCCCCGGAATGACGAACGAGAGAAAGCACGCCATGACCAAACTTTCCGAAACGACCCGCATCAAGCTCAAATCCGTCTCCACCGCCACGGTCGCCACCGCGCTGTTCAAACGCGGCCTGCGCATCCAAATGATCCAGGACGTGCATCCCCTCAGTCCCGACCAGCCGGCCATGGTGGGCGAGGCCTTCACGCTGCGCTACATGCCGGCGCGCGAGGATCTCAACACCATCGACGTCTTCAAGGACCGCTCCCATCCGCAACGCAAGGCGGTCGAGGATTGTCCGCCCGGGGCGGTGCTGGTGATGGACAGCCGCAAGGACGCGCGCGCGGCCTCGGCAGGAGCGATCCTGGTGACTCGCTTGATGAAGCGCGGCGTCGCCGGTGTCGTCACCGATGGCGGCTTTCGCGATTCCGCCGAGATCGCAAAGCTCGGCTTCCCCGCGTTTCATCACCGCCCCTCGGCGCCGACCAATCTGACACTGCATCAGGCAATCGAGATCAATGTTCCGATCGGCTGCGGCGATGCGCCGGTGTTCCCCGGCGACGTCATTCTCGGCGATTCCGACGGTGTCATCGTCATCCCCGCGCATCTCGCCGACGAGATCGCCAACGAGACGTTTGAGATGACGGCATTCGAGGACTTCGTCACTGAGGAAGTCGGCAAAGGCCGCGGCATCTTTGGTCTTTACCCCGCGACAGACCCGCAGACGCTGACTGATTTCGCGGAGTGGCGGACGAAGAACGGGCGCTAATTTCTTCGCTTGTCCCGGTTGCGGTCGGGCAATGGCACATAGGAGCGATTTCGTCTGTGGCCATCCTTCGAGACGCCCGCCGTTGGCGGGCCCTCAGGATGAGGAAGCGAGTGTGCGGCGGCAGTTCAACGAGCACCAACGCTGCTTAGCCTCATCCTGAGGAGACCGCGAAGCGGTCATCTCGAAGGACGAGGCGCGCGCCCGGGTCGCGCTAAACGCCATATGGTTGCCGGAAAGGGGGAGAGGCAGAAGATCACGCTTCCGCCATCCCCGCCGCCCACAGTGCGAATGCGTAGACGATCGCGACTTCATCGAGCCGGTCGAAGCGGCCCGAGGCGCCGCCATGGCCGGCGCCCATGTTGGTACGCAGCAACACCGGGCCGCCGCCGGTCATGGTGGCGCGCAGGCGCGCGATCCATTTGGCAGGCTCCCAATAGGTGACGCGCGGATCGGTCAATCCGCCCATCGCCAGGATCGCCGGATAGTCCTTCGCCGCGATATTGTCATAAGGCGAGTAGGACAGGATGGTGCGAAAATCCTTCTCGCTTTCGATCGGGTTGCCCCATTCCGGCCATTCCGGCGGCGTCAGCGGCAGCGTGTCGTCGAGCATGGTGTTGAGCACGTCGACGAACGGCACTTCGGCAACGATGCCGGCGAACAGTTCGCCGGCGCGATTGGCGACCGCGCCCATCAGCATGCCGCCGGCCGAGCCACCATGGCCGATAATGCGTTTGGCGCTGGTGTATTTCGCATCAATCAGCGCCCGGGCGCTGGCGGCAAAATCGTCGAACGAATTCGTCTTCTTGTCGCGCTTGCCGTCGAGGTACCAGCCCCAGCCCTTGTCGGCACCGCCACGGATATGGGCGATGGCATAGACGAAGCCGCGGTCGACCAGCGACAGCCGGTTGGCGCTGAACGAGGCCGGCATCGCCATGCCGTAGGAGCCGTAACCATAGAGCAGCAGCGGCGCCGAGCCGTCGAGCGTGAGCCCACGACGATGCAGGATCGACACCGGCACCTCGGCGCCGTCATGCGCCTTTGCCATGATGCGCGTGGTGACGTAGTCGGCGGCATCATGGCCGGACGGAATCTCCTGACGCTTGCGCAAGGTGCGCGTGCGCTTGACCATGTCGTAATCATAGACCTCCGACGACGTCGTCATCGACGAATAGGCGAAACGCAGATTTGTCGTCTCGAATTCGTAGGAGCCCATCGTGTCCAGCGAATAGGCGGCTTCGTCGAAGGCGATGGCGTGCTCCTCGTTCGAGGCGAGATCACGGATCACGATCGCCGGCAGCGCATTGGCGCGCTCGAGCCGTACCAGATGTCCGGCATAGAGATCGAGGTCGATGATGTAGATGCCGGGACGATACGGGATCAGGTCGCGCCAGTTCTTGCGCTCGGGCGCGCGAAGCGGCGCCGTGACGATCTTGAAGTCGATGGCTTCGTCGGCATTGGTGAGAATGAAGAGCTCGTCGCCGCGATCGGCCAGCGAATATTGCACGCCCTCTTCGCGCGCTGCGACCAGGCGCGGCGGCGTCTCGGGATTTGCGAGGTCGATCAGTCGCTGCTCGGAAGTCTCGTGGTCGCCGCCGGCGATCACGCAGAAGCGGCCGCTGGTGCTCTCGTGCAGGTGGGTGAACCAGCCGGCATCCTGCTCCTCATAGACAAGTGTGTCGTCGGCCTGCTTGGTGCCGAGCCTGTGCCGCCACACCTGCATCGGCCGATGATTGTCGTCGAGCTTCACATAGAAGAAGCTCTTGCAATCTTTGCTCCAGACGATGCCGCCGTCGGTCTCCTCGACAATATCGTCAAGGTCCTTGGCCGTAGCCCAATCACGCACGCGGATCGAAAAATATTCGGAGCCCTTGGTGTCGGCGCTCCAGGCCTGGAGCTTGTGGTCGTGCGAGTGCCGGCTGCCGCCGAATTTGAAGTATTTGTGGTCCTTGGCGAGTGCGTCGCCGTCGAGCACGATCTGGCCGTCGCCGCCGTCACGCGGCATGCGGCCGAACAGCTCGTGCTGCCCGTCCTTGCGAAACCGGCGGAAATAGGCGAAGGGTCCGTCGGGCGAGGGCACACTGGAATCGTCCTCCTTGATCCGCCCCCGCATCTCGCGAACCAGCGTCTTCTGGAGAGTGGCGGTGTGGCCAAGCAGGCTCTCGGTGTAGACGTTCTCCTCAACCAGATATTTCCGGATGTCGGGATCGAGCACGCTGGGATCGCGCAAAACCTCCTGCCACCTCTCGTCCTTCAGCCAGGCATAGTCGTCGGTCACGGTGATGCCGTGCCGCGTGAAGGGATGCGGCCGGCGCGGGGCGACGGGCGGCTGGGAAGGTATTTTGGCCTGTGTCACTCGATCCTCGTTCATGTCTCGTCGGAACCCAGATCGTCATGCGCGGGCTTGACCCGCGCATCCATCAAGAACGAAGTTCGGAGTGATGGATTGCCGGGTCAAGCCCGGCAATGACGGCCATGGGCGGCGGCAGGTCGCGCATCATATGGCGACGGGACCGCGAATTGCTAGCGCAGCTAGCGGCAAGGACCGTGCCAGCTCACCGGGTTGTTGACCTCGCCCTGGTATGCTTTACGGCCCATATCCCCGCCGCCGGTGCAGCCTGATGCTGTTCAATTCCTATCCGTTCATCCTGTTGTTCCTGCCGCCCGTGTTGGCTGGCTACTTCTGGCTCGGGCGGCGCAGCAATCTGGCGCCGGTGATCTGGCTGGCGGCGGCCTCGCTCGCTTTTTACGCCATCGGCAGCTGGCAATTCCTGACCCTGTTGCTGATCTCGATCGCCTTCAACTCTGGCGTCGGCCATCTCCTCATCGTGGCGAAGCTCACGTCGCCGCACCGAAAGGCGGCGCTCGCTCTTGGTGTCATCGGCGATCTCCTCGTGCTCGGCATCTTCAAATATGCCGGCTTCGTCACCGAGAACATCAATGCGCTGGCCGGCACGCATTTCGCGGTCCACATCCTGCTGCCGGTCGGCATCTCCTTCTACACGTTCACCCAGATTGCGTTCCTGGTGGACGCTTATCGAGGGCAGGTCGCGGCCTATGCGCTGCCGCACTACGCGCTGTTCGTGACCTACTTCCCGCATCTGATCGCAGGACCGATTCTCCATCACAAGGACATGATCCCGCAATTCGAGCGGAAGGAGAGCAAGCTTCCGGATGCGCATCTGATCCTGTGCGGGGTCATCATCTTCGCCATAGGCCTGTTCAAGAAGACGTGTCTTGCCGACGGCATCCAGCCACTGGTCGCGCTCGCCTTCGAGACGCGCTCCCCGAGCTTTGACCAGGCCTGGTGTGGTGCGCTCGCCTACACGTTCCAGCTTTATTTCGACTTCTCCGGCTATTCCGACATGGCGATCGGGATTTCGCTGATGTTCGGCATCTTCCTGCCGGTGAACTTCAACTCGCCCTACAAGGCCGTCAGCATCGTCGAGTTCTGGCGGCGGTGGCACATGACGCTGTCGCAGTTCTTGCGCGACTATCTCTACATCCCGCTTGGCGGCAATCGCAGGGGCCGTATGCTGCGCTACGTCAATCTGATGCTCACGATGCTGCTCGGTGGGCTCTGGCACGGCGCGGCCTGGACGTTCGTGGTGTGGGGTGCGCTGCACGGCGCCTATCTCTGCATCAATCATGCCTTCAACGCGCTGGTGCCGGACGTTCCATCGCTTCTTGCGAGGCCGGTCCGCATCGCCGGCGCCGTGCTGACCTTCCTCGCCGTCGTCGTCGCCTGGGTGTTCTTCCGCGCCGAGAGCGTTGCCTGGGCGTTGCGGGTGCTCCACGCGATGGCTGATCTATCGAACATCGTCTTCGGCCGCGAGGAGATCGCGGCGCTGGTGCAGGTCACGATTTACGCCGCACTGGTGTGGCTGGCGCCGAACACGCAAGGCATCATGGGATACGATCACGCCAACCGCAGGGTCGGCGAGCACTTGCGGGCAGGGCGGATGCGGCCGCTGGTGCTCTATGGCGCGTCGCTGGTGCTCGCGTTCGGCATTCTGGGCATCCAGAGCCACAGCGAATTCATCTATTTCCGGTTCTGATGCGCACGCCGTTCACACACCTAAGGCGTCTTCTGCTCGCGAACATTGCGTGCGTTCTGGGCGCGGCGGCACTCAACTACGTCGTCGATCCCCTGCAACTGTTCCGCCCTTCGTACCTCGTCGCAGCCTTCTATTCCGAGGACACGCGCGTGCAGAATGCCGGGCTGATCCGCAGCCAGTCGTTCGACACCGCCTTCATGGGCACCTCACTCGCGATCCATTTCCGCCAGAGCGAGATCGATCGTGCGCTCGGCGTCCGTTCGCTCAAGCTGGCGATGACCGGCTCCAATTCGCGCCAGCAGGCTTTTGTCCTGGAGCAGGCCATCGAGCGCGGCGCAAAACGGGTGATCTGGGCGATGGACGACTTCATCTTTATCGATGCGGCCGACATCGAGGCCGATCCCTATCTGTCCGTCGATCTCTATCGCAGGACGGCCAGGGGGATCGGGTCTTATCTTTTCAGCGCTGCGATGGCGAAGGAATCCGTGTTCGCATTGCTGCGGTCGGTCGCGTCATTGCGAGAGCCGCTGACCCGGGCGGCGCCCTATCTCCCCCTTAGGTTTGCGCTGTCCGACGTCGATGACATCTACGCGCTGCCGCGGGATTTTGACGTCGCGAGCGGCTACAATGCGCAGCGGGCGCTTGCCGCCTTCGCCTACATCACCGCTCCCGCGCGCAGCCGTTTCCTCGGTGAAGGCTATGGTTACGATGCCATGGTGCGGCATTTCGAGTGCGATGCGCTCGGCCTGATCACGCGCCATCCGGACGTGACCTTCGACATCTACTTCCCGCCCTATTCGATCCTGCAATTCGTCGCGATGCGCGATGCATCCCCCGAGACGCTGAAGATCGTCACCGATCTCACTGCACGCATTGCGCAAGTGCTGACGCAGCTTCCCAACGTGCGCCTGCACGATTTCCGCGCGATCAAGGAGGTGACGCACGATCTCGGCAATTACAGCGACGTCATCCACCATTCGCCGGTGATTGATGCGAAGGTGCTGAAGTGGCTGGCGAGTGGGGAGTATCGCGTCGATCCGAAGGCGCCGCTTGCACCGCTGAATGAGCTAAAGGCGCAGGTCGCGGCGTATCGCATCGGGCACTGACCTTCCCCTCTCCCCTTGTGGGAGAGGGTGGCTCGCCGCGTGAGCGGCGAGACGGGTGAGGGGTTCTCTCCGCGCGCGAAACCGCTTGATGAGTTCGCGGAGAGAACCCCTCATCCGGCGCTTCGCGCCACCTTCTCCCACAAGGGGAGAAGGAAGAAACCCGCGCGGAGCGTGCCGCGCCTACACCGCCACTTCCTCGCCGAGATACGCGACGGCGGCTTCCAGCCCGCCCTTGCCGTGCGGGATCTTCAGCGCATTGAGCCCGATCTCGATCACGCCCAACGTGCCGAGCAGCATCGGCGCATTCACATGGCCCATATGGGCGATGCGGAAGGCTTGCCCCGAGAGATCGCCGATGCCGGTGCCGAGCACGACGCCGCACTTCTCTTTGCAATAGCGTTGCAGCACGGCCGGATCATGGCCGTTGCTCATGGTCACCGTGGTCACGGTGTTGGAGCGCTCGCTGGCTTCCGCCACGTTGAAGCCGAGCACCTGGCCTTCCGACCATACGTTGACCGCGCGGCGCGCGGCTTCGCCGAGCAGGCTGTGGCGGCGGAACGCGTTCTCCAGTCCTTCCTCGTGCAGGAGATCGATCGCCTGGCGCAGCGCGAACAGCAGATGCACCGGCGCGGTGCCGGCATATTTGCGATAGTGCTCGGTGCCCTCGCGCTCGCTCCAGCTCCAATAGGGTGTCGCCATGTTGGCTGTCTTGTGCACCTCGCGCGCACGCGAATTAGCGGCGACGAAGCCAAGGCCCGGCGGCGTCATCAGACCCTTCTGCGAGCCGGACATGGCGACGTCGATGCCCCATTTGTCCATCTCGAACGGCATGCAGCCGAGCGAGGCGACAGTGTCGACCATGTACAGCGCGGGATGGCCGCTGGCCTTGATCGCCTTGCCGATCGCCTCGATGTCGTTCTGCACGCCAGAGGCCGTGTCGACCTGGACGACGACGACCGCCTTGATGGTGTGCTCCTTGTCGCGGCGCAGGCGCTCCTCGACCTCGTGCGGCCGCACCGCGCGGCGCCAGTCGCCCTTGAGCACCTCGACCTCGGCGCCCATCAGCGCCGCCGCATTGCCCCAGCCGATCGCAAAACGCCCGCTCTCCAGCACCAGCACCTTGTCGCCGCGCGACAGCACGTTGCTCAGCGCCGCTTCCCAGGCGCCGTGGCCGTTGGCGATGTAGATGTAGGACTTGCCCTCGGTCGAAAACAGCTTCGAGATGTCACTGAGCAGGCCCTCGGTCAGGTCGGTCATCTGCTTGGAGTAGATGTCGATCGCCGGACGGTGCATCGCCTGCAGCACCTCGTCGGGCATCGTGGTGGGCCCGGGGATGGCCAGAAATTCCCGGCCCGCGCGAACGGTCATTGCTGTTGGTCCTTGTTTTTGGAGGACAGGCTGGTGGGTCGCTGAATCACACTTTTACGCGGCGGCGCGCCCATAGAAAAGCACGTTAAACGCAGGGCTGTAGCGCTTATCTCCTGGTCTCGCGGCAGCCGGCGGCTTCCGCCTCTTCCACCGAGCAGAACCAGCGGGTGCCCTTGCTGATCTTCATCCTGATCTGGGTGTACCAGCGGCTGCTCGGCTGGTGATAGATGCATTCGCCGGCGCTATTGACGTTGCCTTTGATGGTGCAATCAGGCGAAGGCGCGACCGGTCCCGAGGCCGAGGCGAGCAGCACCGCATGGGCGCCGTCGGGCGGCTTGGTGGCGCCCAGGATGGCGGTCTTCTTGTTGCGGACGCGCCAGTCCCAGGGCGCGATGAACGCGCCCTGCCACATCCCGGCCTTGGCCTCCCGTGCAGCGGCTTCGTCCGCATCGTAATCATGGGACATGCGGGTGTAGGCGAGCGCCCAGCCGCTGCGCACCAGCCATTTCTGGATGTCCTCGCCGCCGACCTCGCAGCGGGCCACGGTGCGGCCGCGCCGGTCGATGGCGCGGGTGTGGCAGACCCAGCTCTTGCCCTCGGTATGTTTGGCGAGCTCGTCGCGCGCAGCGACGCCGCAGGTCCAGCGCTCGGTCTTGGTGTTGAGGCAGAGCTGGTCGAGCGCGGGGGCGTCGATGCCGCCGAGCCGGATTCGCGTGTTCCCGATCACGACGGTATCGCCGGCGCGCACTTTTGCCATGCCGGTGATGTCGGCGGCCTGCGCCAGCGAGGGCAAGGATAAGCCGAGCAAGAACAGCGCAATCAGGACTTTTCGCAACATGCCGGTCCGCGTGTGATGAAAATCTCGATAGACCCCGCGATTGTGGTCAGCTTTGGGCCACTCGGCCAGCGCCTGCCTAACAGATGGGCTTTCAACTTCCCGTCATTGTGGCGGCTCACCACTCTCGTGTCCCGGACGCGCTGCAGCGTGAAACGCTGCTGCGCAGAGCCGGGACCCAGAAAATCACGGACATAATTCTTGGTGACATGGGCCCGGCTCTGCAGCGCACCGCTGAAGAAGCGCTGCGCTGCGTCCGGGGCACGAGACCAGCTCACCCCCGCCCCACCATCGCTCGCCGGGCCACCGCCAGCCCCATCAGCACGAAGGCCGACGTCACCTCCGGCCCGCCGACCAGAATTCGCGTCGGCGTCTTCATCTTGTTCCATTCATAGGCACGGAACGGGCCACGGCGTCCGCCTTCGCCGAGGCTCGCGACGATCACGTTCAGCGCCGGCGCGAAGGCGCGCGGGTCGGCGCCGAGATGGCCGAGCGCGATCAGCGCCAGTGCGGCGTCGAACGCGTTCATCTCCGCGGCCATCAACTCGCCTTTGACGTAGGACAGCACGCGGTGGCGGATGAAATCGAAATCGCCGTCAGGATCGATCGCGGCCTGCGCCGCCAAGGGCAGCGCCAGGAACGCTGCGTAACAACGGCCGAAATAGGCACTGTAGAGCTCCGGCAGATAATAAATGTGCGAGCGCGGATTGGCGAAAGCGCCGCTGGCCGCCAATCGCTTCTGGAAACCGATGATGCGATGCACGGTGGCGAGCCGCGATGGCGTCTCAAGAATCTTCCAGCGTGCCAGGTTGCGGAAGCTGACCTCGAGAACGTCGAGATTGAGCGTCGGATCGAGATCGTTGCCGTAAGGACGCTCGCCCGCGAGATTGTCGATCCAGGTCGCAACGCCACCTTCGTAGTCGATATGGTCGTTCAGCGGCACCGTCACGCGCGGCGCGTTGACGCCGGCGCGGACCTGGTAGCCGGCGTAGAAATCCAAGAGCGGCTGGTCGATGATCGGATCGGTGCAGCCGGCCTGCGTCGCTGCCGAGATCGAGCAGGCCGTGGTGTCGCAATCCGGCACGTAGATTCCGAAGCCGAGATCCTGCTTGATCTGGGCGAAGAAGCGGGAGAAGCGCGGATGCGGTGCCGGCGCGAGCGCCGTGATGACATTGAACCGCGCGCCGTCGATGCCCTCGACCTCCTCGCGGCTGATATTGATGCAGAAATCCACCATGTTGGCGATCGCGCGCTCTGCCGCGACCTTGTCGGCGGGTGAGGCCAGTCCGGTTTCGACATAGCTCAGCAGCGCCTCGATGAAGAACGCATCGTAATAGGCCGAGCGGTGGCGGATCTGCACCGGCTCCCACATCGGCTCGGCAACCCCTCGCCAGGGCGGATGGACCACGGCGCGGGCCGGCGAACGCGCGATGAAGACGCGGGCGAGGTTGAACAGCAGCGAGGAGTTCTTGTAGCCGCGCGCGTTGAGGCCCGTGAGCGCCATGATCAGCTCGCGTCCGCGACAATCGGGATCACCGATCAGGTTGAAGGCGGCGTAGGTCGAGAGGAAACCGTTCTTGCGGTACGAGGCGAGCAGGTGCTGTGCGCAGTCGCGGATCACGCCGTCGATCTGCGATTGGTGCGGCGCCTTGCCGACGAACATGGCCGGCGGCGGCCTGGGATGGTCGAGCGCGATGCTGTCGACGAGATCGGCCACGGGCTGGCCGACGGCCGCCCAGTCGGGCTCGGCCTCGTCGCGGGCATGGGCAAGTGCCTGACGCAGCGCCGTCAGCCTCGCTTCGTCGCGCAGCTCGGGCAGTCCGGCCCGTCGCAGCAGCATCCGTAGCGCGGGATTGCCGAGCGCAGTCTTGTAGAATTTGGCCAGATGCGGATCGCCGCTGGCCTGACCCGCCAGCACGGGATCGCAGACCTCATAAAGCGAGGGGCCGTCCTTCCGCGCCGTCAGCGCGTGGCAGGCGGCGCCGGCAAAATATTGAAAGCTCATGAAATACCTGGTCGCGGGGCATGGGCCGGGGGCCGGCCGGCACGCTCCCAGCCGCGCGCCACCCCCTGCAAGTCGTTGAAAAAGCTACCCGGATTCGCAGGAAATACAAACGTGATGGGAGTCACAGAAAAGGCCGGGACGAAGGCTGCCTGATGCCGCCCCGGAAGGCTACGGGGAGCAAAAAATGGATAAACCCAGGTCGGAAGATTAACTAACATCTTCAGCGACTTAGCTCGAATTTTGAGCAATCTATTGCCCGGGAGCCTATATGCGGTTAAAGGTTTGTTTGGTGCGGCGCCGCAAATTGCGCGCAATTCGGGGGCACATCCCCAGCCGATCCCTCAAACCTAAAGACGCTATCGCGCTACTCAAACAGTGTGCGCGCGCTTGGCTGGTCTTTGGCACAGGAACGAACCGAGATGAATGTAAGGCAGCTCGACCTCTCCAGACGCACGATTGCCGTCGCCGCCGCCCTCATCGGCACGGTGTCGCTCGTGATCGGCGCCCATGCTGCTCTCAACATGCGGGCGATCGATGCCGCCAAAGCCGTCTCGACCGACCAGATCACGGGCTCGATCGGCCAGGCCACGCATCTGGCGCTGGTCATCGGCAATGGACATTATCCTGACGCCAACGCGCCGCTGACGCAGTCGATCAACGACGCCCGCGCGCTCTCGTCGTCCCTGCGCAAGAACGGCTTTGACGTCGACATGGTGGAAGACGCAACCAGGGACGACATGGTCCGCGCCGTCAACCGCCTGAAGTCCCGGATCAATCGCGACAGCGTCGTCATGCTGTTCTTCGGCGGCTACGGCGTGCAGGCCGGCCGCGAGAGCTACATGCTGCCGATCGATGCCGTGATCTGGAAGGAAAGCGACGTCCGTCGCCATGGCGTCTCCATCGACGGCGTGCTCGAGATGATGAAGGAGCAGGGCGCCAAGGCCAAGCTCGTCGTCGTCGACGCCTCTCGCCGTAACCCTTACGAGCGCCGCTTCCGCTCCTACAGCCACGGCCTCGCGCCGATCAGCGCGGCCGACAACGCCTTGATCCTCTCCTCGGCCTCGCCCGGCAAGGTCGTCGACGACGGCAAGGGCGAGCACAGCGTGCTCGTCAGCGAGCTTCTCAACAATCTCAATGCGCAAGGTAGCAGCGCCGAAAGCGTCTTCAACAAGACCCGCGTCGCCATCTCCCGCGCCAGCGAAGGCGACCAGGTCCCGAGCATCTCGTCGTCATTGCTCGAGGACGTTCGTTTCGGCGAAGCCGGCGGCTAGTTTTTCTTACCCTCCTCTGGAGGGGGAGGGTCGATCGCGCGTAGCGCGAGCGGGTGGGGTGATCTCTCCCCACGAACAGTGCCCGTGCCGAGAGATCACCCCACCCCGCTTCGCATTTCGCTACGCTGCATGCGAAGCGACTCTCCCCTCCAGGGGAGGGTGAAGCATCGTGCTTCTTCAATCTCTACTTCGCCGCTTCGGCGCTCGCCATCACCGGACGCACCGGATCGCCCTCGCGCAGCAGCGCGCCGGCGCGGGCGACGACGACGTCGCCATCGTTGAGTCCGTCGCGGACCTCGATATTGCCGCCCGCCATCAATCCGATCTCGACGCGCTTGGTCTCGACGCGATTGCGGCGGATCACCTGCACCACGGTGCCGGCCGAGGAATATTGCACGGCCGTCAGCGGCACCGCGACGTTGCAGCTCTGCCCGGTCTTGATCAGCGCGCGGCCGCTCGCATTCAGCAACAGGCGCTTCTGCGAGGAGATGCCGATATAGACCATGCCCTGCTGGATGTTCGGCTCAACGGTCGGTCCGATGCGGCGAATCTTGCCATCGATGTCGCCGGCGCCGGCAATGCGCACGGTGGCCTGCTGGTTGACGGCGAGCTTGCGCATGTCGGTGGTCGCGACCAGGCCGACCAGATCGTATTCGCTGCGCGCCACGATCGTGAACAGGGCCTCGCCTTTGGCCGAGGCGAAATTGCCGATCTGCGCGGTCGACGTGGCGATCACGCCCGCCACCGGCGCGGTGACCTGAAGCGTGCCGCCTTCCGGCAGCGCCAGCCGCGCCAGCACCTGGCCGGCGGTGGTGGTCTGGCCGGCTTCCGCCAGCACCTCGGTCACTTTCAGGCCCGGACGTTCGGGCCGCACCGACGTTTCCTCGCGCGCAATGATCGTGCCGGTGGCCTCGACGATGTCGGAGAAGCAGGATTTCGCGACCTTCAGCACCGTGACTGCCGGCCCCTTGGGGGCATCGTCCTCGGCGGCTCCGGCCGGATATTGGCCGAGAGCGAACACTCCGGCGATGGCTGCGGGAAACAGGCTTCGAGCAACGGCACGGGGCAAATGACGCATCGAAAATTCCACGGGGTTCAAGCCCTTCAATCGATAGCAGATGGCAACGGGCCGGACTACGGCAGCGTTGTCCCACGGTGGGATGCCACGCCGGCGCGGGCCGCCGCGGCAAGTCCTTGATTAGTCGCGGGATTGGCGATCAGGTTCGCTCCCGCCGGATGGGGCAGGTCGCAGCGCAGGACCGGCCGTCAGCTCCGGCGATCGCCGACCGTCATGCCGGTGGAGCGGTCGAGCAGATGATCGTCGCCAAGCCGATGCTGCACGTTCAAGCCGGTCCGGGGGCACTTGAAGACGATCTGACGGTCCATGCCCGGTGATATGAGGCAGGCCGCGCGAAACTACCGATGTTAGCGCAGGCCGGCCGCGCCTCCCTCACGGCAGACTCAGAAACTCCACCCAGTTCGGCTTCTTGCCGGTGGGATAGGATTTCAGCTTGGCGAGCGCGCCGCTGCTCTGGTCGATCGCATAGACCGTCATTCCGTCGGAGAGTTCGCCGACCGCGGCGAGATAGCGCCCCGAGGGATCGACGTTGAAGCCGCGCGGCTGCTTCTCGGTCGGCACGCTGCCGATCGTGGTCAGCTTGCCGCTTGTTGCATCGACCTTGTAGGCGGTGAGCGTGTTCGTGGTGCGCTCGGAGGCGTAAAGGAAGCGCCCGTCCGGAGTGATGTGGATGTCGGCAGCCCAAGGCTTTCCGTTGAAGCCCTCGGGCAGCACGGTGGTGCGCTGGGTCTCGGTCCAGGCGCCGCTCTTGGCCTCATAACTGAACGCCGCGACGTCGCCGTTCAGCTCGTGAACGAGATAGACGAACTTGCCGTTGGGGTGGAACACGAAGTGCCGCGGCCCCGATTTTTCCGGCACCTTGTGGGCCGGTGGATCGCTCGGCGTCAGCGTGCCGGTCGTGGCGTCGAACGCAAAGCTCAGCACCTGGTCGGAGCCGAGATTGGTCGCGAACGCGAAGCGGTTGTCGGGTGAGGGCAGGAAGGCATGCGCGTTCAGCCCGGTCGGGATTATCTGCTTCGGCTCGCCGGCGACGCCGTTTGCGCCAAGCGGATTGAGCGCGACCTTGTTGCCGCCATAGGAGGCGCTGAACAGGAATTTGCCGCTGCGATCGACGGCGATATGGGCCATGCTGTCGGCGAGCGGCCCGTTGCCCACATGACTGAGCCGGCCCGTCTTGGGATCGATCGCGAAGCTCACCGCAAGGTATGGCTGCGAGCGGATTCCGGCGATCAGCACGCGCTTGTCAGGCGTGATCGCGAGCGGCGTCGAGGAGCCCGGCTTTTCGATGCCGGTAAAAGCGGCCGTCTGCACCGGTGTCATCTCGCCGCTCTCGGCCAGCTTGAACACGCTGATGTCGTTGCTGTCGGCGTTGCCGACATAGGCGAAGGTTTCGGCCATGCCGGCACGGACTCCAGGAATGAGGGCGAGAAAGGCGAGGGTGGTGGCGATCGCAGCGCGCGGCAGGCGCCGCGCGATACGTCGGGTCGGTCTCAACATGGTCTCCTCCTCAAAGCCGGTGCGGCATTGTCGTTTTGCCGTTGAGGATAGCGGGAGGCGCGCCGTCACACCAAATTCCAGTTGGGATTGATCGATGCCGAAATTGTATCGGTGGCTCAGGATGGCTACCGCACCGCCGCCGTCACGCTGCGGGAGGGCAAATGCGGGCCGGGCGGGCGATTGGGCGGCCCGAGCACGGTCCATACGGTGACCGCAAGCAGCCCGCAGGTCAGGATGGTCCAGGCGATCAGTCGTCTCCGCATCAGCCCTAATCCGCCGGTCGAAATCGCGATGCCCCGGGCCAACGATCGTGCACCGCAAACCGCGGCGATCCTATGACCTCGTTCACAGGCGAACCAATGCCGCCCCCGCGCATTGAAGCATTATGCCCCGTGAAAACGATCTCGAAGGCAAGCCCGACATGGGCGGCAAGCATGGCGGCCAGAAAGGCCAGCCCAAGCTGCCGCCGCGTCCGCTTGAGGGCGAGCGCGACGAGGACGTCGTGGCAAAGCGCCACACCGGTCAAACCGGTCGCAGCTCCCCGCCGACCAAACAAAAATAGCGCCGCATGCGCACCGGGAACGGCAGCCTCGCCTTGCCGTTATCCTGATCCCCGGGCGGAGGAGATCGAAACGGAGGCTGGCACGTGTTTTGGATCTATTGGGACACCGTCTGGTCGCTGATCATCAGCGGCATCATGTTCGCCACCATCGTCGCCCATCCCGACGCCGAGATCGCCGAAGTCCGTGCCGCAAAAGGCCTGATGTGAGCTTTCGTCCCTCCGCGACGTCATCCTGCATGCTGCGCGAAAAAGCCCGATGAGATCGGGATGTGATCGTCACTGCGCGTCCATTCGTCTTCGAGCATGATGCTGACACCGGCGCACACTCGCTTTCGGAACACGCTTCGTCATTCTCGCTCCCTGATCGAGTCGAGCTTCAAATCAATCGTCGGTACTTGTACGGACCGGTGCGTTCTATGGCTGCGCGGACATCGCGGATGGAGCGGCCGTAATGGAGCGCGCCGCTAAGCCGCCGCGGCCTGCGCCGACAAGAGCTGCTTCAGTTTCGCCGCCGGCACGGCCGGGCTGAACAGCCAGCCCTGCATCTGGCTGCATCCGAGCTGACGCAGCACCTCGCGCTGGGCCTCGGTCTCGACGCCTTCGGCGGTCGTCGCCATGTGCCGCGCGGCAGCCATGTGCACCACGGCCTGCACGATCGGGGAGGAATCATCGGGCTCGCCGATGTCGCTGATGAAGCTGCGGTCGATCTTGATCTTGTCGAACGGGAAGCGGTGCAGATAGCTCAATGACGAATAGCCGGTACCGAAATCGTCGAGCGCGATGCGCACGCCGAGCTCGCGCAGCTGCTGGAGGATCGTCAGCGCCTCCTCGTCGTCGCGGATCAGCACGGTCTCGGTGATCTCAAGCTCGAGCCGTCCCGGCGCCAGCCCCGATTCCGCGAGCGCCGCGGCGACCTTGAGCGCCAGCGTCCGCGATCGGAACTGCACCGGCGAGACATTCACCGCGATGTGGATCTGGCCGGGCCAGCTCGCGGCCTCGGTACAGGCCTGCTTCAGCACCCATTCGCCGATCTCACTGATCAGGCCGGTGTCTTCGGCGACCGGGATGAAGTCCGCCGGCGAAACCATGCCGCGCTCGGGGTGGCGCCAGCGCAGCAGCGCCTCGCAGCCGGTGACGACATTGGCCGCGAGGTCGACCAGCGGCTGGTAGTGCACCTCGAACTCGCCGCGCGCGAGCGCCTGGCGCAGATCGAGCTCGAGCTGCCGGCGCTGCCGCGCCTTGGCGTCGTATTCGGGCGAGAAGATGCGAAAGGTGCGGCGCCCTTCCGACTTCGCCGCATACATCGCAAGATCGGCGCGCTTGAGCAGGTCGTCGATATTGTCGCCGTGATCGGGCGCGATCGCGATGCCGATGCTGGCATCGGTCGGGATTTCCTGGCCCTTGCAATTGACGGGTGCTCGCAGCGCATTCAAGATCGTTTCCGCCAACGCGGCCAGCTGAGCCTGATCGTTGGTGCCGGCCTTGATGATCGCGAATTCGTCGCCGCCGAGCCGTGCGACCATGTCGTTGCCGCTGACGCAGGCGCGCAGGCGACTTGCGACCTGGCGCAGCAGCTCGTCGCCGACCTCATGTCCCAGCGAATCGTTGACGCCCTTGAACTCGTCGACGTCGATATAGAGGATCGCGAACGGCTTGCCCTGGCCGAGCTCGGCGACGCGGCGCTCCAGATGGCCGCGCATCAGCACGCGGTTGGGCAGGTCGGTCAGCGCGTCGTAATGCGCCATATGCGCAATGCGCTCGTCGGCGCGGATGCGCTCGGTGACGTCGTCGTGGGTCGCGAGCCAGCCGCCGGCCGCGCCCGGCTGGTTCTTGATCTCGATCAGGCGGCCGTCGGCGGTCTCGACGATGGCGCTCTGGGTGCGCCCGATATGGCTCAGGATATCGTCGCAATAGGACTCAACGTCGCCGTGGAACGAGCCGGTGTGGTGGCGATGCCGGATCACGTCGCGGAAATGGACGCCTGGCTTCACCACGTCGGCGGACAGCGCGTACATTTCGATATAGCGCCGGTTGCAGACGATCAGCCGCTCGTCCTGATCGAACATCAACAGGCCCTGCGTCATGGTGTTCATCGCGGTGTCGAGTCGTTGCTTCTCCAGCGAGAGCCGGTGCGTCACCTGGCGGAAGATCAGATAGAGCGTCAGCACGAGCAGGCCGATCGACAGCACGGCCACCGTGACGAAGAACTTCGTCTGCGTGCGCCAGGTCGCCAGCGTTGCATCCAGTGACTTGGTCGCGACCACGACCAGCGGCTCACCGGTGAGGAGGCGCGCGGCGACGATGCGGTCCTTGCCGTCGATTGGGCTTGCGAGCTGGGTGGTGACGAAGGTGCGCTCGAACACCGCCATCTGCTCGGGCGTGCCCTTGCGGAAGTTCTGCCCGATCATGTCATCGACATGCGGGATGCGTGCGAGCAGCTGGCCGTTCTGGTGGTGCATCGCAATCGAGGATTCCTCGCCGAGCCCGGTCGAGGCGAAGAAGGATTCGAGCTGCTCCGGCGCGATCGCGCGCGAGACCAGCCCGAGGAATTCGCCGTGCGGGCCGGAGACGCGCCGCGCAAACACGATCGCCGGTCCGTTGCCGAGCCGGCCCCGTACGATCTCGATCTCTTCCTGCGCGGCCGGATCGTTCTTGAGGCGATTGAAATAGCCGCGGTCGGCCACCGAGATCGCGGCAACCGGCCAGCGCCGCGACGAATTGATCAGCACACCCTCGGAATCGAACACATTGGCGCCGGCGACGTCAGACCAGCCGCTGGCCTTGGCGCGCAGCACCTCGTGCACGGCGAGCGTGCCCATCTCGCTGCGAAAGACCTCAGCGGATTCGATGCCATGACTTTCGAGCTCGGCGATGATGCTCTTCTGGAGCACCGCAAAGTCCTCGAACTCACGGTCGAAATGCCGGGCGAGCATGCGGACGGAGTTTTGCAGGCTCTCGCGGCCGCTCTCGATTGCATTCTGCCGAAAGCGGTCGACGGTGAGCGCGGTGCCGACGGCGGTCGCGGCCATCAGCACGAAGCCGCCGACGATCAGCCATGTCAGCGGTGCCCCGCGCCAACGGCGCAGCAACGCGCGCATCCGCGCAGTCGATCCAATCGATGTGCCCATCCAGCCCTCCCGTGGAACGCAAGATGCAGCAAAACCGCCAAGACCCCGTTACCAGCGAGGGTTAGGGAAGGATGAATTGGAACGCGCGGGCTGGCGCCGGTCATCCGGGGCGCGCCTGAACGGAGGCTTGTCATCCCAATGATCGTCTTGCTGCCGCAGCCAAATCGGCGCAATTTGCCGCGTCCGCTGATTTGCGACCCAGGTTCTGACTAAGGTTCATTTTCGATGATCACCGCATCCAAGGCCTTCATTGCATTGTCTCTGCTCGCGGTGGGCGGTACCGCGCTGGTGATCGGCCCCACCGACCTGCGCCGCCTGCTGCTGACGGGCGAGGCGAACACCGAAGTCGCCGCCAAGCCGGCGGCAAAGGTCGAACCCAAACCGGAACTCAAACAGGATCCCAAGTCGGAAGAGCCGAAGCTTGCCGCCAGCGCGCCGGCCGCAACCGTCTCGCCGGTGCCCGAGCCGAAGGTGGGTGCGTTGGCCGAGACGCAGAAACAGGTCGCGGCGCTGGCCGATCTCGCGCCGGTCAAGCCGCCGGCGGCTGCGACCGATGCGGGCCCCCGTTTCGACGTTGCGCGGATCGACGATCATGGCGAAGCCGCGGTGATCGCCGGCCGGGCCACACCGGGTGCGAAGGTCGAGCTCTTGCGCGACGGCAAGCCGCTCGATTCGGTCGTGGCCGATGCGTCGGGGCAGTTCGTGATGACCCCGCCGCAGCTTCCTGCCGGTTCCTATGAGCTGACCCTGCGGGCGAAATCGACCGACGGGACCGTCACGCAATCCGCCCGCTCCATGCCGGTGACGATCGCCGAAGCCGCGCCGCCGCCCGCGCGCCCGATACCGGCCGCGCGGCAGGAAGCGAAGCAAGAAGCGAAACAAGCGCCGAACCAGGCCGAGAAACCCGACGACAGGCCTGAAGTCGTGGCCTCCTTGCCCTCGGCGGCGCCACGCCTGGCCTCGGCACCCGACGGGCCCGCGGCTCGGCCCAGATTGACTGGCGCGCCGAAGCCGAAGGTCATGGCCCGCGCACCGGCGGCGACCGCAGTGGCATCGGCTTCGCCGGCGGACGCACTCAATCTCAATGGTGCACCGGCGGAAGCGGGTGGCAGCCGCGTGATCTCCCGCGGCGACAGCCTGTGGGCGCTCAGCCGGCTCGTCTACGGTGACGGCGCCCGCTACGCCGTGATCTTCAACGCCAACCGCAGCAAGATCCATAATCCCAATTTGATCTATCCCGGCCAGACCGTCGTGATGCCGCCAAAGGCGCAGTGACGCGGTTTTTCTTCTTTCGCTCTTCTCTGCGGCCATCCTTCGAGACGCCCGCCTCAGGCGGGCCCTCAGGATGAGGACGATGAGCGCGGCAGCAGTTTCAACGGGCACCGATGCTGCCTAGCCTCATCCTGTAAGGAGACCGCGGAGCGGTCGTCTCGAAGGACGAGGCGTGCCCTCAGGCCCGGCCAAGCGCCATATGCGCGATAGTCCTGACGCAAGCGGGGAGCTGCCGCGACGCTTTGCCCTGTGCCGCTCCGGAACAATCGGTTCCGCCAGGCGTCATTGTGATGCGGCGTGGTGCGCGCTTGGCGCTGGGAGGAGGCCGAGGTGGTCGGGTCAGCTTTCGTGTCCGGACGCATGGGACTGGCGTTGGCGGGCGCTGCCCTCATGTGTGTGGCAGTGCTGCTGCCTGACAAGGCCGAGGCCCAGTTCGGATTGCGCGGCGGTCCGCTCGGCGTTGCACGTTTTGCCGTCGGCCACATGATCGGCATGTCGCGCTTGCGCCATACCCGCATGGCGGTGCGCGGTGGCCGATATCGCGCGGCCGCGCTGAGGTCGCAGGATCCCCGCGGCGCCGAGCGCGGCCAGCCTGCCAACCCTTACGTCCTGCGTGCGGCGCTCACGGCGCAGGCTGCGCTGTCGGGCTGGCAGGGCGGTCGCCGTCCGCAGGGATGGTGGCGCCATCCCGACGGCAGCTATGGCTGGGTCGGCCCGGTGTTCTGGCCGTTCGCGCATGATGATCTCACCACCGCGATCATCTTCGGCGACACCACCAACCTCTCGCTCTATGGCTATGGCGACATCTATGCGGCGATCTTCGCGCCCTACGCCGCCACGGAGCTTGCCGCCTACATCGCGCCGCAAGGCCGCCGCGCGCGGCGAATTCCGTCCGCGGAGACTCTTTGCGAAGCCAGCGACGCCGGCGGCCTCCCCGTCGAGCGGGTCACCGCCGCCGTGGCGCCGAACGAATCGCAGCGCACCGCGCTCGACGAGCTCGCATCCGCCTGGACCGCTGCGCGCGACACCATCCGTGCCGCCTGCCCGACGCAGGCCCCGGCCACGGCCGCCGAGCGCCTCGGCCTGATCCGCGAGCGGCTTGAGGCTATGACCAAGGCCATTGACGCGATTGCGCCGCCGCTTTCGAAGTTCGTCGGTCTCCTCAATGACGACCAGAAGGCAAGACTCAATGCGCTCGCCAATGAGCGTCGCGCCGCGCTTGCGGCGGCGCTGCCCAAGGACGCGCAGGCGGCCGCCGCCTGCAAGCCGGACTATGATCCTCGCTATGACGAAAAGGCGCAGCGCCAATACGAGCAGCTCGTGCAGCAGCAATGGCCCGTTGCCGAGATTGCTTCCGCGCTCAAGCTCGACGAGGTCGCCCGCGCCCGCCTTGACGTGCTCCAGGACACCACACTGCGCACCATGGAGACATTGAGCGCCTGCCCGGCGGAGGCCGCCGCGACACCGCAGGCCCGCCTTGCCGCCGTGAAGGCGCGGCTGGAGACAATGCTGCAAGCCGTCAGCGGCGTCAGCGATGCACTCGACGATTTCGAGGCGGATCTGAGCGACGAGCAGAAGGCCGGCTTCGAAGCGATCGGGCCGAAGCGGGGGGCGTGATCACCCAGCTCCAAGTATCTGCAACGCAAATGTCGGCGATGCTGCGCACCACAGGCAATCCATGCCCGCCTTCGAAGGGCTGCCGTCCTGCAGATCCTGCGGATGAGCCCTGTGCTCCTGCCGCGGCACTCGGATGTTCTTCCTTAGGCGACGAAGGACGCCGGACGCATCGATAAGTCGGGTACTGGGCCTCTTGAAACTGGATGATATCCAGGCTATGATATACAACGATGTTGTATATCGCGAGGGTTCCATGCTCGTTTCCAAGTGGGGAAATAGCCTGGCCGTTCGCCTGCCCAAGGCACTCGTTGAGGCTCTGAAGCTTTCACCAGGCGACGAACTCAATGTGGTGGCAGCCTCGAAGGGCCAGCTCGAAGTGGAGAAGATCGACAAGCGGGCGGAATTTCTCAGGCAGGCGGAGCAATTCCAGTTTCCGCTGCCCGAAGGCTACAAGTTCGACCGCGACGAGGCGAACGAGAGGTGAGCGCCTTCTTCGATAGCAACATCCTGATCTACGCCTACTCGACCGACGCCCGGCGCCAGAGGGCGCTGACTACGATCGCCGGCGGTGGCGCTATCAGCGCGCAGGTGCTGAACGAGTTCACCAACGTGTTGCGCAAGAAGCAGAAGCAGGACTGGCTCGTGATCGACGCCGCTGTGCAATCCCTCAGCTTTCGTTTTCCCGACATCGTGCCGCTGACATCAGACACGCACGCTGCGGCGCTTGCGCTTGCCCGCGATCACAGCCTTGCGTTCTATGATGCTCTGATCGTTGCCGCGGCAATCGAGGCCGGCTGTGACACGCTCTACAGCGAAGACCTGCAACACGGCCGCAGCATCGGCGGGCTCACCATCGTCGATCCGTTTCTTGGGGACACGCCGTGAACGCTCGCGCCAGCACGGCCTCGCGGATTTCTGGGTCATCGAGCGCTCCGCCGTCATTGTGATCGGGCGCGGTGGCAAGAACGACACCGCGACGATGTCCGCGCCATGCACGCGATAATCCTCCGGCAGAAGAAGCGTGAAGCCGTGCATCAGCGGATAGCCGCTGACCGGATCGAGCGGCCATTGTTCGCTCGTGATGCCCGGCGGCAGCCAATAGACCCAGCCGTGATCGCGCGCACGTCGGCGGGACGGTCCAGCATCTGCAAATCATACGCACGCGAAGGCAAGGCAAACGCCACGATCGTCTCCATCCGATTCTGACCTCGCCGTTGAGGCGATGGTCAGTCGCGAGGAGGCGGGATGTGGTTCGTGGGGATGTGGGGGATGCTGCCATCCTGCCAGTGTTTTGCCCGACGTGTCAAACCACGCCAGCACCCGCGCGAGGCCCTCGTAAGTCATTGATCTTGCAGCCCCCGCCTACTGTGCATGGGGTTGTTTTCGCACTTTTGTCTTGGCTAGCCTCGCCGCCGCACCGCGGCCGCATTCACCACGTTCTCCACCTCCTCGCGCCAGGACAAGATTTCCATCGCGAGCACGGGGTGATTGAAGCCCTTGAGATGGAGATCGTCGAGGGCGCGGGCTTCGACCCAGGGTTCGACCATGCCGTAGACGCGGCGGCTCACCACGATCTGGTTGGGCTTGGCCTCGCCGCAGAGGCGGGAGGCGAGGTTGGTGACGCTGCCGATCGCGGCATATTCCAGCCGCTGCTCGAAGCCGACCTGGCCGAGCGTCGCATAGCCGAGCGCAATGCCGATGCCGAAGCCGAGGCTATGGCCGCGGTTGCGCCAGCGCTCGGTCAACGGGCCTATGGTGTCGCGCATCTCCGCCGCCATCTTCACGGCGCGCTTTGTGTGGTCCTCGAATTGAATCGGCGCGTTGAACAGGATCATCACGCCGTCGCCGGCATATTTGTCGAGCGTGCCCTCATACTTGAAGATCAGCTTGCCGAGCGCGGCGTGATATTCGCGCAGCACGTTCATCGCCTCTTCCGGCTCGGTCGCTTCCGTGAACGCGGTGAAGCCGCGCAGGTCGCAGAATACCACGGTCACCTCGCGGCGCTGGCTGGTGAGCAGCCCCTCGGGGCTGTCCGAGGAGGCGATCAGCTGCGCGACCTGCGGCGCCAGGAAACGCTCGAGCTTGCGGATGCGCTCGATCTCGCCGAGCTGGGTCTTGACCCGCGCCTCCAGCGACTTGTTCCAGTCCTTGAGCTGCTCGGTCTGCTCGCGCAGCTTGTCGGCCTGGGCGCGCACGGTCTCGTTCGCCGCCTCCAGCGCGCGGCTCTTGTGATCGACCTCGGTGAACAGCCGCGCATTGCGCATCGCCAGCACCGCCTGGTTGGCAAAGGTGCGCATCAGGCCGATGATGCTGGGGGCGAATTCGCCGCTTGCGCGGCGCAGCACCACCAGCGAACCGAGCGTGCCCTGCTGGTCGACCAGCGGCACCACCAGCACCGAATGGAAGCCGGCATTGACGGCGACGTCGCGCAACGGCTGCTCGAAGGCATGGTCGAGATCGGCCAGCGCGATCGGCTCGCCGCTCACCGCCGCATCGCTCAGGATGTTCTCGCCTTCGTCGATGATGAGGTGGGCACCGTCGGCCGATTTGCCGATGCCATTGGCCTCGACGAGGCTGAAGCGGCGCTGTTCCGCGTCATAGCCGAAGATCAGCACGGCATCGGCACGGGTGATCTCGATGGCGCGGGCGGCGATCGTCGGCAGCACGGCATCGAGATCGAGCGAGGAGGCGACCGCGCGGCCGACCTCTTCCAGCACCTTGAGCTCGTGGATCGACTGCGCGAGATCACGGGTGCGCTCCTCGACCTTGGTCTCCAGGTTCGAATAGGTCTCCTGGATCTGATCGGCCATGCGGTTGAACTGGCTTGCGAGGTCTTCCAGCTCGTCCGAGGTGCGCACATCGATGCGATGACTGAAATCTCCCTCGCCAAGCTTGTGGGCGCCGTCGCGCAGCGCCGTGATCGGGATGATCATGCGGCGGGCGAGCAGCGTGCCGGCGAGGATCGCGACCATCAGGCCCATGCCGATCAGGAGCGCGATGCGCACGAGCTGGTCGCGGATCGGCATCAAGGCCTGTGTGGCCGGCTGCTCGAACAATACGCTCCAGCCGAGCTTCGGCACCGTGCTCGCGGCGCTCATCACCGCATGGCCGTTGAAGTCGGTGCCCGACGTGTCCGGCTCGCCGCCGGGCGCGATCGCGGCCGCGACCTGCGGCAGCTTCGACAGATCCTTGCCGACATCGGGCCCTCTAGAGGACGTCGCCAGCACGCGGCCACGCGGGTCGACCACATAGGCAAAGGCGGCCTTGCCGACCTGGGCGTCGGACAGGAGCTCGGAGAGGAAGCTGAGATCGATCTCGGCGACAGTGACGCCGGCGTTGAAGCCGGAATGCGCCACCGAGATCGACATGTAAGGGGTTCGGTCGGCGAACCAGGCCGGCGCGTAGCTGACGCCGCGGGCGACGGTGTCGGTGAAGCGCATGTCGCGGGAGAGGTCGGCATTGCTCCCCGTCGTGGTCGACTGGCGCGAGACGCGCAGCACCTCGCGGCCCTCGCCGTTGAGCTGGAACAGTTGGCTGACGACCGAGACCTGGTGCAGGAGCGACGCGTAGTCGGCACGGCGCTTCTCGAGCGTATCCTGGCTCGCCCGCGTCACCCAGCTGATCTGGCGCTCGAGCTCCGAGATCGACTGCTCGACCCGCCGGCCAGCGCCTTGCGCCTTGTCCTCCAACCCGTCGATCAGCGACGTCCTGGTGGCGCGGTAGGAGATCCAGGTCTCCATCGCGCCGTTGACGGCGAGCACGAACACGACGAGGCCGACGAGGGAGACAACGTATTTGGCGAACAGGCCCTCGCGTAAAAACCGTGTCTTGTCGTTCGCTCCTGCCATCCCGATCCTCTCGCGCCGCCATTGACGCTGCGCGCTACGGGCCGCACCGGCCCTGGCAGCCTTCTACCACAATTCGGGCCAAGGATTGCCAAGGGGCCCGACCGAGCCGCCGTTGTGGTTACCCGCTGTGGGCGCCGGGGCAGGTGGAAAGGCAGCGCGTGGAAAAGGGGTGAATTGCAGCGGCTTCCTCCATACGGAGAGAAGCCGGGGCAGGCAGGCCGATGTAAGGGATCGCTGTGGAGCCCAGTGCGCGGGTCCGTCAATCATCGATTGAAGAGCTGCCGCAGCACGTCGTTCATTGGCTGACTGTCCTGCTGTACCACCGGCGGGTCCTCCAGGGCGGGGGCGGCAGGCGAGGCCTGTGGCGCCGGCGTGGGTGGCGGCGCCGGCAGGCTGCGGCTGCGGCCGGTGCCAGCGCCGGCCCCGGCGCCGCTGGAAAGCCCCTGCTGGATTAGATTGCCGATGGCTTCGCCCAAGGGGCCGCCGAGCAGATTGTTCTGTCCCGGCTGCGAACCTTGTGGATTGGCGGTCGCGTTGCCACTGCCCGGTGCGGTGCCGCCCAACCCCAGGCCGCCCAGGATATTGCCAAGCCCGCCGCCATCGGGGCCGAACAGGCCCTTGCCCATCTCGCGCAGCTTGGCATAGGCGGCATCCGGATTGTCGAGCACGCCGGCCATGTCGGGATAGATCCGCGGCTGCGACCAGGTGCCCTGGATCATCACGGGGATGCCGAAGCCGACCGGATCGGAGGTACGGCCCTGACCCTCGGTCGTCATCACGAGCTTGGGCTCGACGCGGAAGCCCATCATCTTGGTGTCAAGGGCGATGGTGCCGGCGCCGGTGACGCGCACCAGCGGCCCGATCAGATTGAGATCGGTCGTCACCGCCTGGCCCTTGTCGATGCGGAAGGAGGCCGAGAGCTGCGACAGGTCCGTGCTCTGGTCCCGGCTGGGGTCCTGGTCTTGTTGCCAGCCGGACAGCGTGCCCGTGGTCAGCGAGCGGATCATCTGCGCAACGTTGATGCCGCGGATCGCGCCGTCCTGGAAATTGACGAAGGCCGTGCCCTGCATGTTCGCCATCAGCGCGCGCTGGCTGGTGCCGGCGCTGCGCAAAGCGAGCTTGGCCTGCAGCTTGCCGTCGATGCGGTCGAATTCGGCAAGCCCCTGGAGCAGCGGCAGCGCGCGCACGCCCACGAGGTCGGAATGCATGGCGAAGCTCGGCGCGCCGGTGGTCGCGTCCAGGATCACCTCGCCCGAGACCTGGCCGCCATAGGCGCCGAGATTGGCGGTGCCGGCCTTCAGTACGCCGCCGGCGAGTTTTGCATCGAGCGCGAGCGGCGAAAGCCGCGCATCACTGATCACGGCTTCGTTCGCCGAGATCCTGATCTGGGCATCGACATAATTGAGCCCGGAGACGTCGATCGGCGCATTGCTCCAGGGTTGTCCGGCTGCGCCCTCCGGCGATTTCGCCAGCGGAATCGCGAGCCGCTGGAAGTCGAGATCGACCTTGACCAGCGGCTTGCTCGCGATATCGACCGAAGCCCAGCCGTTGAAGGGACTGTCGCCGAGCCTGCCGTTCAGGCCGTTGATCATCAAGATGTCGCCGCTCAGCCGGATCTCGGCGTGACCTGCGAGCTGGGACTTCAGCACGTCAGGCATGTCGATGGCGAAGTCGACCGGGATCGTCGGCCGGTCGCCGGCCGCCGCCGGCGTAGTCCCCTTGATGTCGAACTTGGTTGGATGTTCGCCGACGCGCGCGGCGCCGGTGATGTTGACTTTGCGATCGCCACCAACGATCGCCTCGGCGTTGATGGCGCTGATGCGGCCCTCGACGCGATCGCGCACGCGCGCGAATGCAATCTCGCCGTCGGTGATCTTGACGCGGTCGATGGTCGCGCCATTCGTGTCGAGCGCGAGCGGCTTCGTCGCGGTGCCGGCATTCGGCAGGCGCTCACGCAGCAGCGGCTGGTAAAGCACGGGATGGGTGACGACGAGCTCGCTGATCTTCGGCCGGCCCGACCACACGCTGGAGAGCGACATGTCGGCCTGCACGCTAGCGACCGTCAGGCGCGTGATGCCGCTGCGGTCCTTCGGGTCTTGCAGCGTGAGGTCGCCCAGGGTGACGTTCAGCGTCGGCCACAGGCTGATCTTCGTGGTGCCGTCGATCGACAGGCGATAGCCGGTCGCGCTCTCGACCCGCGTGGCAATCGTCGAGGTTAGGAAGCCGGAGGGGATTCCGACCACCAGAAGGACTGCGATCACGATGATGACGGCGGCTATTGCCGCGCCGACGAACTTCATAGCTCTCATGTCGACTTCCCAGCGACGGACAATCGGCGGCGAACCCGGCAGATTACCGTCATTTGCACGTGAGTTTATCCCGGGACGGGAAGCGGCTCCAAGCGCGCAAAAATAGTCGGGAGGTGCTGCAAAGTTATGTGACTTATGCCACACTTCTCCGGCGCGGTTTACGCGATCCTAAGCTGATGGTTCCAAGCGATTTGCCAAAGACATTCACGAGTAAATTGACAAGGACATTGAAATGAGCAAGCAGGCCGAATTTGCGGTCATCCTGAAGATGAACGCGATGTTCGCTGACCTCGGCGCGGACGAACTCCAGCGGCTGTCCGGTCTCTGCCACACCGAGCATCTGGCGAGCGGCGAGGTGCTGTTTCAGAAGGGCGATCCAGGAGACGCGCTGTTCGGCGTGCGCCGCGGCCAGGTCCGCATCGAGACCGGCGCCTCCGACGGCAGCCGGCTGACGCTGAACTTCATGGGGCCGGGCGACCTGTTCGGTGAGGTCGCGGTGCTGGACGGCCAGAGCCGCACGGCCGATGCGACCGCGGGCGAGGCGAGCGAATTGTTCGTGCTGCGGCGCGAGGATTTCCTCGGTTTCCTCGAGCGCGAGCCGAAGGTCGCGATCAAGATCATCGCGCTGCTCTGTCAGCGCATCCGCTGGCAGAGCGAGCGCATGGAGGAATCCATGCTGCAACCGCTGCCGGTCCGGCTGGCGCGGCGGCTCTGCGCGCTCGCCGCCGATTTCGGCTCGGAGGTGCACATCTCGCAGGAGCAGCTCGGCGTCTTCGTCGGCGCCGCCCGTGAAAGTGTCAACCGCCAGCTTCAGGCCTGGCGCAAGGAGGCAATCCTCGATCTCCAGCGCGGCCGGATATTGCTGAGGAACATGACGAAGCTGACCGCGATCGCACGGAACGAGTAGAATCAAGCGATCGGGAGTCTGCGCCGACGCACACGTTCCCGGTCGATCGTGATGATGCTATCCTGGATTTCGTTCTCAGGCAGGGCAGATAAAACCTCCGCCAATCGGGCCCGGACGGCCGCTTCCGTCCAGTCGCCCCCTCGGAATAGAATGAGACTTGGGCTGTCACTTCCCGCAGTCGCGATCAGGCGAGGGTAGTCGAGATCCGCCGTGATGATCGTGCGATCCTCCTGTCTGTCACGATCGATGATCTCCACATCGCTTGCAGAATGAAAGCCAATCGCGGAAGCATGCACCGCATCATGCCCCATCTCTGCCAGCCAGTGCGACAGTAAGGGCGAGAGGGGCATGTCGATGATGAATTTCACTTCGCCGTAACAGCGGGGTGCAGCTCGACGGATTCATCCTCGGCAAGGAAGGCCGCGTAGCGCAACGCTTCGTCGATGTCTTCACGTTCGAGATACGGGTAGTCGTTCAACACGGATTCACGTGTTTCGCCGGCAGCCAACAAGCCGAGCAGCCGCGCGACCGGAAATCGCATCCCGCGAATACAGGGCTTGCCGGTGCAGACCGCAGGATCGATCGTGATACGCGAGAAAGTCATGGGGCTAACATAGCGCATGGAGGCGCCGTTCGCCAGTGTGTGCTCTGGTTAGCTCGCCGGGATTTCACTCCGCCGCTGGGCGCGCGATGTTCTTCGGCGTCGGCGCCGCTTCCGCCGGCGCTGCTCCGTGATGACCGGGGGCTATCGCGTCCTCGCTGTGCACGATCAACCGCTTGGCGAAGCGCCAGATCAGGGCGCCGAGATCGTCCATCACCATGAACATTGCAGGCACGAACACCAGCGACAGGATGGTCGAGAAGATCAGGCCGCCGATCACCGCGAGCGCCATCGGTGAGCGGAACTCGCCGCCCGCGCCTACCGCGAGCGCGCTCGGCATCATTCCCGCGGCCATTGCGATCGTGGTCATCACGATGGGGCGGGCGCGCTTCATGCCGGCGTCGATCATGGCCTCCTCGCGCGGCTTGCCGGCGCGAATGGCTTCGATGGCGAACTCCACCAGCATGATCGCGTTCTTGGTGACGATGCCCATCAGCATCAGGATGCCGATCCACACCGGCGTGGTGAGCTGCTTGCCGGTGACGAGCAAGGCGGCGATCGCGCCGCCGATCGAGAGCGGCAGCGAGAACAGGATGGTGATCGGCTGGAGGAAAGTGCCGAACAGCAGCACCAGCACGGCGTAGACCATCATCAGGCCGGCCGTGATCGCGGTCGCAAAACCGTCGGACAGCTCGTTCAGGCTCTCGGCGTCGCCGGAGGGTGAGACTTTCACGCCTTTCGGCAGACTCTTCATCACCGGCAGGTCGTAGATCTTCTTGGTGGCATCGCCGAGCGCGGCGGAGCCGACGAGGTCGGCCGCAACGGTCGCCTGCCGCTCGCGGTCGTAGCGGTTGATGCTGGTGGGGCCTTGGTCGAGCTTGACGTCGGCGATGACCGAGAGCGGCACGCCGCCCTTCTCGCCGTGCTCCCCGAGCGGGACACGGAGCTGCTCGAGCGTCTTCAGATTGCCGCGCGCGGCGTCTTCGAGCTGCACGCGGATCGGCACCAGGCGGTCGCCGACGTCGAACTTGGCGAGTGCAGGCCCGACGTCGCCGATGGTGGCGACGCGGATGGTCTGCGACAGGCTTTCGGTCGAGACGCCGAGCCGCGCGGCGAGATCGGCGCGCGGCTCGATGCGCAGCTCGGGTCGCTCCAGCGAGGTTTCCGAGATCACGTTGGAGATGGTGGGAATGCGCTTCATCTGCGTCGCAAGCTCGCTCGCGACGTTGTTGACGATGTTGGGATCCACACCGGTCACCACCAGCGAGATCGCGCGCAGGCCGTTCTCGTCGAGGAACCAGAAGCGGATGTCGGGAACGTTCTCCAGCTCCTGGCTGATCGAGAACTCGAGCTCGCGCTGGGTAATGTCGCGGCTGTCCTTGGGCGTGTAGTTGATGATCAGGGCGGCGCGCCGGACTTCCTGGGTGCCCGGCGGGACGCGCCCGCCGTCGACGAAGATGCTCTTCACCTCGGGCCGCTTACGCAGCCGTGCGACGATGTCCTCGGTGACCTTTTCGGTATAGGCGAGCTGAGTGCCAGGCGGCAGCTCGAGGGCAAGCAGCGAGCGGGCGCTGTCCTGCGCCGGCAGGAAGCCCTGCGGCAGCAGCGTTATGCTCCAGATCGAGGCGGCGAAGACGCCGAGCCCGATCAGCACCGTGATAAAATGGTGCTTCACCGACCAGGCCACGATCCCATGATAGGACCGCAAGATGCGGCCGGGCGGCGGCTCCACATGCGTGTGGTGCTTGAGAAAGTAGGCGGCTAGCACCGGGGTGACGAAGCGGGCCGCCAGCAGCGAGAAGAATACTTGCACCGAAACGGTGATGCCGAACTGCTTGAAGAACTGTCCCGCGATGCCCGACATGAAGCTCGCGGGTGCGAAGATCGCGATGATGGTCAGCGAGATCGCGATCACCGCGAGGCCGATCTCATCGGCGGCCTCCAGCGCGGCACGGTAGGGCGACTTGCCCATGTTCATGTGCCGGACGATATTCTCGATCTCGACGATGGCGTCGTCGACCAGAATACCCGTCGACAGCGTGATGGCGAGAAAGCTGACGAGGTTCAGCGAGAAGCCGAGCAGGTCCATCGCCCAGAACGCCGGGAAGATCGACAACGGCAGCGAAATCGCGGCGATGATGGTCGCGCGCAGGTCGCGCAGGAACAGGAGCACAATGACGACGGCGAGGATGGCGCCTTCGAACAGGGTCGAGATCGCAGCGTGGTAATTGCCCTTGGTATATTCGACCGAAGTGTCGATCAGCTTCAGATCGACGTCGGGATAGGAGGCCTTCAGCGCGTCGATGCGCTTTTGCACGGCCTCGGCTACCTTCACGTCGCTGGCGCCCTTGGAGCGCTTGATGCCGAGCGCGACCACCGGCTCGCCGTTGAAGCGGGCGAAGGTGCGACGGTCGGCAATGGTGTCGGTGACGGTGCCAAGATCGTCGAGCCGGACCTCGCCGCCGCCGAACAGCGGGATCATTGTGCCGGCAAGATCGCCCAGCGTCTTGGCGCCGGCGAGCGTGCGGATGGCCTGGTCGTTCTTGCCGATCTCGGCGCGGCCGCCGGCGACGTCGACATTGGTGCCGCGCAGGCTCTGGCTGACATTGACCGCGGTCAGTCCCATCGCCTGCAATCGATCGGGGTCGAGCGAAACCAGGATCTCGCGCTCGACGCCGCCGATGCGCTCGACCTGGGCGACGCCGCGCACACCCTGCAGCGCGCGCTTGACCACGTCGTCGACGAAATAGGAGAGCTGCTCGGGCGTCTTGCCGGGCGAGATCGCGGCATAGGTGACAATCGGCAGGCCGATGACGTCGACGCGCTGGATCAGCGGCTCAGTGACGTTCTGCGGCAGGTTGGAGCGCACGCGCGTCACCGCGTCCTTGACGTCGTTGAGCGCGCGGTCCGTGTTGGTCTCCAGCGCGAACTGGATCGTGGTGACCGACAGGCCGTCGGTGATCGAGGAGGTGATGTGCCGCACGCCCTCGACGCCGGAGACGGCGTCTTCAACCGTCTTGGTGACCTGGGATTCCAGCTCGGCAGGCGCAGCGCCGAATTGCGATACGGCGACCGAGATCACGGGAATGTCGGCCGACGGCAGCCGCGTCACCGCAAGCTTGGTGAAGGAGGTCCAGCCGAGGATCAGGAGGATGATCGAGAAGACGACCGACGGCAACGGATTGCGGATCGACCATGCCGAGATATTGAGAGCCATCAGCGTACCCGCGTGCGATCGAGTTCATCGGCGAACATGGTTTTGATCTGGTCGCCATCATGGAGCGAAGAGCCGGCGTCGGCGACAACGATTTCGCCGACCTCGAGCCCTTCCAGGATTTCCGTCGCGCTGTCGGACGATAGTCCGACCCGCACCTTGCGCGTCTCGACAATGTTGCCCTTGACGACTTGCACGGTGAGATGGTCGATCGCGGTCTTGGGGATCGAGACGCCGCAGCTTCGCTTGGCATCGATCGAGGCGCGGGCGAATACGCCGACCTTCAGCGAGGGATTGTTGGTGACGCTGATGCGGACGCGCCCGAGCTGGGTCGTGCGGTCGATTTCGGGCGCAACCAGCCGGACCCGGCCGATCAGATCGGGCGCGTCGTCGCGGCTGATGCGCACGGTCGCGCCGGAGCTGAGCTTGGGCATGTGAACCGCCGGGACCTGGGCGTCGAGCTCGATCTCGCTGTTGACGGCGATGCGGAACATCGGGCCGGCCTGCGGCGAGGCCGGCGCGCCGACGATGGTGCGGACCTCGGTGATGAGGCCCGGCGCGGGCGCCTTCAGCGAGATCGGGCCTTGCGGGCCGGGCCGCTGCGGTTGGCCCGGGATCTGCGGCGGCGCGGTCAGGCGGGCCAGTTCCTGATTGTCGGTGACAACAGTGCCTTCGGTGACGAAGAGGTCCGTAACCCGAGAGCCTTCCTGGTCGGCCACGACCACGGCCTCGCGGCGCGGCACGAAGAAGCCGGTCACCCGCACGAGATCGGAGAAGCAGGCATTGGTCGACTTCGTCACGATGACGAGCGCCTCGCCCGGCGTTTCCTTCGCCTCAGGGCGATGCCGATGCTCAAACAGATAATAGCCGAGGCCGAGCGCCACGACGAACACCACCGTTCCCGCCGGCTTGAGATATTCGGAAAGGTTCATCGCCGGATCATCCTGGCCTGGCTCACGGCCGTCCGTACGAGGCCTATCGAGAGCGTTTCCCTGAAATAAAGTGGCGTCCCGCAAGGCTGCGGGACGCGCCCTGGAAGCGAGACGTTACACCACATCACGACTTGTCACTGCAAAGGATTGCGTCGTGCTTACTTGGATGCGGTGGTCTTGTTTTCCATGTTGACGACCTGCACGCGGCGGTTGACCTCCGCCATCGGCTGGTTCGGATCCTTCAGCTTGCTCTTGCCGTAGCCGACGGTGACGAGGTCGGTCGCGGAGATGCCGTACTTGTCGACGAGGTAGCGCTTAATCGAATCGGCGCGGCGCTCCGACAAGTCCTGGTTGTAGGCTTCGCCGCCTGCGGCATCGGTGTGCCCGGCGACCACGAAGGTCGAGCCCTTGAGGTCGGGGCTGGTCAGCGCCCGGCCGAGCGCCTGCACGGACGGCATGGACTTGGCGCTGATATTGGCGGAGTTGTAGTCGAACGTGATCTCGAGATCGATGTTCGGCTTGTCCTTGGCGACCGAGGCGATTTCCTCGCGCTCGGTCGACGACAGCGAACGCGTCGAGCGGCCACGCACGGACTGGATCAGCTTGGTCTCCGCCGCGTTCGGCGCGGGATCGGCCTGCTGAGCGATCGAGAGGCCGCGCGTCAAAGGCTTCTTTGCCGGCGGCGCGAGCGCGCGGACGATCTCGTCCTCGGTGACGTTCTTGCTGTTGCTTTCGTCGCCCGCGACGGCGGGCGAAGCCGGCAGCGACAGAGCGGCGCCGATGGTGATGATGGACAGGATCGCGGTAAGTCCCTTTGCAGCCAATCTCATAGCAGTCCCTCCTGCGCGGCCAGCTCGCGCGTTTCCAAATTCCTGCAATAAGCCCTCGGGAAAGCCCCCCTTGCGGCATCCGCCCATTAGTCTTCCCTGGGCTGTTCAAGGTTCGAGGCGTGTCTTCCCTCAACTCAAAAAAATATCAACGCACTCCGTAACTTGCGAATTCCTGAACGATGTTCGGATCCATCGCCTTGGCATTGGCGATGTCGAGCGCACCTTCCTGGGCGGAGCCGTTGCGCTGCTTGGCAAGGCCGCGTCCGTAGAGCGAGGAGGTCAGGCGGGGATTGATCTTCAGGGCCGCGTCGAAATCGGCGATGGCGTTCTTGACCGCTCCCGATTTCAGGTTGACGAGCCCGCGGCTGTCCAACGCATCGACGAAGTTCGGCCGCAGCCGCAGCGCCTCGTTGCAATCCTTGAGTGCTCCCTGAAGGTCGCCGACCACGGTGCGGGTCCAGCAGCGGTTGTTCAGCGCCTCGACGTCCTTCGCGTTGATGCGGAGCGTATCGTCGAAATCCTTGATGGCGAGGTTGTAGGCGCCCTTGCTGGCATAGACCTGGCCGCGCCGGTACAGCGCGTTCACGTCGTCCGGATTGGCGGCAATTTTGGCTGTCAGGCTCTTGATCGTGGGGTCGTCAGCCAGGACGGCGGGGCTCGGCCCGCCGTCCGCGTTCGGCGCGGGAGCGGGATCAGCCGGCTTCGCGGGCGGCGGCGGTGGCGGCAGGGCGGCCTCGACCTGCGGCTTCGGCGAGGGTGCCGGTGCAGGAGGAGGGGGTGGTGCAGGCGCCGCAACCGTGTCGGCCGGCTTCGTCGGCGGAGGCGGTGTCGGCGGCGCGGGTGATGCCGGCGGCGGGTTGTTGGCGACCACGGCCGGCGGCGCCGGTGGTGGCGTCGTCGACGGCCGCGATCCGCCGGCCCCCGGAATGAACGAGAAATCTTCAGCCAATGAAGAGGATATCCATGGCACCTGCTCGCCGCGCGAGGCGCGAGTAACGCCCATCTTGGTGCGGTTCAGCGTCTCCTCGGCCATCAGATCGGGGACGCGAATTTCCTTCAGCAGCTCCTGGACGAACAGGCTGTGCTCGCCGCCGGCATCCGAGACCACCGAGGCCAGCGCCGCCGAATACATCACCAGGGTGCCATTCGGCGCGATGACCGGGGTCAGGCCGGCCGAGAAGCTGCGGAACCGGCGCTCGAACGGGTTGCGCCTGGAGGCATCGATCAGCGCGATCTTGACGCCGGCACCGCGGGTGTTGAGCTCGCCAAGCACGCTCTCCAGGCTGAACCCGTCGCGGCGCACGTCGGATTCGGTCCAGATCTGCGCATCGACCGGCAGCAAATAGCTTTGACGCGCGGACTGGATGCCGAACCCGCTGAAGAACACCAGCGCCACCGAACCCGGCTTGATCTTACCGTAGAGCTTGTCGAAGGCGCGGTGCATGCCGTCGCCGGTCAGGTTCTCGCCGATCTCGACGGAAAAGCCGTCGCGCTTGAGCTCGTCGGCGACGTCGCGCGCATCGTTTATCGGTTCCTTCAACGGGGCATCCGCATCCGGATATTTGGCGTTGCCGATCACCAGCGCAAAGCGGTCGCCAGCCGCAAGCGTCGGAGCAGTCGGGATAAGCGAGATGAGCAGGGGCAGCAGAAAAAGGAAGCGAATTTTCATAATCAGCGCGGTCCAGCCAAAAAGGCGCCGTTCCAGCTTGCGCCGCGGCGACCTTAACTTACGCTTTAGACATTATCAAACCGGGGACAGGGGGCGTCAACCGCTTGGACATTCGGCTTTATTGCGACGATCGACCCAAAGGCATAGGCACGCTGCGAGTGGAATAAAGGGGGCTGTCATGGTTGTGCTCGATGCATCTGGTGCGATCCTATCTGCGGGATGTTAGGGCAGCCAGGGCGACGAAAATGTGATTGCTCTCACATTGCAGGACCGCGGCCGTCGCAACCCCAGGTGTTTGACCTTTGCTGCGGACAATGGCTTGGTGCGCCGGCTCGTCCCGCAGGTCCACTCAGAAAAAAAACAAAGAGCAGAGGCATGGGAAACGTCTACGAGATCTACGCACTGCGCTATGCGACGATGTCGCCGCGCACTCCTCACATGAACTTCCTCGTGCCCGACCCGCATGACAGCGCGGCACAGGACCTCGATTACTTCGTCTGGCTGATCCGCGGCGGCGACCGCGACATCCTGGTCGATACCGGCTTCAACGCCGAGGAGGCGAGCGCGCGGGCACGCAAGCTGACGCTCAATCCTGTTGACGCGCTGGAGCGCTTTGGTGTCGCCGCGGCCGCGATTCGCGATGTCATCGTGACGCATCTGCATTACGACCATGCCGGCAATCTCGATCGCTTCCCGCATGCGCGCTTCCATCTCCAGGAGCGCGAGATGGCTTACGCGACCGGCCGCTGCATGTGCAATGGCCTCTTGCGCCATCCGTTCTCGGTCGAGCACGTCACGCAGATGGTGCGCCATGTCTATGGCGAGCGCGTTACGTTTTATTCGGGCGACGGCGAGGTCGCGCCCGGCGTGACCGTGCATCGGGTCGGCGGCCATTCCGACGGCTTGCAGGTCGTCAGGGTCGAGACCGCGCGCGGACCGGTGGTGCTGGCGTCCGATGCCGCGCATTACTACGCCAATCTTCAGCGCAAGAGCCCATTCCCGATCGTCTACAATGTCGGCGACATGGCGCAAGGCTGGGAGACGATCGAGCGCCTCGCCGGTCACCCTGATCGATTCATTCCCGGTCATGATCCGATCGTGACGGAGATCTATCCACGCGCCAGCGACAAGATCGATGCCTGGGCGCTGCACCTGCCGCCGACGAGATCGTTTGCGAAGTGACGCGGTAGCGTCATTCCGGGGCGCGCGGAGCGCGAACCCGGAATCTGGAGGTTGTAGCGCGAGATTCCGGGTTCGCCGCTGTCGCGGCGCCCCGGAATGACAGCATCGCCTAATACGCCTGCTTGGCGTCCGCCTCTTCGCTGGTCTGGATCAAGTCGAGGCTCTCTTCGATCTTGCCGAGCAAGGCCGAGAGCTGCTTGCGCTCCTGCGCGGAGAGGCAGGCGAGGATCTCGTCTTCCCGCCGCAGCAATTGCGGGAACAGCTCCTCATAGAGCGCGCGGCCCTTTTTCGTCAGTTGCAGGCGAAATTCGCGGCGATCGGCTTCGTTCTCGACCCGCTCGATCAATCCCTGCTGCAGCAGCGCCGTCACCGCACGGCTGATGGTCGATTTGTGCGTGCGGGTGCATTGCGAGATGAATTGCGCGCTACAGGCGTCGTTGCGGAAGCCGAGCGTGGCGATCACGCGCCACGCCGGAATATCGAGGCCGTGCCGTTCCTGATATTCCACCGCGAGCGCGGAACTCACCTCCGCTGCGAGCCGGTTGAGGCGGAACGGCACGAACTTGAACAGATCGAGCCGAAGCTTTGGCCGCGATGAAGCCTCTTCGGCTTCGCGTGTCCTCAGCGCGATGTCACCGGATGTCCTTGCCAAGCAGAGCGCTCCGAATTCAGTTGACGGCCGGCCGGCTCCGGTCCAAAATAGTTGCACGTGAGACTATCTAGCAGATCAGTCCTCTCCTGACCAGAGCCGAGGTTAGTGCATGGCGCAGGCCAAATCCCAGTTCGGCTACCAACGCCACCCCGATCAGGCTCGTTCGGGCCAGGACCCGGCCGCGCATCCGGTCGTGGTCGTCGGTGCGGGCCCGGTCGGGCTGTCGCTGGCGATCGACCTTGCCCAGCGCGGCCAGCGCGTCGTTCTTCTTGATGATGCCGACCGCATCGGCGAAGGCTCGCGCGCGATCTGCTTCTCCAAGCGTTCGCTGGAATATTGGGACCGGCTCGGCGTCGGCGACCGCATGGTCGAGAAGGGCGTGGTCTGGAGCGTTGGCCGGATCTTCCACGGCGAGTCGCAGCTCTATCAGTTCAACCTGCTGCCTGAGGACGGTCACAAGCGGCCGGCTTTCATCAACCTTCAGCAATATTACGCCGAAGCCTATCTGGTCGATCGTATCCAGGATCTGCCTGCGATCGACCTGCGCTGGCGCAACAAGGTGACGGCGCTGGAGCAACGCAACGATGCCGTCGCGCTGACGATCGAAACGCCCGAGGGCGCCTATCGCCTGCACGCGCGATATGTGGTCGCCTGCGATGGCGCGCGGTCCTCGCTGCGGCAGATGGTCGGTGCCGAGTTCGCGGGACAGGTGTTCGAGGATCAGTTCCTGATCGCCGACGTCAAGATGACCGCCGAATTCCCGACTGAGCGCTGGTTCTGGTTCGATCCGCCGTTCCATGCCGGACGTTCGGCGCTCTTGCACCGGCAGCCTGATGATGTCTGGCGCATCGATCTCCAGCTCAATCGCGACGCCGATCCCGTCGTCGAGAAGAAGCCGGAAAACGTGCGGCCGCGCATCGCGCGCATGCTCGGGCACGACAAGTTCGAGTTCGAGTGGATCTCGCTGTACAAATTCCAATGCCGGCGGATGGACCGGTTCATCCACGGCCGCGTGATTTTTGCCGGCGATTCCGCTCACCAGGTCTCGCCCTTCGGCGCACGCGGCGCGAACTCGGGACTCGAGGACGCCGAGAATCTCTCCTGGAAGCTCGACCGTGTGCTGCGCGGGACTTCGCCCGCGAGCCTGCTCGAGAGCTATCATGCCGAGCGCAGCATGGCGGCTGACGAGAACATCCGCGAATCCACCCGCTCGACCGATTTCATGGCGCCGAACTCGCACCAGGAAGCGCGGCTGCGCAAGGCGGTGCTGTCGCTCGCCAAGGAGACCGAGTTCGGCAAGCGCATGGTCAATGGCGGCCGGCTCTCGGTGCCGTGCAGCTACGACTCCCCGCTGTCCTCGCTCGATGCGGATACGTGGCACGGCGGACCGTCGCCCGGCTGTTCCATGCTCGACGCGCCCGTCGCAACGCGCGCCGGCGAGCAGATCTATCTGACGGATGCCTTCCGCAAGGGTGGAACGGACTTCACCTTGCTGTCGTTCAGCAATGGCGCGCCGACCGATGTGCCCGATGGCATCAAGGGCATCCGCATTGGAGATGAGGGCGGATTTGCCGATCCGTTGGGCCTGGTCGCGAAACGCTACGGCGCCGAGCCGGGCGCCGCCTATCTGCTGAGGCCTGACGGTTATGTTGCGGCGCGCTTCCGCCGCCCGACGCGTGCGACGATCGCGGCCGCGCTGGCGCGGGCCGAAGGCTTGTATTGAGGTTCTGATGCCGCTCTCCACCAGTTCCAACTTCGCGCGCCCCGACGATGCCTTTCGCGCCATCGTCGAGGCCCATCGCGGGCTCACCGACGAGCAGAGTGCCGATTTCGACGCGGCGCTGGTGCTGATCCTCGCCAACCATATCGGCGACATCGACGTGCTGCGGGAGGCGATCGGGCTTGCAAAGCGGCGCATGATCGACGGCCAGCAGCAACAACAGCAACAACAATAACCCAGTGACTTGAAGGACGAATTGATGGCGAAGAACTTCGCATCCACCGGCGATCTCTCCGAGAAGAAGATCACCTTCTCCGAGATCGGTACCGATCTCTATGCGTTCACCGCCGAGGGCGATCCCAACACCGCAATCATCGTCGGCGACGACGGCTGTCTCGTGTTCGATGCGCAGGCGACGCCCGCAATGGCGAACAAGGTGATCGAGCGCGTGCGCACCGTGACCGACAAGCCGATCAAATATGTCGTGCTGTCGCACTATCACGCGGTGCGCGTGCTTGGCGCCTCCGCCTACAAGGCGCAAGGCATCGTCGCCTCGCAGGAGACCTATCGGCTGATCGAAGAGCGCGGCAAGCAGGATTGGGATTCCGAATACGGCCGCTTCCCGCGCCTGTTCCAGGACGCGCAGAGCATTCCAGGCCTGACCTGGCCGACCCTGACCTTCGAGGGCGAGATGTCGATCTATCTCGGCAAACGCGAGGTGCGCCTGATCCAGTTAGGTGCCGGCCACACCTCCGGCGACATCGTCGCCTGGGTGCCGGACGCCGAGGTGATGTTTTCCGGCGATCTCATCGAATATCGCTCGGCCTGCTATTGCGGTGATGCGCATTTGCGCGAATGGCCGCTGACGCTGAACGAGATCCGCAACTTCAATCCCAAGGCGATCGCGCCGGGCCGCGGTGATGCCCTGAAGGGCACAGCCACCGTGCGCGAGGCCATCGCGATGACGCGTGATTTCGTCACAACGCTTTATGGGGCCGCGGAAATCTCCGTCGCCAAGGGGCGCACGCTGAAGGAGACGATGGCGGCGACGCGCGAGGTGATGGATCCGAAATTTTCGAGCTTCGCCATCTACGAGCACTGCCTGCCGTTCAACGTGTCGCGCGCCTATGACGAAGCGTCGGGAATCGACGATCCTGTGATCTGGACCGACAAGCGCGACCAGGAAATGTGGGCAGCGTTGCAAGGAGGAGGATAGTCATGAACATCAACACCTCGCCCGATCAGATCATCCGCAGTTCCGCGCAGGTGACGCCGGGTTACATGTCCGGCTTCGGCAACAGCTTTGAGACCGAGGCGCTGCCGGGCGCGCTGCCGATTGGGCGTAATTCGCCGCAGCGCTGCGCCTACGGGCTCTATGCCGAGCAGCTCTCCGGCTCGCCCTTCACGGCACCCCGCGGCAGCAATGAGCGCTCCTGGCTTTATCGCATTCGTCCATCGGTGAAGCATTCCGGCCGCTTCGAGAAGATCGATGCCGGGCTATGGCGCTCGGCGCCGTGCCATGAATACGATCTGCCGATCGCGCAGCTGCGCTGGGATCCGGCACCGATTCCGCAGGAGGAGATGACCTTCCTGCAGGGCGTGCAGACCATGACGACCGCCGGCGACGTCAACACGCAGGCCGGCATGGCGGCGCATGTCTACCTCATCACCAAGTCGATGGTGGACCAGCACTTCTACGATGCCGACGGCGAGCTGATGTTCGTACTTCAGCAGGGCAATCTGCGTATCGTCACCGAATTTGGCCGCATCGATGCCGAGCCCGGCGAGATCGTGGTGATCCCGCGCGGCGTCAAGTTCCGCGTCGAGATCCCGAACGGTCCGGCGCGCGGCTATCTCTGCGAGAACTATGGCGGCGCTTTCACACTGCCGGAGCGCGGCCCGATCGGCGCCAACTGCCTCGCCAATGCGCGCGACTTCCTCACGCCGGTCGCAAACTACGAGGACAAGGACACGCCGACCGAGCTCTACGTGAAATGGGGCGGCTCGCTGTTCAAGACGCAGCTCGCCCATTCGCCGATCGACGTCGTGGCCTGGCACGGCAATTACGCGCCGTACAAGTACGATCTGCGCACGTTCTCTCCCGTAGGCGCGATCGGCTTCGACCATCCCGACCCCTCGATCTTCACGGTGCTGACCTCACCCTCCGAGACCGCGGGCACCGCGAATATCGACTTCGTGATCTTCCCCGAGCGCTGGATGGTCGCCGAGAACACCTTCCGCCCGCCCTGGTATCACATGAACATCATGAGCGAATTCATGGGGCTGATCTACGGCGTCTACGATGCCAAGCCGCAAGGCTTCGTCCCCGGCGGCATCAGCCTGCACAATTGCATGCTGCCGCACGGGCCGGATCGCGACGCCTTCGAGCACGCCAGCAACGGCGAGCTGAAACCCGTGAAGCTGACCGGCACCATGGCCTTCATGTTCGAAACCCGCTACCCGCAGCGCGTCACTGCGCATGCGGCGAAGTCGTCGACGCTCCAGGACGATTACGCCGATTGCTGGAAGGGCCTGGAGAAGCGGTTCGATCCGAACAGGCCGTAATGCCTCTTACCCTCCCCTGGAGGGGGAGGGTCGCTACGCATGCAGCGAAGCGGAATGCGTGGCGGGGTGGGGTGACGGCTCTCCGCAAGGAACACCGCCCGTGTTGAGAGATCACCCCACCCCGTCTCATATTTCGCTGCGCTCAATATGAGCCGACCCTCCCCCTCCAGGGGAGGGTGACACCGTCACCGCTGCGCCACGGAAAACCTATGCCTCACCCCAACGAACCCAGCCTCCGCTCCTTTATCGACATCGACCCCGCCTCGGACTTTCCGATCCAGAACCTGCCTTATGGTGTGTTCTCGACTGCGGCCAATCCGACGCCGCGCGTGGGCGTCGCGATCGGCAACTACGTGCTCGATCTCTGGGAGCTCGAGCAGGACTCGCGGCTCGATATCAGTCCACTCGGCGTGTTCTCCGGAGCCTCGCTCAATCCGTTCATGGCGCTGGGACCAAACGTCTGGGCCAAGACGCGGGCGCGGATCAGTGAGCTCCTGCGCCACGATCATCCGGAGCTGCGCGACAACGAGGAGCTGCGCAAGCAGGCGCTCGTGCCGATGCGCGATGCAAAACTGCATCTGCCCTTCACCATCTCCGGCTACACCGACTTCTATTCCTCCAAGGAGCACGCCACGAATGTCGGCGTGATGTTCCGTGGCAAGGACAATGCGCTCCAGCCGAACTGGCTACATATGCCGATCGCTTATAATGGCCGAGCCTCGACCGTCGTGGTGTCAGGCACGAAGGTGAAGCGCCCGCGGGGGCAGCTGAAGCCGCCGAATGTGGACTTGCCGAGCTTCGCGCCGTGCAAGCGGCTCGACTTCGAGCTGGAGATGGGCGTCGTCGTTGGTCAGCCGTCGCCGATGGGCGGCATGCTCACCGAGAGCCAGGCCGAGGAGATGATCTTCGGGTTCGTGCTGCTCAACGACTGGAGCGCGCGCGATATCCAGCAATGGGAATATGTGCCGCTTGGTCCGTTCCTGGCAAAAGCATTCGCAACCTCGATCAGCCCATGGGTCGTGACGCGCGAAGCGTTGGAGCCATTCCGGCTCAAGGGGCCGGAGCAGGAGCCGGCGCCGCTCGATTATCTCAAGCAGAGCAAGCCGCAGAACTACGACATCGCGCTCGACGTGTCCTTGCGCACCGCCGGTGCCAACGCCCCCGCCAGCATCAGCCGCACCAATTTCAAGTACATGTACTGGTCGTCGGTGCAGCAGCTCATGCACCACGCCTCCAGCGGTTGCGCCATGAACGTCGGCGATCTCCTTGGGAGCGGCACCATCTCCGGCCCGGAGAAGAACCAGCGCGGCAGCCTCTTGGAAATCAGTTGGAACGGCACCGAGCCCGTGGAGTTGCCCGGCGGCGCCAAACGCTCCTTCCTGGAGGACGGCGATTCGCTCGTCATGCGCGGTTGGTGCCAGGGCAACGGCTATCGCGTGGGGTTTGGCGAAGTGGAGGGGACGATTTTGGCGGCGGAATAACTGGGGAGCGTGGCGCGAGGCTCTATCCACATTCTCCGTCATTGCGAGCCAACGGGTCCGCGCGAAGCGCGGCCCGATGACAGGCTCCGCGAAGCAATCCAGAATCTTTCCATGGCGGCAGTCTGGATTGCTTCGTCGCAAGGGCTCCTCGCAATGACGGCGCGGAGAGAGTTCACCGCTTCTCCGGCGGCACCTCGCGTATCCTCGCGCAATGCGCAGCGACATCTTCCAGGCTGTACTTCAGATGCACCCGCTTGTCGGAGGGCGCCTGCCTGGTCGTGCAGACGCCCGGCCGCCATTCTTGCGTGGGGCGGATCGGGCGCGGCGTAAAGCCGCCGCCGCAGTTTGGGCAGACATTGAAGAGCCTGGTCTCGACGCAGTGCGCGCAGAACGTGCATTCATACGAGCAGATCCGCGCGTCGGTCGCATTCGGCGGCAGGTCGCGATCGCAATATTCGCAGTTCGGTCGAAGCTGGAGGGCCATGGTCGAATCTCCGCGGACTGGCATCAATCATCGCAGATCCCATGCCTAGCGCGAATGCCGGATTTCCCTCGATTTCAGCCCGGCTTGATCTCCTTGAGCGGCAGCCGCGTGCTCTCCTTCAGCCTGTCGAGCACGATTGAGGAGCGCACATGCGCGACGCTCTGATGCGGCATCAGGACGTCGTTGACGAGGTTGGAGAGACCCTTGAGGTCGCGCAGCACGGCTTTCAGCACATAGTCGGCATCGCCGGTGAGCGAATAGGCCTCCTGGATTTCGTCGATTCGATTGACCAGCGCGCGAAAGCGCTTGGCGTTGTCCGGCGAGTGCGTCGCCAGCGTCACCTGGATGAAGGCGACCACGCCGAAGCCGAGCGTCTCGCTGGAGAGATCAGCGTGGTAGCCCGCGATCACCTTCTCCTCTTCAAGCCGCATCCGACGCCGCGAGCATTGCGAGGCAGAGAGGCCAGCGAGGCCGGCGAGCTCCTGGTTGGTGAGGCGGCCATCGTCCTGGAGTGCGTCGAGAATCTTGAGGTCGAAGCCATCAACTGAGATCATGCGTATTTCGCCCATTCTGTGCATGGATCGTGTGTAAGATAGCGAAATAGCGGCGGATTTGCACACTCATTGCGCGCTCCATGAAGGATAGTTCTGCCAGCAGCAATTTGGGAGAACACCATGGGTCCGTTTCCGCACGATGCGCCGCCGGCCAGGATCAGCACCGACAATCCGATGGGAACCGACGGGTTCGAGTTCGTCGAATATGCGCATCCCAACCCGGAAGAGTTGCACGCGCTGTTCAAGCTGATGGGCTATACGGCCGTGGCGCGCCACAAGGCGAAGAAGATCACGGTCTATCGCCAAGGCGACATCAATTATCTCGTCAACGAAGAGCCCGGCACCCACGGCCACGACTTCGTCGCCGCGCACGGCCCCTGTGCGCCGTCGATGGCGTTCCGTGTTGTCGATGCGAAGGCGGCCTATGATCGCGCGATCGCGCTCGGTGCCAAGCCGGCCGACGTGTCGTCGTCGCAAAGGACGCTCGACGTCCCCGCCATCAAGGGTATTGGCGGCAGCCTGCTGTATCTGGTCGACCGCTATGGAGACAACGGCTCGGCCTATGATGCCGAGTTCGAATGGTTAGGGGCGCGCGATCCGCGGCCGTTCGGCGCGGGCCTGTTCTATCTCGACCATCTCACCCACAACGTCCATCGCGGTCGCATGGATGTTTGGGCCGGCTTCTACGAAAAGCTGTTCAACTTCCGCCAGATCCGCTTCTTCGACATCGAGGGCCGCGCGTCGGGCCTGTTCTCGCGCGCGTTGACCAGCCCGGATGGCAAGATCCGGATTCCGATCAACGAGGATGCCGGCGATTCCGGCCAGATCGAGGAATATCTGAAGACCTATCGCGGCGAAGGTATCCAGCACATCGCCTGCGGCTGCCGCGACATCTACCAAACCATCGAAGGCCTGCGCGAGGCCGGCCTGCCCTTCATGCCGCCTCCGCCCGATACCTATTTCGAGAAGATCGACGCGCGCCTGCCCAAACACGGCGAGGACGTCGCACGTCTCAAGACCAACGGCATTTTGATCGACGGCGAGGGTGTCGTCGATGGCGGTCAGACCAAGGTGCTGCTGCAAATCTTCTCGGCCAACGCGATCGGGCCGATCTTTTTCGAGTTCATCCAGCGCAAGGGCGACGATGGATTCGGCGAGGGCAATTTCAAGGCTCTGTTCGAATCGATCGAGGAGGATCAGATCCGGCGCGGGGTGTTGAAGGTGGACAGCGCGGCATAGCTCAGTGCCGTAGGGTGGGCAAGCGTAAGCGTGCCCACCAGTTCTGTAGCGATCTGCGAGAGATGCTCGGCACGGCGCTATGCGCCTTTTTCACCCTGCGGATTCGTGCGCTGAGGCTTACTTCGCTGCCTTCCACGCCTTCGTGACCGCACCGATCTCCGCCGCTTCCGGCTCGCGCACCGTGGAGGGTGTGCGCGAGAAGCGCGGCGCGGGCGCGGGCTGCTTCACGCCATGGCGCTCGATGAAGACGTTGCGCGCGACCATGTGCGGGTGTTGCGTGGCTTCCGACATGGTCAGCACCGGCGCGAAGCAGATGTCGGTGCCTTCCATGATCTTGCACCAGTCTTCGCGCGTCTTGCTCTTGAACACCGCCTTCAGCTTCTCCTTCAGCGCCGGCCAGGCGTTCCGATCCATCTGCGCGTCGAAATCGGCGTCGGTCAGGCCCGCATGCTGGCGCAGTAGCGCGTAGAATTGCGGCTCGATCGAGCCGATCGAGACGAAATGGCCGCAGGCGCATTCGTAGACGCCGTAGAAATGCGCGCCGCCGTCGAGGAAGTTCTGGTTGCGCTCCTCGGTCCAGCGTCCCATCGTGGTCATATCGAAGAAGAACGACATCAGCGACGCCGCGCCGTCGCACATCGCGGCATCGACCACCTGGCCCTTGCCGGATCTCTGCGCCTCCAGCAGTGCGGCCAGCACGCCGACGACGAGATAAAGCGCGCCGCCGCCGAAATCGCCGACCAGGTTGAGCGGCGGCACCGGTGCCTCTTTGGTGCCGATCGCGGCAAGCGCACCGGTGATGGAGATGTAATTGATGTCGTGGCCGGCGGCGTTGGCAAGCGGGCCTTCCTGGCCCCAGCCGGTCATGCGGCCATAGACCAGCTTGGGGTTGCGCGCGAGCACCAAGTCCGGCCCGAGCCCGAGCCGCTCCATCACGCCGGGACGGAAGCCTTCGACCAGCGCATCGGCGCTGGCCAGCAGGTCGAGCACTTGCGCGATCGCCGCCTTGTCCTTGAGGTCGAGCTCGATCACCTTGCGGCCGCGGCCCGCCACCGACTTCATGCTCTTCCTCGCGCCGACGCGATCGAGCGTGACGACGTCGGCGCCCATGTCGGCCAGCATCATGCAGGCGAACGGGCCGGGTCCGATGCCGGCGAATTCGACGATGCGAAAACCCGACAGCGGGCCGGAGGTGCGGACGGAGGAGTTTTGAGCTGGTTTGTCGAGCACGTTGTTGTTTCCTCGGGTCGCAGCGCGCGTGCGCGATGAGCGCATTCGCCTGGACGTTTCCTCTATCGAGTTAATTGATCAATTAACTTTTCCCGCCTTACACCGAACGAGGCAAGCGCTTTTCATGCATGGGCGCATAATAAAAGCGGCGCGCACCGAAGTGCGCGCCGCGGAAAATTTGCGTCGAGGCGCTGAAGCGCGAACATCACCCAGCCGCGGCTACCGCGCGCTGCGCCATTACCTTGACGAGGTTGGCCCGGTACTCGGCCGTGCCGTGGATGTCAGCCAGCAATCCGTTCGCAGAAATACTGACGCTGTCGAGCGCCGATGGCGACCAGTTCGCCTTCAGCGCGGCTTCGATTGCGGGCACGCGCATCACGCCAGACTGCGAGGCGCCGGTGGCGGCCACCCGAACCTCGCCGGACTTGGTCTGCGCGACGAACACGCCGGTCAGTGCGAAGCGCGAGGCCGGGTGCCGCATTTTTTCGTAACCCGCTTTTGCCGGAACCGGGAACGACACCGCGGTGATGATCTCGCCGTCTTCGAGCGCCGTGGTGAACAGGCCCTGGAAGAAATCCTCCGCCGCAATCGATCGCTTATTGGTCTTTACGGTCGCGCCGAGCGCCAGCAGCGCGGCCGGAAAGTCTGCGGCAGGATCGTTGTTGGCAATCGAGCCGCCGATCGTGCCGCGATAGCGCACGGCAGGGTCGCCGAGCACCGAGGTGAGATAGGCAATCGCGGGGATCGCCTTCTTCACAGCGGCATTCTGCATGATGTCGTAATAGGTCGTGGCGGCCTTGATTGTCAGCGTATCGCCTGACAGCTCGACGCCCTGCAACTCCTTGATCCTGCCGAGGTCGATCACGTCGGAGGGACTGGCAAGCCGCTGTTTCATGACCGGCAGCAGTGTCTGTCCGCCGGCGAGAAATTTCGCCTCGCTGCTCTTGCCGAACAGGCTCACGGCTTCTTCGACCGAGGAAGCCCGATGATAGGTGGTCTGGTACATCTTCGTTCCTCCCTCTTAAGCCGCGTGGATCGTGCGCCACACCCTGTCCGGGGTTGCGGGCATTTCCAGATTGTTCTTGCCGATCGCATCCGTGATCGCGTTGATCACGGCCGCAGAAGCGCCGATCGCGCCGGCCTCACCGCAACCCTTGATGCCCAGGGGATTGCCCGGGCACAGCGTCGTGGTGTGGGAGAGATTGAACGAGGGCAGATCGTCGGCGCGCGGCATGGAGTAATCCATGAACGAGGCCGTGACCGGCTGGCCGTTGGCATCGTAGATCGCGTGCTCGAGCAGCGCCTGCCCGATGCCTTGGGCGAGTCCACCATGAACCTGTCCCTCGACGATCATCGGGTTGATCAGCCGGCCGAAATCGTCGGCCGCGACGAAGTTGACGAAGGACGTCTTGCCGGTGCCGGGATCGACCTCGAGCTCGCAGATATAGGCGCCGGCCGGGAAGGTGAAGTTGGTCGGGTCGTAGAAGGCGCTTTCCTTCAGGCCGGGCTCCATTCCTTCAGGCAGATTGTGCGCGGTGTAGGCCGCGAGCGCGACCATCGGGAAGGCGATCGCCTTGTCGGTGCCCGTGACCTTGAACTCGCCGTTCTCGATGACGATGTCGGCCTCAGAAGCCTCCAGCGCATGCGCGGCAATCTTCTTGGCCTTGGATTCCATCTTCTCCATCGCCTTCAGGATCGCAGTGAGACCTACGGCCGCCGAGCGGGAGCCATAGGTGCCCATGCCGAACTGCACTTTGTCGGTGTCGCCATGGACGATCGAGACCTGGCTGATGGGAACGCCCAAGCGATCGGCGACGAGCTGGCAGAAGGTGGTCTCGTGACCCTGGCCGTGGCTGTGCGAGCCGGTCAGGATCTCGATGGTGCCGACCGGGTTGACGCGCACCTCAGCCGATTCCCACAGGCCGACGCCGGCACCCAGGCTGCCGACGGCCTTTGACGGCGCGATGCCGCAGGCCTCGATGTAGCAGGATACGCCGATGCCGCGCAGCTTGCCTTGTGCCTTTGCTTGTGCCTTGCGGGCAGGGAAGCCGGCATAGTCGATCGCCTTCATCGCCGCATCGAGCGAAGCATTAAAGTCGCCGGTGTCATAGGCCATGATGACAGGCGTCTGGTGCGGGAACTGGGTGATGAAGTTGGTCCGGCGCAGTGCGGCCGGATCGACGTTCAATTGCCGCGCCGCCGTTTCCATCAGCCGCTCGAGCAGATAGCTGGCCTCGGGACGGCCGGCGCCGCGATAGGCGTCGACCGGCGTGGTGTTGGTGTAGACCCCGATCACCTCGGCATGGATCGCCGGGATGTTGTACTGGCCGGACAGCAGCGTTGCGTAGAGATAGGTCGGCACCGACGACGAGAACAGCGACATGTAGGCGCCGAAATTGGCGTAGGTCTTCACTTTCAACCCGGTGATCTTGTTGTTGGCGTCGAAGGCCATCTCGGCATGCGTCACATGGTCACGGCCATGCGCGTCGGTGAGGAAGGCCTCGGTGCGGTCGCCGGTCCATTTCACGGGACGGCCGACCTTCTTCGAGGCCCACAGCGCCACCATCTCTTCGGGATAGATGAAGATCTTCGAGCCAAAGCCGCCGCCGACGTCGGGCGCGATCACGCGCAGCTTGTGCTCGGGGGCGATGTTGTAGAACGCCGACAGCACGAGGCGGGCGACGTGCGGGTTCTGCGACGTCGTGTAGAGCGTGAAATGCTCCTCCGCCGCGTCGTAATCGGCGATCGCCGCGCGCGGCTCCATCGCGTTGGGCGCGAGGCGGTTGTTGGTGACGTCGAGCTTGACCACATTGGCGGCCTTCGAGAAGGCTGCATCCACCGCACTCTCGTCGCCGATCACCCAGTCGTAGACCTGGTTGCCGGGGGCTTCGGGGTGAAGCTGCGGTGCTCCGGGCTTGATGGCGGCGTGCATGTCGGCGACCGCCGGAAGCTCTTCGTAATCGACGACGACGGCTTCCGCCGCGTCGCGCGCCAGATTCTTGCTCTCCGCGATCACGACAGCGACGGCCTGTCCAACGAAGCGCACCGTCTCGGGCGCCATCGCCGGCCATGCGCCCATCTTCATCGGGCTGCCGTCCTTGGAAGTGATGGCCCAGCCGCAGATCAGGTTGCCGACCTTGTCGTCGACGAGCTGCTGTCCCGTGAGCACCGCGACAACGCCCGGCATCTTCAGCGCGGCGGAAGAGTCGATCCCCTTCACCTTGGCGTGCGCGTGCGGGCTTCTGATGAAATACGCATGGGTCATGCCCTGCAATTTGATATCGTCGACGTAGCGGCCCTTGCCGGTAATGAAACGCTTGTCTTCCTTGCGCAGCACGCGTGCGCCGATGCCTTCAACACCCATGTCTGGTCCTCCCGACCGGAATTTGTTGACCCGCGCTTTCCATCGAAAGCGCCAGTGATTTTCTTGTTCGCTGCGGCCTTTACTCGGCCGCCTGCGCAACCTTCATGCGACCGGCCGCATCCAGCACGGCCTTGACGATGTTGTGGTAGCCGGTGCAGCGGCAGATATTGCCCTCGAGCTCCTGACGCACGGTGGCCTCGTCGAGCTGGCCCCCGTGGCGCTGCACGATGTCGATCGCCGACATGATCATGCCCGGTGTGCAATATCCGCATTGCAGGCCGTGATTGTCGCGGAAAGCGGCCTGCATCGGATGCAGTTCGTCGCCCTTTGCGATGCCTTCGATCGTGATGACGCTCGCGCCGTCTGCCTGTCCCGCCAACATGGTGCAGGATTTCACCGCACGGCCGTCCATGTGGACGACGCAGGCGCCGCACTGGCTGGTGTCGCAGCCGACATGGGTGCCGGTGAGGTTGAGGTGATCGCGCAGCAGCTGGACCAGCAGCGTGCGGTCCTCGACGTCAACGGCAACGGCCTTGCCGTTGACCGTCAGTTTGACAGTAGACACGGTGAAGTCCTCCCGAGATTGATTTTGATTGTTTCCAATTAGAGACCGGCGACCCGGAACTTTGCAACTGGGATTTTGGTCGCCGGCGTCATGGAAAAGTCATTGATCCAGAAGGGCGTGCAATGATTTGCCAGCGAGCCGCTGGACCCGGACGGCGCGGCCCTTCTAACCATGGGATGCCAGCCGTCGCCTTTTTGTAGCCGGTCAGCCTTTGGCCCGATGACCTTGGAATCGGGAGATGCACTGAGTTTACCGCCCCTTATCGATTGTGCCTTAGTTTTGCGCATCCAGGTCTGGGGCGGGGCGCCTCCGGGTCGCGGCTGAATGAAAATGGGGGTGGGAATGTCTGGGCGTATCGGGTCGCCGTCGAAGCGAACACTACTTCCGGCTCTCAGGTTCCGTACCAAGATCATCCTGGGCTTTGCCGCAGTGCTGGTGATCTCGGCCGGCAGCATGGCCTTCTCATATTTCGGCTTTGAGCGGGTTTCCTCCGGGGTCGGGTCCTACCGCACCAGCGTTTCCGAGGCCGACCTTGCCCGCAACATCGACCGCGAGCTGCTCGCCTATCGTTCGGCTGCCCGCTACTTTGTCGTTACCGGCAAGGAGGACGACGCCAAGGCGGCGCTGGAGGCAGAAGCCAGCCTCAAGAGCGCGATCGACCTGGCCATCAAGAACGCCAAGAAGCCGGCGCGGCAAGAGGGCCTCAACAAGCTCGCCAAGGAGTTTTCCAACTTCTCCATGACGTTTGCCAAGATCCTGCAGGCCAAGCGTGACAGCGTGCTGCTGGTCCAGAACCAGCTCCAGCGCAACGCCAATCTCCTGAAATACAAGCTCGATGACATCGGCAACAACGCCTCCGACGCGGAGGCGCAGGCGATCGAGTTCGGCACCAAGCAGGTCAATGCCCAGTTCCAGACCGCAAGCTCCGCCGCGAGCAATTTCATCCTCAATTCCGACCAGGCGGTCGCGGCAAGCGCGCTGGCGCGGCTGAAATTCGTCGAGAACTCACTCGGTGCAATCTATTCCATGGACGACAAGATCGTCGCCGGGCTGAAGGACGCCAAGGCGCTGCTGGGGGCCTATCGGGAAGCGCTGGAGAAGCTGATCGCCAACGCCAAGCTGGTCGATGAGCTCGTGACCGAAATGAGCGGCTCGGCCGGCGCCATCCTTCAGGGCTCCACCGCCATGAAGGCGGACCTCATCGCCGAACAGCAGCGGCTGGAGGCGGAGTCGGAAGCAACCATCGGGCAGACCGAGCAACTGGTGCTGATGCTCGCCGTCGGCGGCACGCTGCTGGGGGCGGTCCTCGCCTTCCTGCTCGGTACCGGCATCTCGCGTCCGATGATTGCGATGTGCAAGGCGATGCGGGAGCTGGCCTCGGGCAATTTCGACGTGGTGCTGCCGGGTCTTGGTCGCAAGGACGAGATCGGCGAGATGGCCGGAGCGGTCGAGGAGTTCAAGGTTCAGGCGGTGGCCAAGGCCGAGCGCGATGCCGCCGCCAGCGAAGCCCAGAACCGGGAGCAGGCTGCAAGCCGGCGCGCCGAGCTGATCCGCTTCGCCGACGATTTCGAGAACGCGGTCGGCGCCATCGTCTCCAACGTCTCGGCTTCCGCCGTGCAGCTGGAATCGGCAGCCTCCACGCTGACCCGCACCGCCGAGACCACGCAGAGCCTGTCGAGCCAGGTCGCCGGCGTCTCCGAGCAGGCGTCTTCTAACATGCAATCGGTCGCGACCGCGACCGAAGAGCTCTCGGCCTCGGTCGAGGAGATCGGCCGCCAGGTCCGCGATTCCAGCCGCATCGCCGAGGCCGCCGTGGTGCAGGCTAAGGAGACCGACGGCCGTATCGGCAAACTGTCGCATGCCGCCCAGCAGATCGGCGAGGTCGTCAAGCTGATCACGGCGATTGCTGAGCAGACCAATCTTCTGGCGCTCAACGCCACCATCGAGGCGGCGCGCGCCGGGGAGGCCGGCCGCGGCTTTGCCGTGGTTGCGAGCGAAGTGAAGTCGCTGGCGAGCCAGACGGCGAAGGCGACCGATGAAATCTCCTCGCATATCACCGGCATGCAGGGCGCCACGGCCGAATCGGTCGCCGCGATCAAGGAGATCGGTGCGACCATCGGTCAGATCTCGTCGATCTCGACCTCGATCGCGAGCGCCGTCGAGCAGCAGGGTGCGGCGACGCAGGAGATCGCCCGCAGCGTCCAGACCGTCGCGCGGGGCACCCAGACCGCAGCCACCGATATCGGCGAGGTCAACCGCGGCGCCGCCCAGACCGGTTCGGCCTCGGAAGAGGTGCTGAACTCGGCCAAGACGCTGTCGAGCGAAAGCACCCGCCTGCGCGCCGAACTCGACCGCTTCATGGCCAATATCCGCGCGGCGTAAGTTCACTGCGCGTCAAGCCATTCTGCGGCCGAAGCCCTCGCTATCGCCTCACATTCGGCCGGTCGTCCCGATCGGCGCTCTGCTCATCCGGGATGACGAGTTGAGTGAACTATCCCCCCGCGTCAGCTAACCGCCAGTTGCGGTGCCACAAATTTACCACAGCTTATCCTTTGCCCCGTAACGTGCCGGAGAGTCAGGAAGCGGGCTGCTTCCGGGCTGCGCCTGGTTTTCCGCGAATGGAATGGGGTGGGGGAATGTCGGTCAAGTCGAAGTCGAAACCATCGAAGCTGCCAACGCTGCGTTTTCGCGCAAAAATCATCCTCGGCTTCGTGGCGGTGCTAGCCATCCTCGCCGTCAGCATGGCTTTCGCCTATTTCGGCTTCGAGCGGATCGCAGGCGCCGTGGCCTCGTATCGGACCAGCGTATCGGAAGCCGATCTGGCGCGGACCGTCGATCGTGAACTGATCGCCTATCAGGGGCTCGCGCGGGCCTACACCCTGACCGGCGCCGCCGACGACGAGACCGCGGCCAAGGCCGCCGAAGAGAATCTGAGGGGCGCGATCGGCAAGTCGTTGTCCGCCACGACCGGCGCCGCGCGCCGCGAGCAGGTCGGCAAACTTGAGGCCGAGTTCCAGCGCTTCACGAAGGTGTTCAGTGAGATCATCACTCTGACACGCGAAAACAACAAGATCGCGGCCGATGAGCTCAACAGCGTCGGCAACAAGATCCGCTTCAAGTTCGACGATCTCGGCGACACGGCGGCGCTGGCGGGTCTTGCATCCGTCCAGACCACAGCTAAGGACATCACCTCGCAATATCTGGCGGTCTCCACCTCGGTCAGCGCCTTCGTTGCCAAGCCGGAGCCGAAGACCGCCGATGGCGTGATCGCCCGCATCAAGTTCCTGGAGACCTTGCTGGTCTCGATCTACGCGAACGACCAGAAGATCACCGACCGCGTCACCGAGATCGGCAATCTCCTGAAGCAGTATCGCACCTCCTTCGTAAAGCTGACCGAAAACGTGAAGGTCATTGTCAAGCTGAATGGCGAGATGACCAAGACGGCCGCGTCCATCGTGAAACTTTCGGGCGAACTGCGCTCGGATCTGACTGCCGACCAGCAGCGCATCGAGGCGAGCGCCAATGCGACGATCGGGGACACCGAGCGGCTGATGCTGATGATGGCGCTCGGTGGCCTTGCCGTCGGTGCCGCGCTGGCCTGGATGCTCGGCAACGGCATCTCGCGTCCGATGATTGCGATGTGCAAGGCGATGCGGGAGCTGGCCTCGGGCAATTTCGACGTGGTGCTGCCGGGTCTTGGTCGCAAGGACGAGATCGGCGAGATGGCCGGAGCGGTCGAGGAGTTCAAGGTTCAGGCGGTGGCCAAGGCCGAGCGCGATGCCGCCGCCAGCGAAGCCCAGAACCGGGAGCAGGCTGCAAGCCGGCGCGCCGAGCTGATTCGCTTCGCCGACGATTTCGAGAACGCGGTCGGCGCCATCGTCTCCAACGTCTCGGCTTCCGCCGTGCAGCTGGAATCGGCAGCCTCCACGCTGACCCGCACCGCCGAGACCACGCAGAGCCTGTCGAGCCAGGTCGCCGGCGTCTCCGAGCAGGCGTCTTCTAACATGCAATCGGTCGCGACCGCGACCGAAGAGCTCTCGGCCTCGGTCGAGGAGATCGGCCGCCAGGTCCGCGATTCCAGCCGCATCGCCGAGGCCGCCGTGGTGCAGGCTAAGGAGACCGACGGCCGTATCGGCAAACTGTCGCATGCCGCCCAGCAGATCGGCGAGGTCGTCAAGCTGATCACGGCGATTGCTGAGCAGACCAATCTTCTGGCGCTCAACGCCACCATCGAGGCGGCGCGCGCCGGGGAGGCCGGCCGCGGCTTTGCCGTGGTTGCGAGCGAAGTGAAGTCGCTGGCGAGCCAGACGGCGAAGGCGACCGATGAAATCTCCTCGCATATCACCGGCATGCAGGGCGCCACGGCCGAATCGGTCGCCGCGATCAAGGAGATCGGTGCGACCATCGGTCAGATCTCGTCGATCTCGACCTCGATCGCGAGCGCCGTCGAGCAGCAGGGTGCGGCGACGCAGGAGATCGCCCGCAGCGTCCAGACCGTCGCGCGGGGCACCCAGACCGCAGCCACCGATATCGGCGAGGTCAACCGCGGCGCCGCCGAGACCGGTTCGGCCTCGGAAGAGGTGCTGAACTCGGCCAAGACGCTGTCGAGCGAAAGCACCCGCCTGCGCGCCGAACTCGACCGCTTCATGGCCAATATCCGCGCGGCGTGACGCTCGGACCGCGCCACTTCCTCCGTCGTCATGCTGGCCAAGGCCAGGACCCATTTCCCCCGGGAAACCGTTGCTGCGCGAAGCGGGTAACTCCGAGTCTTCGCCAAACCACGTCTTGTGATGATGGGTCCTGGATCAGCGCTTCGGTTGCCCAGGACGACTGCGGAGCTCTGAAACTCACTCCTTCCCGAAAGCCCGCTTCAGCTCCACCTTTGCGCGCTCCAGTCGCGTGCGCTGCGTCTTCGGTAGCGTCTTGCCGGCGCGGTTGATGTAGAACGTCAGCATCGACAGCGCAGAGCGATAGGCGCCGGTCTTGCGACGCGAGCTGTGCTCGGCCGAGCGCTTCAGGGAGCCCGCGATTTTCCTGGGGTCCTTGAGCTTGAACACACCGTGCTTGAGATCGAGCGCGTTGCTCTCCTTCGTCACACGTTGCGACCATCGCTTCGGTGCTGCGCGGCGGCTTGACCTCTTGCGTGTCGTGCTGGCCTTGCGGCGCGCGGTGTTGCGCGCGCCTGTCTTCCGCGAATGTGTCGTCTTTCTGACCTGAGCCATGCGTCAACTCCTTGCAGCTCCATCGGAAACGGATGTTCTTGGAGGCTGTTCCCAAGGGAACTCGACTTCATGGCAGACGTTGTCGCAGGCAGGCGGAATGCCGCACCCCCATGATCGGATCGACCCCGTCCATGCCATGTGAACCGGGGCCGCTTCCATTGATCAGACGCAACAACGCGATGGAATTGCAGGAAAGCCCAGCGCTGAATTATGGACCTGCGATCTCGGCGGTGGCGACGGATCGCATCGTCGAGACCAGCATCCCCTCGCGGCTCGACGCGCTGCCGTGGAGCGGCTTTCACACGCGCGTCGTGCTCGCGCTCGGCATCACCTGGATCCTCGACGGACTCGAGGTGACCCTGGCCGGCGCGCTCTCGGGCGCGCTGAAGCAGAGTCCCTCGCTGCATTTTTCCAATCTCGATCTCGGCATTGCCAATTCCGCCTATCTCGCCGGCGCGGTGCTGGGTGCGCTCGGCTTCGGCTGGCTTACCGATCGCATCGGCCGCAAGAAATTGTTCTTCATCACGCTTGCGCTCTACCTCTCGGCGACGGCTGCGACGGCTCTGTCATGGGATGTGGCGAGCTACGCGGTGTTTCGTTTCCTCACCGGTGCCGGTATCGGCGGCGAATACACCGCGATCAACTCAACCATCCAGGAGCTGGTGCCGGCGCGGTATCGCGGCTGGACCGATCTCGTGATCAACGGCAGCTTCTGGATCGGCGCTGCGATGGGCGCGGTGGCAGCCATCGTTCTGCTCGATCCTGCCGCGATGGGGCCCGACATGGGCTGGCGCCTCGCCTATCTGATCGGCGCGACGCTCGGCCTCGTCGTGCTGTTGATGCGGATGTGGATTCCGGAGAGTCCGCGCTGGTTGATGATCCATGGTCGGCCCGACGAGGCTCATGCGATCGCCGATGAGATCGAGCGTTCGGTCATTGGACACGGCCAGGATACGAGCGACGGTCGCTTTACGAAGATCCGCCTGAGGATGCGCGATCACACGCCGATCGCCGAGGTCATCCACACGCTGTTCTCGGTTTATCGACAGCGCGCGCTGGTCGGCCTCATGCTGATGAGCGCGCAGGCATTTTTCTATAACGCCATCTTCTTCACCTTCGCGCTGGTGTTGACCGATTTCTACGGCATCAGCGCCGATCACGTCGGCTGGTACCTGCTACCCTTCGCCGCCGGCAACTTCCTCGGCCCGCTGCTGCTCGGCCGTCTCTTCGATACGCTCGGCCGCCGCGCCATGATCATGTTCACCTATGGCATGTCAGGCCTGCTGCTGGCGCTGTCAGGCTATCTATTCTCGATCGGCGCGCTCAGCGCGCAGGGGCAGACCATCGCCTGGATGGTGATCTTCTTCTTCGCCTCGCCCGCCGCGAGCGCGGCCTATCTCACCGTCAGCGAGAACTTTCCCTTAGAGGTTCGCGCGCTGGCGATCGCGGTATTCTATGCAGTCGGCACGGGCATCGGCGGCGTGATCGGGCCGGCGCTGTTCGGCGTTCTGATCGACACGGGATCGCGCACCAGCGTATTCGCCGGCTATCTGCTGGGGGCAGCCCTGATGATCGCGGCTGCAATCGTGGCGTGGCGCTATGCCGTCTCGGCGGAGCGCAAATCGCTCGAACAAATCGCACGGCCGCTTGCCGTTATGGAGTAGACTATGAAATCGGAACTGGCGGAAATGGAATTGGACGAGAAGCTCACCATCCCTGGTGACGACGAGACGCCGGAAACGGTGCCGGTGCCGCACGCGCTCGTGCCGCATCTGAACGAGACCGCGATCCTGCTCGACATCGACGGCACGCTGCTCGACCTGATGCCGACGCCGCGCGAGGTGTGGGTGCCGCCGGGCCTTTCGGACACGCTCAACCGATTGGTGGAATGTACGTCAGGCGCGCTGGCGCTGGTCAGCGGCCGCTCACTCAACGATATCGATCTGATTTTCGCGCCCGACGTGTTTTGCGCCGTCGCCGGTCACGGCGCAGAGATGCGGCTGTCCGCGGACAATGAAGCTGATGCCGTGCATGCGCCGCCGCTGGACAAGGAGCTGAAGCGACGGCTGGCTGCGATTGCCAAGCTCAGCCCGGGCATTCTGCTCGAGGACAAGGGCTATTCGCTGGCGCTGCATTACCGCCTGGCGCCGCATGCGGAGAAGGCGATCTACGAATCCGTGTCGCTGATCCGCGCGGACCTGCCCAGTGCGCCGATCGAGGTGCTGCCTGGCAAGTTCGTCTGCGAGATCAAGCATTCAGGCTTCACCAAGGCGAGCGGCGTGCGCGAGTTGATGAAGCACGAGCCCTTCAGGGGGCGTCGTCCACTGTTCATCGGTGACGACGTCACAGATGAGACCGTGTTCGCGATCATGCCTGATATGAATGGGCTCGCCTTCTCGGTCGGCCGCCGCGCCATGGGTGTGAATGGTCACTTCGATGCGCCGAGCGATGTGCGCGCGTTCCTTGCGCACCTGCTCGATCCGAGGTGAAACAAAGGCAGCGCCACTTCGCAAACACAATGCGCGCCACCCTTTCGTGGCGCATCGCAATGCATCCTGCGCAATTCCGGGCGCACGAGCTCTCTTTGCGCTGAAATCCTTGGTTCCGCGAGCGAAACCAGTTCCAACGCGCACGCCTGATTTTGGTTTCAATTCGTTGAAACGATGATCAGGAACCATATTGATGAACGGCAGTTAAACGGGTGGAATGAAACAGGAGGGGACGGCCTGTGAACTTAGTCGTCGTTTCAAATCGCGTCGCGCGCGGCAAACCCAATGAACCCATGACGGGTGGCCTCGCGGCGGCCTTGCTGCCGGTCGTGGAACATTCGGGAGCTATTTGGGTGGGTTCTTCAGGCCGCGTGCGCGATGGCCATCAGAAGGAACCGTTCGCCGAGATCGAAGCGCTGGGGTCGGGCGCGATTGCGACGTTGGATCTGCCGGCGGCGCATTACGGCGGCTATTACGAAGGCTTTGCCAATTCGGCGTTATGGCCGGCACTGCATTCGCGCAGCGATCTGATCCGCGTCTCGCGCGAGGATTATGTCAGCTATCGCGAGGTCAACGCCTTCATGGCGCGCGCCTTGATGCGCTTCCGAAAAGCAAAAACTGCGTTCTGGGTGCAGGATTATCACTTCCTTGCGCTCGGTGCGGAATTGCGCGATCTCGGCGTCGATGATCCGATCGGTTTCTTCCTTCATACGCCGTGGCCGGTCGCCGCGGTGATGCAGGGCGTGCCCAATCATCGCGAGCTGATCACGGCGATGCTGGCCTATGATCTGCTCGGCTTCCAGACCGATGAGGATTGCCAGAACTTCCTCGGTTATGTCGGCGGTGAGCTCGGCCTCGCCGTTGAGAACGGTGTTGCGATCTCTCAGCATGGCCGCACCCGCTGTGAAGTGTTTCCGATCGGCATCGATGCGGAAAAGTTCGCAGCTTATGCCGCGAAATCGGTGTCGCATCCCGACGTGTCTCGGTTGCGGCGCAGCCTCAACGGCGAGCGCCTCGCGATCGGCGTCGATCGCCTTGATTATTCGAAAGGCCTCGTCAACCGCATCAGCGCGTTCGACCGGCTCTGGACCGAGCAGCCGCAGTTTGCGCGCAGCATTTCGCTGCTCCAGATCGCGAATCCCTCGCGGGGTGGCATCGAGGCCTATGGCAACCTCCAGAACGAGGTCGCTCGTCTCGTCACCGACGTCAACGGTCGCCACGGCGAAGTGGACTGGACGCCGATCCGCTACCTCAACAAGGGCTTCAGCCAGGCCGTGCTCGCAGGCCTCTACCGCACCGCGCAGATCGGCGTGGTAACGCCGCTGCATGACGGCATGAACCTCGTCGCCAAGGAATATGTCGCCGCGCAAAACCCGGCCGATCCCGGCGTGCTGGTGCTGTCGAAGTTCGCGGGCGCGGCCAACGAGCTCGACACCGCCTTGCTGGTCAATCCGCACGACATCGACGGCATGGCGCGCGCGATCGCGGTCGCGGCCTCAATGCCGCTCACCGAGCGCAAGATGCGCTGGGACGCGATGATGAAGAAGCTGCGCGGCCACACCATCCAGCAATGGTCCGCCGATTTCGTCGCTGAGCTCGAGAAGTGCCGGACGGAGAAGGCCGCCGTCGCGCCGCTTGCCGCGCAACCGCCGCAGGCGCTACGTTGGCTGAAGTCGGCGATCTCAGGCGTGCGGTTGATCTAAGGTCTCGCCTCAGGCCGGGCTTGTCCCGGCCATCCACGTCTCACGCCTCGGCTTGAACGTGAGTGCCCGGGACAAGCCCGGGCATGACGGTGCACTGCGAGGGCGGCCCGCGGCGTCAATAACAATACGACACGCCATCCAGAATCGCGCACTGCCGCTTGTTCGGCGCGTTCGGATCATCCATCGGCGCCATACCCTTACCCTGGCCGACGAACACGCCTGGCCCGACATGCACCGAGCTTTTTTTGCCGATGATCATGCTCGGATGCGGCGAGGCGCTCGAGCGTGTGCCGTCCGGCCAGATGATGGCATCGCCCGACAGCATTCCGCGCCGCCCGTCGTCGCAGCTCACCTCGACGCCCTGCCGCGTGCAGACCTGCGCCAGGGCCGGCGCGGCGAGGGCGATACCCAAGGCCGAAATCAGGCTCAGCGCGGTGATGGTCTTGCAGATGGTCATGGCGTCCCTGGCATGTCTGGCGTCCTCACGTGAATCGTCGCCCCAAACCCACCGATGGTTCAGCCGACCGGCGCGTCAGGACGTTGGCCGGCGCGAGATATTCTCTCGTAAATCCAATATGTTGCGGAAAATTTCACCCGATTTTACCGCGATCCCTTGCAAAATCGTCGGCGCCCCTTCAAGAGAGGGCGCTCCGGAGAGATGGCCGAGTGGCTTAAGGCGCACGCTTGGAAAGCGTGTGTGCGGGAAACCGTACCGTGGGTTCGAATCCCACTCTCTCCGCCATTGGTTTCATCCCGCCAGCTTCCATCTCCCGTCTCCGGCCCGCTTCAGCACGGGATCGCTCACCCGCACGTGCTCGGCCAGGAAATCGATGAACGCACGGACGCGTGCCGGGAGCGGCGCAGTGTGGCCGACATAGACGGCGTGGATGTCTTCGCGGTCGCCGGGATTGTGGCTTTGCAGCACCGGGACGAGGCGGCCCGATTCGATGTCGGGGCCGATGTGGAAAAGGGCAAGGCGCGCGAGGCCGACGCCGCCCAGCGCAAGGCGGCGCGCGGCTTCGCCGTCGCTGGCGCGCGCGACGGGCGGCGGCACCGCTTCTTCGGTGTGGTCGCCGCGCTTGAATGGCCAGCCCCGGATACTGCGCGGAAACGTCCAGCCGATGCCGCGGTGATTAGCGAGATCGGCCGGCGTCCTCGGCGTGCCGCAGCGTGCGAGATAGTCGGGCGCGCCGACCACGACCATGCGGCTGGTGCCGAGTTTTCGGGCGATGAGACGTGACGCACGCAACGGGCCGACCCGGATCGCGACGTCGGCGCGCTCCTGCATCAGGTCGATGACCGTATCCGTGAGCACGAGATCGAGCGTGACGTCGGGATGCTCTTCCAGGAACCGCGGGATCAGCGGCATCACATGCAGCATGCCGAATGGAATGTTGCTGTTCACCGTGACGCGGCCGCGTGGGGCCGCACCAGAGGCCGCCTCGCGCTCGGCTTCCTCCATCTCTGCGAGGATGCGCACGGCCCGTTGGTAGAACGCCTGCCCTTCTTCGGTCAGGGTCAGCTTGCGTGTGGTGCGGTTGACGAGGCGCGAGCCGAGCCGTGCCTCCAGCCGTGAGATCACCTTGCTCACGCCCGATGGCGTCAGGCGCAGTTTTCGACCGGCCTGGGTGAATCCGCCGAGGTCGACGACGCGGACGAAGACCTCCATCTCGGCGGAGCGGTTGGTGTCGAAACGGCCCATGTTGAATTCACGTCACAAATGATTGGATTGCGGCCATGCTAACGGTTTTGCCCACGCGCGGCTATCTGCGTGGCTCGTCTCATCCATCGGAGCCACGCATGCCTTCCGCCGTCCTTGCGCTCACCGCCGGTGCCTTTGGCATCGGCACCACCGAATTCATCATCATGGGCCTGTTGCTCCAGGTCGCCGCCGAGATGCACGTCTCGGTGCCCGTCGCGGGCCTGCTCATCTCCGGCTATGCGCTCGGCGTGTTCGTCGGCGCGCCCGTCCTGACGCTGGCGACGCGGCGAATGCCACGGAAAACCGTGCTGCTCGCGCTGATGGCGATCTTCACGCTCGGCAATGCGGCCTGCGCACTGGCACCGAACTACGAATTGCTGATGGCCGCGCGCGTGTTGACTTCCCTTGCCCATGGTACCTTCTTCGGCGTCGGCTCGGTGGTGGCGACCAGCCTCGTCGCCGAGGACAAGCGGGCCTCGGCGATTGCCACCATGTTCATCGGCCTTACGGTCGCGACATTGCTGGGTGTGCCCTTCGGCGCCTGGGTCGGCCTGATGCTCGGCTGGCGCGCGGCGTTCTGGGCCGTGACGGTCATCGGTGTGATCGCCTTTGCCGTGGTTGCCGCGCTGGTGCCCGGCCATGTCGGCAACGGCGACAAGCCGGTCTCGCTTGCCGACGAAGTCTCGGTGCTCGGCCGCCCGCAGGTGCTGCTCGGCCTTGCTATGACCGTGTTCGGCTTTGCCGGCCTGTTCGTCGTCTTCACCTACATCCAGCCGATCCTGACGCGCTTCACCGGTTTTTCGGAGGCCGCGGTCTCACCGATCCTGCTGGTGTTCGGCGTCGGCCTCGCGATCGGCAACGTCGCCGGCGGCAAGCTCGCCGACCGCGGGCTCGCCGGCGCGCTGATCGGGACGCTCGCTGCGCTCGCCATCGTGCTTCTTGGCCTTGCCGCCGCGCTGTCGCTCAAGATCGCCGCGGTCGTGCTGATCCTGCTGCTGGGCGTCGCCGCCTTTGCGACCGTCGCCCCGCTCCAGCTTCGCGTGCTGGAAGCGGCAGGCCCAGATGGCCGCACGCTCGCCTCCAGCCTCAACATCGCCGCGTTCAATCTCGGAAACGCCCTCGGCGCCTGGGCCGGCGGCGTCACCATCGACCGCGGACTCGGCCTTTCGGCGCTGCCTCTGGTCGCAGCCGGCATCACCGCTGTCGGTCTCCTGCTGGCGCTGTGGAGCCTCCGGCTCGACCGCGCCCAGGCCGCCGTTGCGGCTTGCCCCGCGGAATAGCGCAGCGGTGCGTTCGCGGACAATTCGCCGCGTCGCGCCATCGCGCCATGCAGAAAACGCACCTGTACACGTCCTTTGGCCATCCGTAACGTCTGCGGCGCAATTTCAGGAGATGCGACGTGGCGAAGGCGACGACCAAGAAGAAAACGGCTTCGAAGAAACCGGTAAAGACCTCCAGCAAGAAAAGCACAAGCCGCAAGGCCGTCGCTGCAAAGAAGGCAAAGAAAGCCACGCGACTCAAGCCGGCCTCACCGCGCCGTCCCAAGGGGCCGGCTTGGCAATGGTCGGCCGTCGAGACCGCGGCCGCGATCCGCTCCGGTGCAATCTCCGCCGTCGAGACGGTCGAAGCCCATCTCGAACGGATGCGCGCCGTCAATCCCCGACTGAACGCCGTCGTCGTCGATCTCTCCGAAGAGGCGTTAAAAGCGGCGCATGCGGCCGACAGGCAGCGCGCAAAGGGCGGCGAGCTCGGCCTCCTGCATGGCGTGCCTGTAACCATCAAGGAAAATGTCGACTACGAAGGGCGGCCAAACTTCAACGGCGTTCCCGCTAACAAGGACCTCATCGCGCCGTCCGATTCCCCCGTGGTGCGCAACTTGAAAAAGGCCGGCGCGATCGTGATCGGGCTCACCAACACACCGGAATACTCCTTCCGCGGCTTCACCGACAATCCTCTGCACGGGCTGACGCTGAACCCCTGGGATCCGAACATCACCTGCGGCGGCTCCTCGGGCGGCGCGGGATCGGCGGTGGCGGCCGGCATCGGCACCATCGCCCATGGCAACGACATCGGCGGCTCGCTGCGCTGGCCGGCGCATTGCAACGGTGTTGCCACCATCAAGCCGACGCAGGGACGGATCCCCGCTTTCAACGGAAGCGCCACCGCCGAGCGGCCGATGCTGGCGCATCTGATGTCGGCGCAGGGGCCGCTCGCCCGCCACGTCGCCGACGTTCGTCTCGCCCTGGAGGTGATGAGCCAACGCGATCCGCGCGATCCCTGGTGGGTGCCGGCGCCGCTCGTCGGGCCGAAGCCAAAGGGGCCGATCAAGGTCGCGCTGGCCAAGATCCCTGATGACATGGACGTCGACCCGCAGGTTGCCGCGGCGCTGCGCCAGGCCGCGGATCATCTCGAGCGGTCCGGCTATCGCGTCAGCGAGGTCGAGGTGCCCGACATCAACGGCGTCTGGCAGACCTGGTGCGACATCATCACCAACGAGACCGTTGTCATGCAGGAAGCCAGCATGCTGAAGGTTACGTCAGAGGATTTTCACAAGGCGTGGGGTGGCATGAAGACCAAGGCCAACGTGCTCGATCTCAAAGCCTGGATGCAGGCCACGGCCGCGCGCAACGGCCACATCCGCGCCTGGCAATTGTTCTTCGACGAGTATCCGGTCGTGCTGGCGCCGACCACGGTGAAGCCGACGCCGGGCCCGCGCGAGGATACCGTCAGCCCCGAGCGCGTGCGCGAGATCTTCTGGGGCGAGATCCGTTTCATCTCCGCGATCAACGTGCTGGGCCTGCCTGGCGCGGTGGTGCCGGTGGCAGTGCATGACGGCAGGCCGATCGGCGTGCAGCTCATTGCGGGGCGCTATCGCGAGGATCTCGCGCTCGATGCCGCGGCCGCGATCGAGAAGCGCGCCGGCGTGCTCGCTCATCGACTGTGGGAGACGATGGCCTGAAGCCAAGCAGGCTGTCGACGGGTTGACGGTGCACCCTCTTCCCTTATGCGGTCCCCAAAACCCGTAAGGGGAGAAGGGAAAAGCAACGCCGCTGGCGCGGCAACCTCGTCAATTCGTTAATCCAGTTTAACCCCAATTCTGGCCACCTCGCCAACAAGCGTTAGGGTTACTTCCTCGATCTCTAGGCGAATTATTGTCCGCTTTACCACCCCCCTCTAACAGGAGGATGGCGGACAACGCACGCGCCTCATACAGGCCGATAAGTGCGGCCCGCTCCACGCGGAGGTGGCACGATGCGCAACGAGACGATCGCTATTCACGCCGGCTACGAACCGGAAGCCACAACGCACGCCGTCGCCGTGCCGATTTACCAGACCGCAGCCTATGCCTTCGACAGTGCCGATCATGGCGCGGCGCTCTTCAATCTCGAGGCCGAGGGCTTTCGTTACAGCCGCATCGCCAATCCGACCAGCGTGGTGCTGGAGAAGCGAATCGCTCAGCTCGAAGGCGGCGTCGGCGCGCTTGCGGTTGCGACCGGCCAGGCGGCGCTGCATTTCGCCTTTGTCAATGTCGCCGATCACGGCGGCAACATCGTCTCGGTGCCGCAGCTCTACGGCACCACGCACACGCTGCTCTCACACATCCTGCCGCGGCAGGGCATCACTGGCCGCTTCGCCGACAGCGACAAGCCCGAGGCGATCGAGAAGCTGATCGACGAGAGTACCTGCGCCGTGTTCGCCGAGACCATCGGCAACCCCGCCGGCAATGTCTGCGACATCGAGGCGCTGGCGAAAATCGCGCATTCGCATGGCGTGCCGCTGATCGTCGACAACACGGTCGCGACTCCGATTCTGCTCAAGCCGTTCGACTACGGTGCCGATATTGCCGTGCATTCCCTGACCAAGTTCCTCGGTGGCCACGGCACCACGCTCGGCGGCGCCATCGTTGATTCTGGAAACTTCCCCTGGGGGAAACACGCCGACCGATTCCCGGCTTACAACAAGCCGGATGCGTCCTATCACGGCCTCGTCTATGCCGAGCGCTTCGGCAGGACCGCCTACATCGAGCGCGCGCGCAGCGTCTATCAGCGCACGATGGGTTCGGTGCTCTCGCCTTTCAATGCCTTTCTGCTGCTCCAGGGCATCGAAACCGTGGCACTGCGCATGGAGCGCCACGTCGAGAACGCCCGCAAGGTCGCCGAATTCCTCCGTGGCGATCCGCGGGTGGCCTGGGTCAATTACACGGGCTTCCCGGACAGCCCCTATTATCCGCTGGTGCAGAAATATCTGAACGGCAACGCCTCTTCGCTGTTTACCTTCGGCATCAAGGGCGGCATGGAAGCCGGCAAGACCTTCTATGATGCGCTGAAGCTGATCACGCGCCTCGTCAATATCGGCGATGCCAAGTCGCTGGCCTGCCATCCGGCGTCGACGACGCACCGGCAGATGTCGGCAGAGCAGCAGCGCGTAGCGGGCGTGCTGCCGGAGACGATCCGCCTGTCGATCGGCATCGAGCATTCCGCAGACATCATCGAGGATATCGATCAGGCGCTGGAAAAGGCCTGTCCGTCGTCGCGTCTGCAGGCCGCGGAGTAGGCGGCGGCGCCAATGACGATCTTGATCGACAGGGATCAAGTCATATCAAGCCCGGCACTGGTGCCGGCCGAAGGTGATCTCGCGCGTGATCGCGGCGCCGAGCTGACCATCGGGCTGATCAACAACATGCCGGACCCGGCGTTGAAGGCGACCGAGCGGCAGTTCATGAAGCTGCTCCAGGCGGCTGCAGGCTCGCGTCGCATCCGCTTCCACTGCTTCTCGCTTCCTTCGGTGAGGCGCTCGCCGGACGCCAAGTGGCATATCGAGAGCGAATATTCCGATCTTGCGGATCTCAGGCGCCGTAAATTCGACGGGCTGATCGTGACCGGCGCCGAGCCGGTCGCGCCCGAACTCGACCAGGAGCCGTACTGGCGCGACCTGACGGAGCTGATCGACTGGGCCAAGGTCAACACGCGCTCGACGATCTGGTCGTGCCTCGCCGCGCATGCGGCGGTGCTGCACCTCGACGGCATCGCGCGGCGGCGGCTGCCGAGCAAATGTCACGGCATCTTCGACTGCGAAGCCGTGACGCGCGATCCGCTGACGCGCGGTGCGCCTATGCCGCTCAAGGTCTCGCATTCGCGCCTGAACGAGATCGCCGAGAGCGAGCTCGTGGAAGCCGGGTACCGGGTGCTGACGCGCTCGGAAGAGGCCGGTGTCGACGTCTTTATCCGCCAATATGCCAGCCGCTTCGTGTTCTTCCAGGGCCATCCGGAATATGACGCGCTGTCGCTCCAGCGCGAATATCTGCGCGACGTCGGCCGCTATCTCGCCCGTGAGCGCGAGAATTATCCGAACTTGCCCGTGAGTTATTTTGACGCAGCGACGGAAGAGAAGCTGGCCCGCTTCGAGAAACAGGCACGGCACCAGCGCCATCCCGCGCTCACCAACGAACTGCCTGCGCTGAATTTGCGCGCCGATATCGCCGCCGGCACCGCAGCGGCAGCGTTATTCCGGAACTGGCTGCAATATCTCGGTACGGATGCCGGCGTATCGGTCCCTGCGTGTTAGCCGAAGGGTGTTGGCTCCATGTTAGGATTACCCGAGCGTTAGGCTTGCCTCAACCAGCGCACGAATGTTTCAGTAGCGAATACGGAATCACGGGAAATGCAGCGTGTGGTCGGCACTCCAGGGACGCGTGAGCAATCGGCTGGCTCGGCATTTCCGCGCCGCGCCGCACCGGTTGCCTGCGCGCGCGCCGATGGTGAGCTTCACCTTCGACGATGCTCCAGATAGCGCCGCAGGCGAGGGTGCCGAACTCCTCGAGAAACATGGCGGTCGCGGCACATTCTACCTCTCGGGCAGCCTGATCGATCAGCCGTCGGATCACTGGCAGGGCCTGTCGAATGACGCGATCGTGCGGCTTCACCGCGCCGGCCACGAGATTGCCTGCCACACCTTCTCGCACCAGAGCGCGGTCGATCTCGACGAAGCCGCCATGGAACGCGAGATCGAGCGCAACCGCGACCACTTCCGCAGCATTGATTCCTCGATCATGCTGGAGAACTTCGCCTATCCGTATGGTCTCGCCTCGGTTTGGCGCAAGCCGCAGCTTGCAAGAGCCTACCGTTCGGCGCGCGGCATCCTTCCCGGCGTCAATCACGGCGTCATCGACCTCCAGTTCCTGCGTGCTTCGCCCTTGATCGACCGCGACATCGATACGACAGGCATCGATCGCTATTTCGACGAGGCGGTCGCAAGCGGCGGATGGCTGATCTTGTACGGCCATGACGTCGCCGACAGGCCGAGCCCCTATGGTTGCACGCCGCATTTGATGTGCCATGCGCTGAAGGCGGCCGAGAAGCGCAGTGTGCCGATCGTGACCGTCGCGGAGGCGCTGCGAAGGATCGGGGCATAGCGGCTGTTCTTCCCTTCTCCCCTTGTGGAGAAGGTGGCGCGAAGCGCCGGATCAGGGGTATGTCGCCGCGAAACAAGTCTCATCGAATGCGCGGTCAGAGACCCCTCACTATGCGGCCAGCCACTCTCTCCCACAAGCGGAGAGGGGAGCACTATACCCTGCCGCGCAAACGGTCTTGCCATGCCCGCTCGGTCGTGCGACTGGCGTTGACCGAAAGCTCAATGTCCTCACGCCCATGTCCTCTCCTTCCACCGCTCCGCTGTCCGCGCCGGCCAACGGCCGCGACGCGCTGTCGGTCTTGCATTCGGTGTTCGGTCTGCCGGGGTTCCGCGGCGCGCAGGGTGAGATCATCCGGCACGTGACCGAAGGCGGCAATTGCCTTGTGCTGATGCCGACCGGCGGCGGCAAGTCGCTCTGCTATCAACTCCCCTCACTGCTGCGCGAAGGCTGCGGCATCGTGGTCTCGCCGCTGATCGCGCTGATGCGCGATCAGGTTGCAGGCCTGATCGAAGCAGGTGTCAACGCAGCCGCGCTGAACTCGTCGTTGACTCCGCACGAAGCCTCGGAGGTGGAGCGTCGCCTGATCGCGGGCGATCTCGACCTGCTCTATGTCGCGCCGGAACGGCTGGTGACGCCGCGCTGTCTGTCGATGCTGGCGCGGGCGAAGGTGGCGCTGTTCGCGATCGACGAGGCACATTGCGTCTCGCAATGGGGCCACGACTTCCGGCCCGAATACGTCGGTCTGTCCATCATCGCCGAGCGCTTTCCCGATGTCCCACGCATCGCGCTGACCGCGACAGCCGACGATCTGACCCGCAAGGAAATCGTCGAGCGGCTTCAGCTTACCGGCTCCCCGCAATTTGTCTCCAGCTTCGACCGGCCCAACATCCGCTACGAGATCGTCGACAAGCGCAATGCGGTGTCGCAGCTGAAGGAGTTCATCCGCGAGCGCCACATGGGCGATGCCGGCGTGGTCTATTGCCTGTCCCGCAACCGCGTCGAGGAGGTCGCTGCCGCGCTTCAAGACGCAGGCATGGCCGCGCTGCCCTATCATGCCGGCCTCGACAGCAGCGTGCGCTCCCGGAATCAGGACCGCTTTCTCAACGAGGACGGCATCGTCATCGTCGCGACCATTGCGTTCGGCATGGGCATCGACAAGCCTGACGTGCGTTTCGTCGCCCATCTCGATCTGCCCAAAAGCATCGAAGCCTATTACCAGGAGACGGGGCGCGCCGGCCGTGACGGCAAGCCCTCCGCCGCTTGGATGGCCTACGGCCTCTCCGACATCGTGCAGCAGCGCCGCATGATCGACGAGTCGAACGCTTCCGACGAATTCAAGCGGGTCTCGATCGGTAAGCTCGAAGCACTGGTCGGCCTTGCCGAGACGCCGCATTGCCGGCGCCGGCGGCTGCTCGCCTATTTCGGCGAGATCGTGATGGCCGAGAGTTGCGGCAATTGCGACAATTGCCTGATGCCGCCGAAAATGCGCGACGGCAAGGTGCTGGCGCAGAAGCTGTTGTCCTGCGTCTACCGCACCGGCCAGCGCTTCGGGGCAATGCATTTGATCGACGTGCTGGTCGGGCGCCTGACCGAGAAGGTGACGCAGTTCGGCCACGACAAGCTGTCGGTGTTCGGCATTGGCCGCGAGCTCAACGAAAAGCAGTGGCGCACGGTACTGCGGCAATTGGTGGCAATGGGGCATTTGCAGAGCGACAGCGAAGCATTCGGCGCGTTGAAGCTGACGGACTCTTCGCGCGGCGTGCTGCGCGGCGAAACGGAAGTGTGGCTGCGCGAGGAGGCGCCCGGCAGCCGCATCCGTTCGAGCCGGGCCAAATCGCGCCGCGGCGACCTCGCGCCCGCGGCGAGCGCACCGCAAGGCGACGTCGATCCCGAATTGCGCGCGCGGCTGCGCTCCTGGCGTTCCGACGTCGCCCGCGAGCGCGGCGTGCCCGCCTATGTCGTGCTGCACGATGCCACCATCGACGGCATCGTTCGGGCCTGGCCGACGACGCTGGATGAACTCCGCAACGTGCCCGGGATCGGCGACAAGAAGCTCGAGCATTACGGCGACGAGCTGTTGCAGATCGTCAGGGCGAGGTAGCGAGTAGTCTTCGCCAAACGCGATCCTGTGGCTATCAGTGCCGGATGCTTGTCCGGGACGACAGCCGTGTATGAGGCGAGATCTGCGCAACCTCACCCATTCCTGAACGCATAGGCATACCCGTTCAACGCGGGCGCGCCGCCGAGATGGGCGTACAGGATCTTCGCGCCCTTCTCGAAATAGCCCTTCTTCGCAAGGTCGATCAGGCCCTGCATCGACTTGCCCTCGTAGACGGGGTCGGTGATCATGCCTTCGAGCCGCGCGGTGAGGCGGATCGCTTCCTTGGTCTCTTCCGACGGCACGCCATAGGCGGGATAGGCATAGTCCTCGATCAGCACGACGTCGTCGGGGACGAGCTCCTTGCCGAGCTCGACGAGCTTTGCGGTGTTCTGCGCAATCTCGAGCACCTGGGCTTTCGTCTGGCTAGGCGTGAACGACGCATCGATGCCGATCACCTTGCGGGCGCGGTCGTCGGCGGCGAAGCCGACCAGCATGCCGGCATGGGTCGAGCCGGTGACGGTGCAGACGACGATGTAGTCGAACTTGAAGCCGAGCTCCTTCTCCTGCTTGCGCACTTCCTCGGCGAAGCCGACGTAGCCGAGGCCGCCGAATTTGTGCACGGAGGCGCCAGCGGGAATCGCGTAAGGCTTGCCACCCGCCGCCTTCACCTCCTCGATCGCCTGCTCCCAGCTCTTGCGGATGCCGATGTCGAAGCCGTCCTCGACCAGGCGCACGTCGGCACCCATGATGCGCGAGAGCATGATGTTGCCGACGCGGTCATAGACCGCGTCCTCGTGCGGTACCCAGGCTTCCTGCACCAGACGGCACTTCATGCCAAGCTTGGCGGCGACCGCCGCGATCATGCGGGTGTGGTTGGATTGAACGCCGCCGATCGATACCAGCGTGTCGGCGTTGGAGGCGATCGCATCGGGAATGATGTATTCGAGCTTGCGCAGCTTGTTGCCGCCATAGGCAAGGCCTGAATTGCAGTCCTCGCGCTTGGCGTAGACCTCGACTTGACCGCCGAGATATTTCGATAGCCGCTCAAGCTTCTCGATTGGCGTCGGACCGAAGGTGAGCGGATAGCGCGCGAATTTTTTCAGCATCATGGGGCATCCCAATTGGCATTGAGCTGGCCGCAGCGATTAGCACTTGCTGCAAGAAAGGTGCTCTCAAATGCTCCGTCAATATTGCGCCGTTGCTTGCGAAAACGACATCAATTACCCCTACTTGTTCCGTAATGATGGATGAAATGAGAGATTCTTCCATGTCTTCCCGTCTCGACCGTATCGACCTTAAGATATTGCGATTGCTTCAGAATAACGGCCGGCTCAGCAATGCCGAGCTGGCCGAAACCGTCGCGATCAGCCCCGCCACCTGTCATCGCCGCACCCAGCGCCTGTTCGAGGACGGCTTCATTGCGACCGTGCGCGCCATGGTGGCGCCGAAGAAGGTGGCCAAGGGCACGCTGGTGATGGTCGGCGTCGTGCTCGACCGCTCGACCCCGGAGAGTTTTGCCACTTTCGAGCAGGCGATTACAAAACTGAAATTCGTGCTTGATTGCCACCTCGTCGCCGGCGATTTCGACTATTTCCTCAAGATCCGTGTCGGCGACATGGAGGATTTCAACCGCATCCATGGCGAGCAGCTGATCGCGCTGCCCGGGGTGCGCCAGACCCGCACCTTCTTCGTGATGAAGGAAGTCGTCGACAACGCGCCGCTGGAGTTTTGAGCGCGCCCGTCACAGCAACTTCACTTGCCCTGCGCGCGCATGCAGGCGAGCCTCGCATCTTCTCAAAGAGGAGATCGCCGCCGTGCGCCTTCCCATTCTCGATCCCAAGAATCTGGCCGACGAACAGAAGCCGCTTTATGACGACATGCGAGCCGGCATCAAGGACCATTTCAAGGGTTTTGTGAACATGCGCGACGACGGCGCGCTGCTGGGGCCCTGGAATCCCTGGCTGCGCGAGCCGCGCTTCGGCAAGCCGGTATGGGAGCTGGTCAAGGCGATCGCGTCGAACCCGCTGCTGCCGGCGCCGGTGCGCGAGGTCGCCATCCTCGTCACCGGCTCGCATTTCCGCTCCGGCTACGAGCTCTACGCCCACGTCCTGGTTGCCGAGCAGCGCGGCTTGTCCGACGAGAAGCTCGCGACCATCGTCGCCGGACAGCGGCCGGTCGATCTCACCAGGCAGGAGGCCGTCGCCTACGATATCGCGTCCGCGCTGGTCGGCGGCGGTGTTCTGCCGGAATTGACCTGGCGCGCCGCCGTGAAGGAGTTCGGCGAGCGCGGCGCGGCCGAACTCTCCTATCTCGTCGGCGTTTACTGCATGGTCTCGGTCACGCTCAACACGTTCGACGTTCCGGTTCCGGAGTGAAGCCTGTTCCGGCAATCACTCCGCCGCCTTGCTTGCAGGCGGCGGGGGCGCGAAGGCGATGCAGCGATTGCGGCCCTCGGCCTTAGCCTGGTAGAGCGCGTGATCGGCCGCACTCATCAGTGTGTCGATGCCGGACATGCTGACGGTGGCCTCCGCGATGCCGATGCTCACGGTGACGCCGAACTGAACCTTTCCGGCGACGATCTGCGCGCTTATCACGTGTTTGCGGATGCGCTCGGCGACAATCCTCGCCCGGGACAGGCTGGTTTCGGGCAGAAGCACGGCGAACTCCTCGCCGCCGAGGCGGCCAACGATGTCCGACTTGCGTTTGCCGTCGAGGCACGCCGCCGCAACCGCCTTGATCGCGACGTCGCCCACCGCATGGCCATGGCGATCGTTGACCGACTTGAAATGGTCGATGTCGAGCATCAACACCGAGACGGAGCGATAGTAGCGCTGAAAGCGGCTCCATTCCGCACCGAGACAGTCGAGAAAGTGGCGGCGGTTGGAGAGGCCGGTGAGCGGATCGGTGGTGGCGAGCGTTTCCAGCAGCGCGGCTTTTTGCGTCAGATCGGTGATGTCGACATAGGTCAGCATGCGGCCGCCATTGGCCATCGTCGTGCAATGGGCCCTGATGCGCCGGCCATCCGGCGTCTGCAGGTCGCGGACATGATCGCCGGCCTTGACCTCTTCGACGCGTCGCGCCGGAAATTTCGCGAGTTCGTTCGTCGGAAGATTGGGCGCGCTGGCGCGATGCAGGCGTCGCACCAGCGACGAATAGGTCGGTCGATTCGCGGCCTCCTCGTCGCTGACCTCCCAGAACCGCCGCATACGCCGGTTCATGAAGGTAGCGTGCAGGTCGGAATCGAGAAGGAGGACCCCATCCTGAACATTCTCCAGCGCATCCCGCAGCAGCTTCAGCTCGTCGGAGGTGCGCACAATGTCAGTGACGGGCGTGTAGGTCAGCATGCGCCCGCCGTCGGGCAAAGGCGTGACCTGTACGCGCACCACATCGCCGTTGGTCCGCCGTAGGTCGATCGGCGTCGGATCGCCCGCCTCGATCACACGGACGCGTTCCGCCACCAAGGCATCGAGCTCAGGATCCGGCACCTCATAGGCGCCGGTGTCACGTCCATGATGAAGCAGCGTGAGAATGGAAGGATTGCTGTCAGCAACCTCGTCTGGCAGGCGCCACATCTGACGAAACGACCGGTTGATCAGACGTGCCCTGAGGCTTGAGTCGAGCAGCACGATGCCCGTCGGCACATGATCGAGCGCGGCGCGCAGCGCCAGCATCTGGCCGCGCATCAGCGCGTCGGACGAGCGTTCCCGCTCCTCGCCACTCGGGCGCTCGACGCTGCCTGGCAGCTCGAAGGCGGCTCCGACCTGACGGTCCGATCGCCAGATCACGCGGCAGGCCAATATCTCGCGTCCCGCGACCCTGAGCTGGAATCGCTCGGGTACGCCGAGGCCGCTCTCCATCTCGAGCGTCGCAGCCTCCTCGGACAGCCGACGCACGATGCAGTCAATCGACGACTGGCCGAAATTGAAGAAGATCTTGCCAGCAAGGAACGTCCGTTCCGGAAACAAGCGGGACATTCTCAGCCTCCAGGGCGAAACGAAAACCGGTCTCAGTATGGCGCAAGGTTCCTTGCGGCGATGTAACGCAATCAGTGTTTTCCGATGAAGGCTAACAACCCGTTGACGCGGGATGCTGCGCACCGGCGCAAAAACCCTTTTGTATCAGGGCTCTGTGCCGGGTCACGTGCTGGCCTCCGGTTGCGCCCGGAATGCGATGTCCGCCGCGCCAGCTCGATGGAACGTGATCGGTCCGGCGGTATCTGCAATTGATGGACTACACCGATACGCGCAGTTACCCTGTCGTGATCGCACCGACACATTCGCCCGCCAGAGTGCAGGCTGAACAATGGGGAACGACAGCCATGAACACGTCACGCCGCATCGTGCTCGCCGGACTGGCGGGACTCGCCATCGCGCCAACCGCCGCAGGAGCCGCTCCGGCGCCGGCAGTCGATGACGTGACGGTGGCCGAGGAACGGTTCGCACGTGTGATTGCGGCCGCACATGCGCCCGATCTCACTTGCGCGCGGCAGGCCGAGCGTTATGCGGACGCGCATTGGCCTGAGTATGTCGTGGCTGCCCGGGCCGTGCTCGGCGCGCGCGTGTGACTCACGCTGTTATTTCTCGACCGCGCGCCTGACCTGCTCGCCGATTTGCGACAGCACGAGCTGCGCCTGCGGCAGGATGGCGCCCATGGCGTGGAAATTGTGAATCATGCCGTCATGGCAAGTGTGCTCGACGACCACGCCCGCGGTCAGCAGCTTGCGCGCATAGGCGTTGCCTTCGTCACGCATCGGGTCGAATTCGGCGGTATGGATGATCGCCATCGGCAGGCCCGCGAGCCGTGTCGCGCGTAGCGGCGAAATGCGGGGATCGGCGGCATCCAAGCCCTGAGGCAGATAGTCGGCGAGGTCGGCTTCCATGGTGGCGCGATCGATCAGGTGGCCCTCGGCGAACGCCTCGCGTGACGGCGAGATCTCCTCGAAATCCAGCACCGGGCAGATCAGGCATTGCGCGACGATGGAGAGGCCTGCGTTCTGCATCGCCTCCTGGCACACGATCGCAGCCAGCGTGGCGCCGGCGGAATCGCCGCCGACCACCAGCCGTTCCGCATCGATGCCGAGTGTTGGCGCTTCACGCGCGACCCACTCGGTCGCGGCGATCGCATCGTCGACGGCGGCAGGAAATTTGTGCTCGGGCGCGAGCCGGTAGTCGACCGAGACGAGGCGGCAGCCGGTCGCATGCGCCAGCGCCGCTGCGATGCGGTCGTGTGTGGCGATGCTGCCGGCGACGAGCCCGCCGCCGTGAAAGAACACGAATCCCGGCATGCGTTCACCGGCACTTGCGGGCGCATAGAGGCGATAGGGCAGCTCGCCGCCAGGACCCGGCAGCCTACCGTTGGACGTCGTCACATCCGGCGCATCAGCGCGCGCGAACTGCATCAGTTTCGCTAGCGACTGCCGCCGTGCCTCGACGCTCGGCCGGCTTCGTGTCTGCGGCGCGGCGGCAGCCATCATGGTCAACAAGCGTTTTGCGAGCGGATCGAGCGGCATGGATCTTTCATTCTCCGACAAGGGAAGAGGGTAACTATCTTCCCGCAGGGAATCATTTAGAAATTGCGACCAATAGTGGCGCTGTAATGCGGCATCACGCCAGGGAGGCCGGTCATGGCCGAGATCAGGAAGCCCATCGAATATTCACCGAGCTGGACCTTCTTCGAGGGCAAATGGCAGGACGGCAATGTGCCGATCATGGGCCCGCGCACGCATGCGGCTTGGCTCGGCTCTGTCGTGTTCGACGGCGCGCGTGCGTTCGAGGGTGTGGCGCCCGATCTCGACCGCCACGTCGTCCGCGCCAATCAATCGGCGGTCAACTTTGGCCTCAAGCCGGCGGTCGATACCGACACCTGGCTCACGCTCACGCGCGAGGGCATTGCGCGCTTTGCGGCCAACGCCGAGCTCTACATCCGTCCGATGTATTGGGCGCAGCACGGTTCGGGCGGCGGCGTGCTGTTCGATCCCGAGAGCACCAACTGGTGCCTGTGCATCTACGAGGCGCCGATGCCAAAACCCGTCGGCAACGCCATCACGCTGTCGCCGTTTCGCAGGCCGACCGCCGAATGCGCGCCGGTCGAGGCCAAGGCCGCCTGCCTTTATCCGAACAATTCGCGCGCGCTCGCTGAGGCCGCCTCGCGCGGCTTCCAGAACGCGTTGATGCTCGACATGCTCGGCAATGTCGCCGAATTCGGCAATTCCAACGTGTTCATGGCCAAGGACGGCGTGGTCTACACGCCGGTGCCCAACGGAACGTTCCTCAACGGCATCACGCGCCAGCGCGTCATCAACCTGCTTCGCGGCGACGGCGTCGCCGTGGTCGAGAAGACGCTGCGCTATGCCGACTTCCTCGCTGCTGACGAGATCTTCTCCACCGGCAATTTCGCCAAAGTCGCGCCGGTTGTCCGCATCGACGAGCGCGAGCTGAAGCCGGGTCCGTTCTACGCCCGGGCGCGAAAACTCTATTGGGATTTTGCGCATGCGGTGAAGCTAGCGGCGTAGCTGCCATTACTCCGCTGTCATCGCCCGACTTGATCGGACGATCCAATATTCCAGAGACAGTTGTGACTCCTTGATATGCGCGGCGTACCGGATGCCCCGGTCAAGCCGGGGCATGACATCGTTTCTAATGGCTTCGCTGAAACCGGCTGAACTGAAACGCCTGCGTCGAATGCCACGGCGTATGGTGGATTTCGCTACGCGTTTCGATCAGCTTGAAGTCGGGCCCGAGTTCCGCCGCGAGGCTGACGCTGTCATGGCGCTGCACCGGCAGGCCGCTGCATTGCTCCGGGCCGTCGGGCGCGAACGTCGCGATGATGACGTAGCCGCCGGGCGCAAGTGCCGACCGCAGGCGCTCGACATAGGCGGCCCTGTCGCGGGATTCGGTCAGGAAGTGAAACGCCGCGCGATCGTGCCATAGATCGTAGGTCTTTGCTGAGCGCCATGTCGTGACATCGGCAACGATCCACTCAACCACTGAAGCGGCTGCGCCGAGTCGCTTCTTCGCGACGTCAAGTGCGTTGGCGGAGAGATCCAGCACGGCGACGTCGCGATATCCGTCCTGCAACAGAGCATCGACTAGTCGCGATGCGCCGCCGCCAATGTCAATGATGGCGGCCTCGCGGTCCAGATTGGCTGCTCTGATCATCGCGAGCGAGGTCGCCGGGCTGTTCTGAAACCAGCTGACCTCGGCTTCGCCTTTGGTGGCGTAGACGTTGTCCCAATGCGCGCGTCGATCGGACATGTTGCGTCCTACGGTTCGCGGTGAGCCGGCTCAATGGAAGGGACCTACTCGTCCTTCTTCGACATCCGCTCGAGGCGTTCCTGCATTTCCTTCATCTGCTGGCGCAGATCGTCGATGTTGCTGTCCTTCGGCGCCTCGGCATTTGCATCGGGCTCCGGCTCCGGGGTGGCCGCCGGACGGGGCGCGACGAAGGGCTTGAACATCGAGAAGGTCTGCTGGAATAGCTCCATGTTGCGGCGGACCTGCTCCTCGAGCGGCGCAAACGGTGTGCCGGACAGCGTGTTGGCGATCTGCTTGCGGAACTTCTCCTGCTCCTGGGTCAGTGTCGCGATCGACTGTTCCAGATATTTCGGCACCACCATCTGCATGCTGTCGCCGTAGAAGCGGATGAGCTGGCGCAGGAAGGTGGTCGGGAGCAAGTTCTGGCCGGCCTTGTTCTCCTGCTCGAAGATGATCTGGGCGAGCACGGAGCGGGTGATGTCGTCGCCGGTCTTGGCGTCGTAGACCAGGAAATCTTCGCCGTCCTTGACCATGGCGGCGAGGTCTTCGAGCGTCACGTAAGTGCTCGTTCCGGTATTATAGAGCCGGCGGTTCGCGTATTTCTTGATGGTGGTGGGTTGGTCTGATTTCGCCATGGGCTCTCACTTGCAAGCGCGGAGAACGGGAACCCAGCGGGCTATGCCGCAGGGCGGGAAGAGTACGCAACGCAACAAAATAAGCATTTTCAAAGGGGTCACGCTACCGTTTTGTGCGGCACGGTTAATCGGACAGCAAAATCGTGCTTGCGAAAGCGCCAAGAACGCTATTTTGAATGCGCTGCGGCATGAATTCGGTCGCCGGCCGATTGACATGCCGCGATGACGTTAACAGGATGCCGATCGAGACTGGCGAGCCGTTTTCCCCAGCCCCGCCTGCCCCCATTCAACCTCAGGAGATGCCCATGTCAGACGATGTCGTCATCGTCAGCGCCGCCCGCACCCCGGTCGGAAGCTTCAACGGAGCGTTCGCGACCCTTCCCGCCCATGATCTCGGCGCCATCGCCATCAAGGCTGCACTGGAGCGCGCCGGCATCGAGCCCGGTCGGGTTTCGGAAGTCATCATGGGTCAGATCCTGACCGCAGCTCAGGGCCAGAACCCAGCCCGTCAAGCCTCGATCGCCGCCGGCGTTCCCGTGGAGAGCCCGGCCTGGGGCGTCAACCAGCTCTGCGGCTCCGGCCTGCGCACGGTCGCCCTCGGCTACCAGGCGCTGCTCAACGGCGATTCCGAGATCGTGGTCGCTGGCGGACAGGAGTCCATGAGCATGGCGCCGCACGCGCAGCACCTGCGCGGCGGCGTCAAGATGGGCGGTCTCGAATTGGTCGACACCATGATCAAGGACGGCCTGTGGGATGCCTTCAACGGCTATCACATGGGCAACACCGCCGAAAACGTCGCGCGGCAATGGCAGATCACGCGCGCCCAGCAGGACGAGTTCGCGGTCGCCTCGCAGCAGAAGGCCGAGGCCGCGCAGAAGGCCGGCAAGTTCAACGACGAGATCGTTCCCGTCACCATCAAGACCCGCAAGGGCGACGTCGTCGTCAGCGCCGACGAATATCCGCGCCATGGCGCGACGCTAGACGCGATGGCCAAGCTCAAGCCGGCTTTCGAGAAGGACGGCACGGTCACTGCGGGCTCTGCTTCGGGCATCAATGACGGCGCTGCCGCCGTGGTGCTCATGAGCGCAAAGCAGGCTGCCAAGGAAGGCAAGAAGCCGCTTGCCCGCATCGTGTCCTGGGCGCAGGCCGGCGTCGATCCGAAGATCATGGGCTCGGGCCCGATCCCGGCCTCGCGCGCCGCGCTGAAGAAGGCCGGCTGGAGTGTCGGCGATCTCGACCTGATCGAAGCCAACGAAGCCTTCGCGGCACAGGCCTGCGCCGTCAACAAGGACCTGGGCTGGGATACCTCCAAGGTCAACGTCAATGGCGGCGCGATCGCCATCGGTCATCCGGTCGGCGCGTCCGGCGCCCGCGTGCTGGTCACGCTGCTGCATGAAATGCAGAAGCGCGATTCGAAGAAGGGCCTTGCCACGCTGTGCATCGGCGGCGGCATGGGCATCGCGATGTGTCTGGCACGCGACTGAGAAGGACCTGACACGTACTTAACTTGCGCGTGCGCTGCACACGTCAATGAGTGCGTTGCACGCGATTAAAAAGGCGGCGGTTGCAAATCAAATATTCTTCGCAATTGCGCAGGCCTCGACTAAAGAGAAACGCCCGGCTCGATGCCGGGCGTTTTGTTCTTGATGTCCGTCAAACGTCCCGCATAATCCGCAGTTAAAAAACGATCGCGTCAGAAACGTCCGAAGAGTCCAAGGGAAGGAATACGACATGGCACGTGTTGCATTGGTCACGGGTGGTACGCGGGGCATCGGTGCTGCCATCAGCAAGGCGCTGAAGGCGGCGGGCTACAAGGTTGCGGCGAGCTATGCCGGCAACGATGCTGCGGCGGAGAAGTTCAAGGCCGAGACCGGCATCGCGGTCTACAAATGGGACGTCAGCAGTTTCGACGCCTGCGCCGAGGGCGTGAAGAAAGTCGAGGCCGATCTCGGCCCGATCGAGGTGCTGGTCAACAATGCGGGCATCACCCGGGACACCGCGTTCCACAAGATGACGCTCGAGCAGTGGAACGCTGTCATCAACACCAATCTCGGCTCGCTGTTCAACATGACGCGTCAGGTGATCGAGGGCATGCGTGCGCGCAAGTTCGGCCGCATCATCTCGATCTCGTCGATCAACGGCCAGAAGGGGCAGTTCGGGCAAGTCAACTATTCAGCGGCGAAAGCCGGCGACATCGGTTTCACCAAGGCGCTCGCGCTCGAGAACGCCAAGGGCGGCATCACCGTCAACGCGATCTGCCCCGGCTACATCAATACCGAAATGGTGCAGGCGGTGCCGAAGGACGTTTTGGAAAAGAGCGTGATTCCGCAGATCCCCGTCAACCGGCTCGGCGAGCCCGAGGAGATCGCGCGGGCAGTCGTGTTCCTGGCGGCGGACGAGGCCGGCTTCATCACCGGATCGACCATGACCATCAATGGCGGCCAGTATCAGGCCTGATACGGCCGCAGGCTATTGGGCCAAAAGCCTGTAGCTTCAGGCGCGACGAGGCGATAGTGAAGACGCAAATGCCCGGCTCCGCGCCGGGCATAAACGTCCTCAGAGCCCTTTGATCGATGACTCCCCGCACCGCGACGCTGATCGGATCGACCGCGATCCTGATGTGGTCGCTACTGTCAGTGATGACGGTAGCGACTGGAAAGATCCCGGCGTTCCAGCTCGCCGCAATGACCTTCGCGATCGGCGGCCTCGTCGGCCTGCTCACCTGGATCGGTCGCGGCGAGGCGGCAAGCAGCGTGCGCCAGCCGCTCGTCGTCTGGGTCGTCGGCGTCGGCGGCCTATTCGGCTATCACGCGCTCTATTTCCTTGCCCTGCGCTTCGCCCCGCCGGCAGAAGCCGGCCTCTTGAATTATCTCTGGCCGCTGCTGATCGTGCTGTTCTCGTCCTTCCTGCCGGGCGAGCGGCTCGCCCTGCATCACATCGCCGGCGCCGTGCTCGGACTTGTCGGCACCGTGCTGCTGTTGGCCGGCAACACCTCGGGCTTCGCGTCGGGCGCGGTGCCGGGACTGGCCGCGGCCTTCATTGCCGCCTTCGTCTGGGCGAGCTATTCGGTGCTGTCGCGCCGGCTCAAGGCGGTGCCGACCGACGCGGTCGCGGGCTTCTGCCTCGCCACCGCCGCGCTTGCCGCGCTGATGCATGCTCTGCTCGAAACCACGGTCTGGCCGGAGACCGCGCTGCAATGGCTCTCCGTGGCCGCGCTCGGCATCGGTCCCGTCGGTGCTGCCTTCTACGCCTGGGACATCGGCATGAAGCGCGGCGACATCCGCGTGCTCGGCGCCGCCTCCTATGCGACGCCGCTATTGTCGACCGGCTTCCTCATCGCTGCCGGCTTTGCGAAAGCCAGCACCAACATCGCCATCGCCGCCATCCTGATCGCCGGTGGCGGCCTGATCGCGGCGAAGGACATGGTGCTGCGGAAGCGGTGAACGAGGCCTACGGCTCCCAGCCCGGCGGCGCGAGCTCGAAATTCGCGAACTCGAATGCGGGCGCGACGGTGCAGCCGACCAGCGTCCATTCGCCGGTCGTTTCCGCCATCTGCCAGGCATTCGCCGGCACGATCGCCTGCGGCCGCTCGCCGCTCACGAGATCCGTGCCGAGCTGCACCTCGTGCTGCGAGCAGCCGTCGTGCGCGATGCGCAGCATCAAGGGGCTGCCGGCGTAATAGTGCCAAACTTCGACCGCATCGATGCGATGCCAGTATGAGCGCTCGCCGCGCGCGAGCAGGAAATAGATCAAGGTCGAACGCGAGCGCCCGTTGCTATCCGTGGTCTGGTCGCGAAACGTCTCGCGGTAGTGCCCGCCTTCGGGATGGGGGCGAAGTTCGAGGCGGGCGATGATCTCGGCTGCAGTCGGCATCGATCCCCGTCAGGACTTGTGCTTCAGGATTTGTTCTTGCGCTCGCGTAGCTCGCCGAACACCTCGGCGGCATCCGCACCCTTCATGTGAAGCCTGGCTGCGACCGATGGCTCATCGGCGCGCAGGAACACGTTGGCCCGCTTCTCGTCGCCGAGCAGGGCGGGAATGGTCGGCTTGTTCTCGGCCCGCAGCCTCGCAACTTCCGCTGCGCGCGCCTGGAGCGCCGCGTTGTCCGGCTCGATGGTGAGCGCGAACTTGACGTTGGACGCCGTGTATTCGTGGCCGCAATAGAGCTTGAAGTCATCGGGCAGGGCCCGCAGCTTCAACAGCGAGTCCCACATCATCGGATAGGTGCCCTCGAACACGCGGCCGCAGCCGATCGAAAACAGCGTATCGGCGGCGAACACGGTCTTCTCATTGTCGAATACGTAGGAGATGTGGTCGAGCGTGTGGCCGGGCGTCTCCATGACGCGCGCCAGCAGGTTGCCGATCTTGACCACGTCGGCATTGGCGACACGCAAATCGACGTCGGCAATTCTCGTCGTCTTGTCGTGCGGCGCGACGACGCGGCAACTGAATTTCCGCTTGAGTTCGGCGACCCCGCCGACATGATCGCCATGATGATGGGTGATCAGGATGTCGGTGAGTTGCCAGCCCTCGCGCTCCAGCGCCCTGAGGATGGGACCTGCCTCCGGCGCGTCGATCGAGGCGGTCGCCTTGGTTTCCACATCGTGGATCAGATAACCGAAATTGTCGCTTAAACAGGTGAAAGTACGAATTTCGGCGGCCATGACATCTCCATCGCGCTCAGCCCCGCCAGACAAATATGGCGTTAACGTTGCGCAGGCAATGCAATATTCCGCGCGCGGCGGCGGCCTTGCGCATGTTACATTGCCGCCATGACCATCGACGTCGTCGACCTCCGCGAGTTCTATTCCCGCCGCCTCGGGATCGTGGCGCGACAAATGATCAACCGCGGCATCAGGCAACGCTGGCCGGGCGCGGCGGGTCAGCGCGTACTCGGCATCGGCTATCCCACGCCCTATCTCGGACTGTTCCGCGAGGACGCGGAGCGCTGCCTCGCGTTCATGCCGGCGGCCCAGGGGGTCCTGAAATGGCCGACGGGGCGGCCGGCGCTGGCCTCGCTGGTCGATGAATTCTCGCTGCCGCTTCCTGACGCCGCGGTCGACCGCATTCTCCTGGTCCACGCGCTGGAGATGTCGGACGACCCGGCTGCGCTGCTGCGCGAAGTCTGGCGCGTGCTGGCGCCGTCTGGTCGCGTCATTGCGGTGATCCCGAATCGGCGTGGGGTGTGGACGCGCACCGACAGCACGCCGTTCGGCCATGGCCGGCCCTATTCGCGCTCACAGATCACCGAGTTGCTGCGCCAGACCTGGTTCACGCCGACCGCCTGGGGCGAGGCGCTGTTCATGCCGCCTTATGCCGGCGGCTGGGTCTTGAAATCGGCGCAGATGTGGGAGCGCGCCGGCGCGGCGCTGTCACTGCCCTTTGCCGGCGTGCACATCGTCGAAGCCACCAAGCAGGTCTACCGCGCGCTTCCCGCCAAGCGCGAGCGGACACGGCTGATTCCCTCGTTGGCGAAGCCCGTCTTGGTGCCGTCCTCGACGACGGTAACCCGGAGCTGAAAACAAATCGCCCCGGCGGAGCCGGGACGACTCAGTTTACGAAACCAACCAGCTCATTCGCCGGGCGCGAGATCGTCGTTGGATGCCGCCGGCGCGGCTTCGCGCTCGGGGCGGGGGCCATGCGGCCGGCGCCGCCGCCGCGGATAACGCTCGCTGCCGCCACCGCCCTCGAAACCGCCCTGGCCGCCATTCGCGCCGACATTCACTTGCGGCTGCGCGCCGGTGATGAAGGAGGGCAGGCGATCGACGTTGCCGGCATCGGCAATGACGGGCTGCGGCTGGTTCGGCGGTTGCGGCGGCTGGTATTGCGGTTGCGGACGATGGTCGCGTTCGCGGTGCTCGCGCGGCTGTTGCTGGTCGCGGTGATATGGCTGCTGGTTCTCGCGCTGCTGATCACGCTGGCCGTCGCGGTCGCGCATGAAAGGCTGCTGCGGCGGCTGCGGGACGAAGCCCGGCTCCTGGCCGAAGGCCGAGAAATTCTCGCCATCGTCCTCGCCATCGTCGTTACTGGCGGTCGGCTCGTCACCGCGCGGCTGCTGCTGGTTCTGGCGGAACTGCTCCTGGGCAGCGGCGATCAGGCGGAAATAATGCTCGGCATGCTGGTAGTAGTTCTCGGCTGCAACGGGGTCGCCGGAGGAGCGCGCATCGCGCGCGAGCTGAAGATACTTTTCAGCGATGTGCGAAGCCGTGCCGCGGATCTTGATGTCGGGCCCGTTGGACTCGTAGACCCGGGTCATCGGGTTCTGGCCGCGGCGGTTGTTGTTGTTATTGTTGTTGCGGTTGCGCATCCGCTGCTTGTTCTGACCGTTTCTCATGTCCTGCCTTTAATTCCAGCCCTAAAGGTTGCACGCGTTACGGACCGCGTGCAAGAGGGGCCTGAACCCTGCCGATGTTCGTCGACCGTCGCGTTCAACAAAGACGCGTTCCCCACCCGCCAGCATTCATTGCCAGCGAACCCATTCATATCGCCTGCCGAAACAAGCCCAGCTTTCTCGCGTAAGTCTTCAAGCGCAAATTCAGGCTTTCGTTCACGTTGCGGTCGGAGAGCAGCGCAGCTCCACTGGCCATCGCGCTCAACAGGACCTGCGGCTTGGAACCTATATCAGTAAAGCTCTCGCCCGAGAGCCCGGCTTTCGCCCGTAGGTCTACGGGGCCGGCACCGATGTGTTGACCGGAACGTAGTCGTTCCCACGGGATATTCCAAGAGGTTTTTACAGGCCATTCCGGCTTTTATGGGGGCATTTTTCGGGCCGAAACGGCCCGCGGAATACCCGCCAGATCGGCCTTGGGTGGCCTGTCCACCACTAACGCCGCAGCCAGCATCAAGGTTTCAATATTTCCGGCCTGGCCCTGTCCGGCCTCCACGATCAGCGCGCCGCCGGGGGCAAGACGTTCGCTCGCCTGCGGGATCAGGGCGCGATAGGCGTCGTATCCGTCATTGCCGCCGTCGAGCGCCAGATGTGGATCGTGCTCGCGCACCTCGATGCTCAAGTTAGGGATTTCGGCGGATGGAATATAGGGCGGATTCGACACGATGAGATCGAAGGGACCCGAGAGCGCGGCGGCATAGGAGCAGGCAATGAAGGCGGCGCGGTCGGCAAGGCCGAGCGTTGTGGCATTGTCCCTGGCGGTTGTGAGCGCGGTCAGGCTGAGATCGGTGGCGACGCCGAAAGCGTCAGGGATCTCATGCAGCAGCGCCAGCAGGATCGCGCCGGATCCGGTGCCGATGTCGGCGATGCGAGGTGGATAAGCTGCCTTCTGCTCGCGAAGGATTTCGAGTGCAAGCTCGACCACGGTCTCGGTATCGGGACGCGGGACCAGGGTTGCTTCGGACAGGCGAAATGGCAGTCCCCAGAATTCGCGTGTCCCGAGGATGCGCGCCACCGGCTCGCCGGCGATGCGACGCTGTGCGTGCTGCGCGAGCCGAGACGCCTCGGCATCCGTGAGCGAGCGGGTAGCCTGCGCGATCAGGCCGGTGAGGTCGAGGCCGAGCACCGCACCGAGCAGGATGCGGGCATCGAGATCGGCTTCGTCGCGCTGCGCCGATCTCAATTGTGTGGCCAGCGTGCGCCGTGCACTCTCGATCGATTGTCCGGTGAAGGGATTGCTCACGCGTCAGGCCGCCGCACCTTGCGCGGCGAGCTGTGCGGCCTGGTGCTCGGTGGTCAGAGCGTCAATCAGCTCGCCGAGTGCTTCCCCCGCGATCACCTGTGGCAGCTTGTAGAGCGTCAGATTGATGCGATGGTCGGTCACGCGCCCCTGCGGGAAGTTATAGGTGCGGATGCGCTCGCTGCGGTCGCCGGAGCCGACCTTCTCCTTGCGCTCGGCCGACCGCGCGGCGTCGACGCGCTGGCGCTCGGCGCCGTAGATGCGCGAGCGCAGGATGTTCATGGCGGAGGCGCGGTTCTTGTGCTGCGAGCGGCTGTCCTGCATCATCACCACGATGCCGGTCGGGATGTGGGTGATGCGGATCGCCGATTCGGTCTTGTTGACGTGCTGGCCGCCGGCGCCCTGCGCACGCATGGTCTCGATGCGCAGATCGTCGTTCTTGATGTCGACGTCGACGTCCTCGACCTCCGGCAGCACCGCGACTGTCGCCGCCGAGGTGTGAATACGTCCTTGCGTCTCGGTATCGGGCACGCGCTGCACCCGGTGCACGCCGGATTCGAATTTCAGCTTGGAGAACGCGCCGCGGCCCTGCACCTCCGCGATGATCTCCTTGTAGCCGCCAACGGTGCCTTCGCTGGCCGAGATCACCTCGACCTTCCAGCCCTGCAGGCTGGCGAAGCGCTCGTACATCCGGAACAGATCGCCGGCGAACAGCGAAGCCTCGTCGCCGCCGGTGCCGGCGCGGATTTCCAGCACGACGTTGCGGTCGTCCATGGCGTCTTTGGGCAGTAGCGCGACGCGGATCTTCTGGACCAGATCCTCGATCCTGGCCGTCAGCTCGTCGCGTTCGGCTTCCGCCATGCTGCGCATCTCGGCGTCTGTCGCGGGATCGGCGATCAGGGCCTCGGTGTCGGCGAGCTCCTTGACCGCGGAACGATAGGTCTTCACCGCCTCGATCAGCGGCGTGATCTCGGCGAGCTCGCGGGTGATCTGCACATAACGTTCGGAGGCGAGCTGGCCGAGCGATTCGGCCTCGAGCGAGGCGTGATGCGCGAGCAGGACGTCGAGTTTGGCTTCGGGGAGTGACGACATCGGTTCAGTCTCAAATGGGCGGCGTGCGGAGGCGAGGTGAGCGGAAGCGGCGCCAGGCCCGCTACAACGCCAGGCCTTCGACCTCGGCAAATTCCGTCAGCTTCTGCCGGATCGAGACGCTGCCCGCGGGCGCGTCCAGCAACGGGCCGAGCATGGCTTCGGCCTTCCTGGCGTCGAGGTCGAGCACCATGGCCTTGACCGGGCCGAGGGCGGTCGCCGAGAGCGAGAGCGAGCGATAGCCCAGCGCGATCAGCGCCAGCGCGCCGACCGGCTTCGAGGCCATTTCGCCGCAGAGCGAAAGCGACTTCTTGGCCGCATGGGACTTGCGTGCGATGTCGCGCAGCGCGCGCAAGATCGGCGCCGACATGGTGTCGAAGCGCTCGGACACTTTTGGGTTGCCGCGATCGACCGCGAACAGAAACTGGAACAGATCGTTCGAGCCGACCGAGATGAAGTCGACCTTCCTCAGGAGCTCGTCGAGCTGGTAGAGCAGGGCGGGCACCTCGACCATGGTGCCGATGTCGATCCGCTCCGGCAGCGTGTGGCCGTGCTGGCGCAAATATGTGAGTTCGCGCTCGACCAGCGCCTTGGCCGCATCGAATTCGGCGACTTCCGAGATCATCGGGAACATGATGCGCAGTGCGCGGCCGCCGCCGGCGCGCAAGAGCGCGCGGATTTGGCCGCGCAACAGGCCGGGACGATCGAGCCCGAGCCGGATCGCGCGCCAGCCGAGCGCGGGATTCTCCTCGACCACCGCTTCCATGTAGGGCAGCGCCTTGTCGCCGCCGATGTCGAGGGTGCGGAAGGTGACGGGCTTGCTGCCGGCCGCATCCAGCACGGTGCGATAGAGCGCGAGCTGGTCGCTGGTGCGCGGCAGGCTCTGGCCGACCATGAATTGCAATTCGGTGCGGAACAGGCCGATGCCGGCGCTGCCGGTGTCCTCGATATGGGGCAGGTCGATGGCGAGACCTGCGTTGATCATGAGCTCGACCTTCTGGCCATCCTTGGTCACGCAAGGCCGGTCGCGCAGTGCGAGGTACTGCGCCTGGCGGCGGGCGCGGAAGCGCACGCGCTCGGCGAAGGCGGCCTCGATTTCCTGCGAGGGGCGCACGTAGATCGAGCCCGACGTGCCGTCGACGATGATGGCGTCGCCGGGATCGGCGATACCCGGCGCGTTCGGGACTTCGCCGACCGCAGGAATTCCGAGCGCGCGCGCCACGATCGAGACGTGGGAATTGGCGGTGCCTTCCTCCAGCACGATGCCGCGCAGGCGCTTGCGGTCGTAGTCGAGCAGCGCCGCCGGGCCCATCGCACGCGCGATGACGATGGCGTTGTCGGGCAATTGCTCGCGTGAGGGCGCGTGGTCCTGGCCGACCAGCTGCCGCATCAGGCGGTAGCCGAGATCTTCCAGGTCGTGCAGGCGGTCGCGCAGATATGGATCGGTCGAGCGCAGCATGCGCGCGCGGGTGTCGGACTGGACGCGCTCGACGGCGGCCTCCGCGGTGAGGCCGGTGGCGACCGCCTCATGCAGCTTGTGCGACCAGCCCTGGTCGTTGGCGAACATGCGATAGGCTTCCAGCACCTCGCGGTGCTCGCCGCCCTCCGCGACGTCGCCGCGCTCAAGCATGCGGTCGAGATCGGCGCGCAGCTTGGCGAGCGCGGTGTCGAGCCGCTTGATTTCCTTCGGCAGGTCCTCGGCGATGTAGTCCTTGATGACCACGCGCGGCTCGTGCAGCACGACATGGCCGAGCGCGATGCCTTCCGACAGGATGGCGCCGACCTTCTGCGCGGAATGGCGCGCGGCAGGCTCCTGGCCCGGCTGGGCCAGCGCGGATAGTTCGCCGGAGGCAATCAGCTCCGCCAGCACCATGGCGGTGGTCTGGAGCGCCTCGAGCTCCTCCTCGACATAGTTGCGCTTGGCGCGGTTCTGCACCACCAGCACGCCGAGCGTGTTGCCGGCCCGCAGGATCGGCACGCCAAGGAAGGAGTGGTAGATTTCTTCGCCGGTCTCGGGGCGGAACGAAAAAGCCGGGTGGCTCTGCGCATCGCTGAGATTGAGCGGCGTCGCCTCGCTGGCGACGAGGCCAACCAGGCCCTCATGGGCGCTGAGCACCGTGTGATGCACCGCCTCGCGATTGAGACCTTCGGTGGCGTAGAGCTCGAGCGTGTTGTCGACGCGCAGCACATAGACCGAGCAGACCTCGGCCACCATATTGGCGGCGATCAGCACCACGATCTTGTCCAGCCGCTCCTGGGCCGAAACCTGCTCCGCCATGGTTTCGCGGAGCCGTCTCAATAAGACGCGGGGACCTCCCGACGCGCTCCGCATGAACCGTCAATCTCCTCCGTCTGCCGAGCCCGAAAGGGCCGTCGGCGGCTGGCCCAGAAATCCAGAAAAGCAACAAAGCCTGCTCGTCCGGCGCCGGCCCAAGCTCAATCTAGTGAGCCTTGACGCTTTTGCCGAATCGACACCGCTTCAACTGGGGCACAGTTTTCGGCAGCCAACCCTGTTCGCCGTATAGCGAATTGGGCCTTGTTTTGCCAAGCAAAACGCCTGCCAAACGCGAATGTGTGGACGCCTTCGCGTTTGCTGCGACCGCTAAGAGAAAATTCGTCTAAGTCTGGTCGAGGCCGTAGAGCGTGTGCAGGGTGCGCACTGCAAGCTCGGTATAGGCCGCATCGATCAAAACCGAGAATTTGATCTCGGAGGTTGTAATGGCCCGGATATTGATATTCCGTCTGGCGAGGGCCGAGAACGCCTGGGCGGCAACGCCGGCATGGCTGCGCATTCCGCTGCCGATCACCGAGATCTTGGCGACGTCGGTGGCGGTATCGAGCCGGGCATAGCCGATCTTGGCCTTGGCGGCGGTGATTGTGTCCTTGGCGCGGGTGTAGTCGGCGGCCGGCACCGTGAAGGTGAGGTCGGTGGTCTTGCCGTCTTCAGAAACGTTCTGAACGATCATGTCGACGTTGATGTTGGCGTCCGCCAGCGGGCCGAAGATCGAGGCCGCGACGCCCGGCTTGTCCTCGATCTGGCGCACCGAGATCTGGGCCTCGTCCTTGGAGAAGGCGATACCGGTGACGACGTGGCTTTCCATGATCTCCTCCTCGCTGCAGATCAGCGTGCCGGGCGGCTGGTTGGCATGCGGGTCGATGTCCTCGGGCTTGTCGAAACTTGAGCGGACGAAAATCGGCATGTTGTGAACCATGCCGAGTTCCACCGAGCGGACCTGGAGCACTTTGGCGCCCTGGGAGGCCAGTTCCATCATGTCTTCGAATGCGATCTTGTCGAGCCTCTTGGCCCTCGGCACGATTCGTGGATCGGTCGTGTAGACGCCGTCGACATCGGTGTAGATATCGCAACGGTCCGCCTTGACGGCGGCGGCGACCGCCACGGCAGAGGTGTCGGAGCCGCCACGGCCGAGCGTGGTGATGCGACCAGTCTCGGGGTTGATGCCCTGGAAGCCGGCGATCACCGCGACCTCCTTGCGCTCCCTAAAGCGCTTGATGATCTCGCTGCCGTCGATGTCCTCGATTCGGGCCGAGGCATGGGCGTCGCTGGTCTTGATCGGTATCTGCCAGCCCTGCCAGGAGCGGGCCTGGATGCCCATGCCCTGCAGCACGATGGCAAGCAGGCCGGACGTCACCTGTTCGCCAGAGGCCACGACGGCGTCGTACTCGCGCGCATCGTGCATGGGCGAGGCCTCGGTGCACCAGGCCACCAGCTCGTTGGTCTTGCCGGACATCGCCGAGACGACAACGGCCACTTCATGGCCAGCGTCGACCTCGCGCTTCACATGGCGCGCGACGTTGCGGATACGTTCGATGTTGGCGACGGATGTGCCGCCGAATTTCATCACGAGGCGGCTCATGACGACGCGTGCATTCCCTCATAAGGATCAGTATGGTGACCGCACCGGACGGGTGCCTCGCGGATACCGACCGCGCGTATACAGAGCGGCGGGGCCGGGGGCAAGCGGGTTCCTGCGGGGGCAGGTGCGGGGCTAGTGGGTTAAACACAGATCATGGCGCGTTATATCGACGAGATCCTGCAACCGGGCGAGCGGGTGCTGTATTCGACCAATGCGCATTGGATCTTCTATTTTCCGGCCATCGTGGCCTGGATCGTGGCGCTGGCGCTGCTGATCCTGTCGCGGCAGGTCACGGTTGACTGGCTCGTCTTGCTTTGCCTGGGAGCCGCGGGTCTCGTCGGCCTGGCGGCCTTGTATTGGACCATCAAGGGTTGGTTCCATCGCTTCACCACCGAGACCGACGTCACCAATCTCCGGGTCGTGCACAAGACCGGGTTCATCAAGCGCCGTACCTTCGAGATGGCGCTGGACAAGGTCGAGAGCGTCGACGTCGACCAGACCATTCTTGGACGGATTCTCAACTATGGCGACGTGACGATTCGCGGCGTCGGCGAGGGAATTGAGACGATCAAGACCATCGCCTCGCCGCTTGCTTTCCGTAGTTCGATCACCACGCGGTAGGACCGCGCGTAACCATGAGCATGCAGCAAAATACTTCCGCAACCACTCCGCTGGGTTCGACCGTCGACGCCGCCGAGATCGCGAAATTCTCAAAACTCTCGGCGGAGTGGTGGGACCCCAAGGGCAAGATGGCGCCGCTGCACCGGATCAATCCGCTGCGGCTCGGCTACATCCGCGATGCCGCTTGCCGCAAGTTCGAGCGCAATGTGCGCAGTCTCAACTGCCTCGGCGGCCTGCGCGTGCTCGACATCGGCTGCGGCGCCGGCCTGCTCTGCGAGCCGCTGTCGCGCCTGGGGGCGCAGGTCATCGGCGTCGACCCTTCGGCGAGCAACATCGCCGCCGCAAAGCTGCATGCCGACAAAAGCCATCTCGCGATCGACTACCGCTGCACCACCGTGGAGGAGATTGATCCGCGCGAGCGCTTCGACATCGTGCTGGCGATGGAGGTGGTCGAGCACGTCACCGACGTCGGTCTTTTCCTGAAGCGCTGCGCATCGATGCTGAAACCGAACGGCCTGATGGTGGTCTCGACGCTGAACCGGAACTGGAAGAGCTTTGCGCTCGCGATCGTCGGCGCCGAATACGTCCTGCGCTGGCTGCCGCGCGGTACCCACGAGTGGAGCAAGTTCGTCACCCCCGACGAGCTCGCAAAATACCTGCTCGACAACCGCCTCGTCATCACCGAGCAGACCGGCGTGGTCTACAGCCCCTTTGCCGACAAATGGACCCTCTCCTCCGACATGGACGTGAACTACATGGTCGTGGCGGAAGGGATGGTGTAAGGCCGCGCTGCATCCCACTCATTTGGTGTCGTCCTGGCGTAGGCCGCCAAGGACCCATTATCCCAGGGAGAAGTTGTGGCGCGAGGTGGCAACTACGAGTCTTCGGAAAGCCACTCCCTGGGTCATGGGTCCTGGATCTGTGCTACGCTTGTCCAGGATGACCTGAGGGTGTGGCGAGAGCATCGCTCCTATGACGCAGGCATGATTGACCTGTTGTCGCGTCGCCGGCAGTTTGCACGAGCCGTCATATAGCCCGCCAACCCATCCCATGTTCACGATCGCCAGCCTCTGGATTCCCTTTACCGTTGTTGCCGCGCTCGGGCAGGTCGCGCGCAATGCGATGCAGCGGTCGCTGACGAAGCCGCTGGGGACCTGGGGCGCGACCAACATCCGCTTCCTGTTCGGCTTCCCGTTCTCGCTGCTGTTTCTCGCGGCCGTGCTGGTCCTCTCCGGCGATCATCTCAGCATGCCGCCGGTCGCGTTCTGGCCGTGGCTCTTGCTCGGCGCACTCAGCCAGATCGTCGCCACCGGGCTGATGCTGCTCGCCATGAATGACCGCTCCTTCGTGGTGACGACGGCCTACCTCAAGACCGAAGCGATCCAGACCGCGATCTTCGGCTTCGTCTTCCTCGGCGATCACCTGACCTCGCTGAAGGTGCTCGCGATCGTGATCGCGACCGCCGGGGTCGTCATCACCGCGCTCCGGCCAGGCGGCGAGAAGAGCTTTGCCGAGTTGAAGCCGACCATCACCGGCCTCGTCGCCGCGGCGGCCTTCGCACTCTCCGCGGTCGGCTTTCGCGGCGCGATCATCACGGTGCCGAACGTGTCGTTCGTGACGGCGTCGTCCTTCACGCTAGTGCTCGGCCTGTTCGTGCAGACGCTGGTGCTGACGATCTATCTGCTCTGGCGCGCGCCGAAGATATTGCGGGGCATCCTGGGACTATGGCGGCCGTCGATGCTTGCAGGCTTCACGGGCGCCTTCGCATCGCAATTCTGGTTCCTGGCGTTCGCGCTGACCGCGGCCGCCAATGTCCGCACGCTCGCTTTGATCGAGGTGCTGTTCGCGCAAGGCGTGGCGTATTACTCGTTCAAGCAGCCGATCGCGCCGCGCGAGCTTGCAGGCATCGCGTTGATCGTGATCGGGGTCGCTGTTCTGGTAGGGACTTAATTCCGGTCTTCCGGCAGCACCGGTAACGGCGACACCTCGATGCCTTCGTCGATCAGCGACTTGGCTTCGTCGGGCGAGGCCTCGCCATAGATCGGACGATGCTCCTTGTCGCCGTAGTGCATGGCGCGGGCTTCGTTGGCAAAGCGCTCGCCGACATTGTCGGCGTTCTTGACGATGTGGTCGCGCAATTCCTTCAGCTTGGCGCGCAGCTCGCGCTCCTGCGCCATCAGCAGCGAGGTCGGTCCTGACGGCGCAGCCTCGGGTGCAGGCGTAGTGGACGCCGTGGGCTCCGGCGGCGGCGTAGCGCGCCCGCGGCCCTTCTTGCCGACGATGCGCGGGGCCATGATCGCCTTGTCGACCCTGGCCGAGCCGCAGATCGGACACGTCACGAGCTTGCGCTTCACCTGGGAATCATAGGCCGACGAGCTCTGAAACCAGCTTTCGAAGGCATGGTTCCGGTCGCAGTGCAGTGCGTATCGGATCATGCCGATCCCCGCACGAGATGCAGATGGTCCGGCCCGGCCTTGGCATCGGAGACGCCGAAGCGGCGGCCGTGCTGGAGCGAGGGGATCGCCCGGCGCGCCGTCTCGACCTTGGCCGGGTCGATCTTGGCCATGATGACGCCGGGCTCGACGCCACCCTCGGCGAGGATCTCGCCCCAGGGGTCGATGATAAGGGAGTGGCCGTACGTCTCGCGCTTGTTCTCGTGTAGGCCGGCTTGAGCCGCGGCGAAGATGAAGCAGCCGGTCTCGATCGCGCGCGAACGCAGCAGCACGTGCCAATGCGCTTCCCCGGTCTTGCGCGTGAAGGCCGAGGGCACAGTGATGAAGGATGCGCCGCTCTCGGCCAGCGCGCGGTAGAGCGCAGGGAAACGGACATCGTAGCAGATCGTCAGACCGACGCGGCCCCAGGGGAGGTCGGAAATTACCGCCGTCTCACCCGGCTGGTAATTGGCGGATTCGCGATAGCTCTCGCCGTCCGGCAGCTCGATATCGAACATGTGGATCTTGTCGTAGCTCGCGAGCACGTTGCCCTCGGGCCCGATCAGAAAGGAGCGGTTGACCGCTTTCTCCGGCGAGAAACGCAGCGCCAGCGAGCCGACATGGATGTGGATCCCGAGTTCCGCTGCGAGCGCCCGATACGCCTTCAGAGAGGCGTCGTCCTCTTCGCTCTGAAGATGCTCGAACAATGCCTTACGGTTCAGCTGCATCATGTTGCTGACTTCGGGCGTCTGCACGTAGTCGGCGCCGTTTGCCGCAGCCTGCCGGATCAGCTTGGTAGCCTGCGCGAGGCTCGGTTCGGGCAAGAGCCCGGTGCGCATCTGCACCATGGCGGCGGTGAAGGTCCGATCCTCGCTCATGAGACGGCCTTGACGCTGTCGAGCATGCGGTCGAGCTTGCCTTCACGATCGAGCGCGTAGAGCTCGTCGCAACCGCCGACATGGGTTCCACCGATCCATATCTGCGGGAACGTCGAGCCTTCGCCGGCGCGGTCGTACATGTCCTGGCGCCAGGACGGGTTCTTGGCGACATCGAATTCCGTGAAGATCGCCTTTTTGCGGGTCAACAGCGACCTTGCCGCGGAACAATAGCCGCAGCCTGGCCGGGTGTAGATCTCGACAGCAGCAGTCATGGCGTCCAGCGCTTTCACGTCATGAATTCATTGAATTATATGGGACGGGGGCCGCTTTCGACAACCCGGGCAAAGACCAGCACGTCGACCTGGGCGGCCTTGGCGCGCAGCAGGGGCCGCGCGCAGGCATCCAGCGTGGCACCCGATGTCAGGACATCGTCGACCAGGACGATGCGACGGCCCTGAATCTCGGCTTGGCGGTCGGGGGATACCTGGAACGCGCCCTGCACATTGGTGGCGCGCTGGGCCCGCGACAGGCCGATCTGCTGCTCGGTGGCGCGCACCCGCCGCAACACTTCGCCCCGGACCTCGACCCCGCTCTGACGCGCGATGATGCGCGCCAGCGCGCCGGACTGGTTGTAGCGGCGCCGCCAGGCCCGCCGCCAATGCAGGGGAACGGGTATCAGCATGTCGGCCCCGCAGAGCAGCTCTGCGCCGGCCCGCATCATCCAGCGGCCCATGGCGGGGGCCAAATCAGTGCGGTCCTGGTATTTCAGCGCATGGACCAGCGTGCGCGCAACATCGTCATAGCGCACCGCGGCGCGTGCCCGCATGTAAGCCGGCGGGTTCGCGATCGCCTCCATCGACAGCATGTCGGGACCGGGGTCATACACAAAGGGAATGCCGAGCCGCGGGCAATAGGGCCGTTCAATGAACGACAGTCGCGCCCAGCAGGAAGCGCAAACGCCCTCGCCGTCGACCGGCTCGTGGCAGGACACGCACTGCGTCGGCAGTGCGATGTCGAGGGCGAGCCGTGCAGCGCGCGACAGCACCTGACGGCCAGCCGTCCACGCGGCACGCAGTGGTGCGGCGATGGATCGGGAGGGAGCGGTTTCGGCTTCCATCAGGGAAGGCTAGCGTTCCACGATCATCTGCTCAAGCCACCCTCTCGTGCCGCGGACGCAGCGCTCTTGCAGTGCGCTGCCGAGCCGGGGCCCAGAAGAGCCGCATGCGCAGAAGCGTGGGGTCCCGGCTCTGCGGAAGCGTCGCTTGGTGCCGCACCGCGTTCGGGACACGAGACCGATTGCAATAGCCAGCATGATCGGCGTAACCAGCGGCATGGCCCAAATTCCGCAAACCCCGCCCGCTTTGTTCGACCGCGCCTTGCTGCATGCACGGCAGCAACGCGCACTTGCGCAAGGCCCGGTCACCTTCCTGCTCGATCGCGTGGCCGAGGATATGTCCGACCGGTTGGCCGCGGTGACGCGGGAATTTCATGCGGCGGTGGATCTGTGGACACCCGGCGAGGGTCTCACGACGTTGCGGTCGTGCCTACGTTCGATCGAGCGGATTGCGTCGGGTGCGGCCGGCGAGGAGAAGCTGCCCTTCGAACCGGAGAGCCGCGATCTCATCATCTCGGCGCTGGCGCTGCAATTCGTCAACGACCTGCCGGGTGTGCTCGCGCAAATTCGTCGCGCCCTGAAGCCGGATGGGTTGCTGCTCGCCGCCATGATCGGCGGCGACAGCCTGACCGAGCTGCGTCAGGCGTTTGCGGCCGCCGAAGCCGAATGCGAAGGCGGCGTGTCGCCGCGCGTCGCGCCGTTCGCGGACTTGCGCGACATCGGAGCGCTGCTACAGCGCGCGGGCTTTGCGCTGCCGGTCACCGACGTCGATCGTGTCGTGGTACGCTATGGCAATGCGTTCGCTTTAATGCAGGATCTTCGCCGCATGGGTGCGGCCAATGTGCTGATCGAGCGTCGGCGCGTGCCGAGCCGTCGCACGACGCTGCTGCGGATGGCCGAGATCTATACCGAACGCTTCGCCGATGCGGACGGCCGCGTCCGTGCGACGTTCGATATCATCTGGCTCTCCGGCTGGGCCCCGCATGCGAGCCAGCAGCAGCCGCTCAAGCCCGGCTCGGCCAAGGCGAGCCTCGCCGAGGCGGTGAAGAAGGCGAGAGAAATATAGGCTGTCACTCCCCGTCATGGCCGTGCTTGACCCGGCCATCCACGTCATTCAGCTCGGCACGAAGATTGTGGATGCCCGGGACAGCCAGGCATGAGGCTGAGAGCGTGATGGCTCCCCGAGCTCACATCAGCAAGTCGATCAAATGCGGGATCAACGGGATGTCGGCGGGTGGCATCGGGTAATCGCGCAGTTTGTTGGCGCGGACCCAGGCCAGAGCCTGGCCTTCGCGCGCCGTAATCTGCCCCTCCCAGCGCCGGCAGATGTAGAGCGGCATTAGCAGGTGAAAGGTCTCGTAGCCGTAGCTCGCAAAGGTCAGCGGGGCCAGGCACGGCTCGGCGACCGTGATGCCGAGCTCCTCGTGGAGCTCGCGGATCAGGCTCTGCTCGGGCCGCTCGCCGGGCTCGAGCTTGCCGCCCGGGAATTCCCAAAGGCCGGCCAGCGCCTTACCCTCGGGGCGTTGCGCGATCAGGATGCGCTTGTCGGCGTCGACCAGCGCGCAGGCCACCACCAGTGTGAGTTTGAGATCGGCCATGCCCATGTCGTTTGCTGAAGGATCGCTCGCAACGGTTCGTTAACCCGCTTGGGGCCGCGTTCTACCGCCTCCATAAGTCATATTTAATCGACGGTTCCTAGAGTGGAAACGCTGAAACCATTCCGGGTCCCGCTCCATGCGCGCTGCCATTGGCATCATCATCCGCCGATTCATCCATGACCGGCGCGGCAATATCGCGGTGATCTTCGCACTCTGCTGCGTGCCGCTGATCACGGTGGTCGGCTGTGCGGTCGACTACTCTCGTGCGACGCAGATCCGCTCCAAGCTTCAGGGCGCGGCCGATGCGGCCAGCGTCGGCTCGGTGGCCAAGTCCTCGCCGGCCTTTGCCGCCGCGGGCACGATGACATCGGACGGCCCGATTTCCGTCGGCGTTACCGATGCCCAGAACATTTTTGATGCGAACCGCGCCAACCTGACCGGCTACACGCTCAAGAACATCACGCCGACGGTGGTCAAGAGCGGCTCGACCGTCAAGTCCACGGTCTCATTCAGCGCCGAGCTGAACACCATGTTTCTCGGCGTGATCGGCAAGACCGCGCTGACCGTGAGCGGCACGTCGACCGCGACGGCCAGCATGCCGCTCTACATCGACTTCTACCTGCTACTCGACAACTCGCCTTCGATGGGCGTCGGCGCGACGCCCGGCGACGTGCAGACGATGGTCAACAACACGTCGGACAAGTGCGCGTTCGCCTGCCACGATCTCAAGGACAAGAACAATTATTACGACCTTGCCAGGAAGCTCGGCGTGACCACCCGGATCGACGTGCTTCGGAGTGCCACGCAGTCGCTGATGGACACGGCGAGCGCAACCGAAACCTATTCAAACCAGTTCAGGATGGCGATCTATGATTTCGGCGGCTCCGCAAGCACGATCGGTCTGCGCAATCTGTTCTCGCTGTCGGCGTCGCTCTCCAGCGCCAAGTCGGCGGCCGGCAAGATCGACTTGATGTCGGTGAACGGCCAGAACGAGAACGGCGATCAGGACACGGCATTCACCGCGATATTTCCTGCGATCGACAAGGAGATCAGTTCACCCGGCCCCGGCACGTCATCCAGCCCGCTCAAATATCTGTTCTTCGTATCCGACGGGGTCGCTGACGAGAGCAACACCGCCTGCCTGAAGCCGCTCTCAGGCAGCACACGATGCCAGTCGCCGCTCAACCCATTGCTGTGCAAGGCCATGAGGGATCGCGGGGTCAAGGTTGCGGTGTTGTACACGACGTATCTCGCGCTGCCCACCAACAGCTGGTACATGAAATGGATCAATCCATTTAATGCCGGCCCCTATGGTCCGTCGCCGAACAGCGAGATCGCGCAGAACATGCAGAGCTGCGCCTCGCCGGGCCTGTATTTCGAGGTCAGCCCGACGCAGGGCATCTCCGAAGCGATGAATGCGTTGTTCAAGAAGGCGGTCGCCGACGCGCGGATCTCCGGGTGAGATGAAGCAGAACTCCATCGCCGTCATCGTGAGACGGCCGCTTCTTCAGCGGCCCTCGCAGGGGAACGGCGCCCCAGTTCTCTCCGTGCGGCGGTAGCGCGGCCGTTCATCCTTGGAGGGAAGGCGTGCATCGCTGCGCGCTGCGCGCATCGCACCTCAATCACGGAAGAGTCAGGACCTGTAGTCGCCGTTGATCGCGACATATTCCTTGGTGAGGTCGCAGGTCATGACGCGGTCGCGGCCCTTACCAAGGCCGAGCGAGACCTTGATCGCGATCTCCGGTGCCTTCATCGCCTCCGAGACCTGCGCTTCGTCATAGGACGGATCGCGCGCGCCGCTCTTGGCGACGCGAATGCCGTTGAAGGAGATCGAGAGCTTGTCGCGATCGGCCGGCTCGCCGGCCTTGCCGACCGCCATCACCACGCGGCCCCAGTTGGCGTCCTCGCCGGCGATCGCGGTCTTGACCAGCGGTGAGTTCGCGATCGACATCGCGATCTTGCGCGCCGAGGCCTTGGTCTTGGCGCCCTCGACGGTGATCTCGACCAGCTTGCGTGCGCCTTCGCCGTCGCGGGCCACCTGCTCGGACAGATTGGCGAGCACCTGGTTGAATGCCTTGACGAAGCCCTTCAGCCTGGGATCGCTGGCCCGGCTGATCTTCGGCGCACCATGTTTCGCGGCGGCGCCGGTCGCGAAGGCGAGCAGCGTGTCCGAGGTCGAGGTGTCGCCGTCGATCGTCACTGCATTGAAGGTGTCCTCGACGCCCCTCTTGAGCAGGGCTTGCAGCGCGGCGGGCGCGATCGGCGCGTCCGTGAAGATGAAGGACAGCATGGTCGCCATATCGGGAGCGATCATGCCGGCGCCCTTGGCCATGCCGTTGATGCTGATCTTGGCCTTGCCGAGCTTGACGGTCGCGGTCGCGACCTTCGGGAAGGTGTCGGTGGTCATGATCGCCTTGGCCGCGGCGAGATAATCGTCCGGCTCGGCGCTCTCGGCGAGGCGGCCGAGCACGCCATCGAACTTGGTCGCGTCCAGCGGCTCGCCGATCACGCCGGTCGAGGCGAGAAAAATCTCGCTCTCGCTGCACCCAACGGCCTTGGCCGCGATCTTCGCGGTCAGCGCGGTGGAGGCGCGGCCGGTCTTGCCGGTGAAGGCATTGGCGTTGCCAGAGTTGACGACCAGAGCGCGGGCCTTGCCGCCCTTTAATTTGGCGCGGCACCATTCGACCGGCGCGGAGGGGCATTTCGACCTGGTGAAGACTCCGGCCACGGCCGTGCCCTTGTCCATCACCGCCAGCAGCACGTCGGTGCGGTTCTTGTAGCGGATGCCGGCCTCGGCGGTCGCAAGACGGACGCCCGCGATCACGGGCATGTCGGGAACGGTTTTTGGGGCGAGCGGGGAGACGGTCGAAGACATCGCGGGGGGCGCCTTGGTGGGGTCTGACATGCAGATGGCCGGGCGATGCCCGGCCATTGCGATGCTTAGATACTCTTGGCGTCAGCGAAGTGACAGCAAATTCTTACTTCTTCGCCGGCGGCGCCATCTTGCTGTCAGACGGCTTGGCGTCCGACTTGGCGGCGTCCGCTGCCGGCTGGTCCAGCCGCTCGACCTTGGCCTCGGCACGCAGCTTGGCGACGTAATCGGCCTGGGCCTTGCGGGTGACGTAGTTCTCGATCTGGGTCTTCACCTGCTCGAAGTCCGGCGCCTTGCGGTTGCGCTTTTCCTCGACCTTGATGATGTGCCAGCCGAACTGCGACTTCACGGGGTCGGAGATCTTGCCCGGCTCGAGCGCGAAGGCGACGGCCGAGAATTCCGGCACCATCTGCTCCTTGGTGAAGAAGCCGAGGTCGCCGCCGTCGGCAGAGCCCGGATCCTTGGATTTCTTCTTGGCAAGCTCGGCGAAATCAGCGCCCTTGTCGAGCTCGGCCTTCACCGCCTTGGCCTCGTCCTCGCTCTCGACCAGGATGTGGCGGGCGCGCACCTCCTGCTCGCCGGTGATCTGCTTGGAGGCCTCGTCATAGACCTTCTTCATGGCGTCGGGGGTGGTGGCGGCCTTGCCCTCGCCCGCGAGCAGGCTGTCCATCAGGAGGCGGTTGCGGGCGAATGCCAGGCGCTTCTTGAACTCCTCGCTGTCGGCGACCTTCTTGTCTTCGGCAGCCTTGCTGACGATCTTCATGTCGATCAGGAAGGACAGGACGTTCTCGTCCTTGGTCGCCGGGTCCATCTGGGCCAGGCTGGGTCCGAGTTCTTCCTCGGCCATGGCGACGTCGCTCTTCTTGATTTCCGCGCCATTGACCTTCGCCAGCACCGGATCGTCGGCGGCGCGGAGCGGCCCGGCGCACGCCAGGGACAGCGCCAAAGCGAGGCAGCCGGCCAGGGCGGACGCATGGCGGAAACGCTGGCCGGTGGTTACCGGGAACGAGGTGGTCATGGAAAATCCTTATGTTGAAGCAGGGGGCTGCTCGAGCGGGGCGGACACTCGCCCAATTCAGGGGGGCTTGGCAACGCGAAAAGTCTGTCAAAATGATGAATTAGCCGCAATGCGGCCGCCGTTGACAAGGCTAGGGGCCGGCCATATCTCTGGCCGGTCGCGTCCATGGCGATAGCGTTTATTTTGCTGCGTTTTTGGCCGTTGAACCCAGACTTGCTCAATTCCCACCCATATGGCGGACCACCCCCGCAGTCCGGGCTGAAGGCGCCATCGGCGTCACGGTGAGTTGATAGCCAGGCGGGTGACAACTTCTTGGCTGCAACGCGGTTAAATCGCGAACACAGGAACTAGGCATGATCGGCGCGCTCGCCCGCAAGTTTTTCGGCTCCGCCAACGACCGGCGGGTGAAGGGATATCAGTCCCGCGTCAACGCGATCAACGCGCTGGAGCCCGAGGTCTCGAAACTCTCTGACGAAGCGCTCAAGGCCCGCACCGCCGAGTTCAAGAAGCAGCTCGCCGAGGGCAAGACGCTCGACGACCTTCTGGTGCCTGCCTTCGCCACAGTGCGCGAAGCAGCCAAGCGCACGCTCGGCCAGCGCCATTTCGACGTCCAGCTGATCGGCGGCATGGTGCTGCACGAGGGCGACATCGCCGAGATGAAGACCGGCGAAGGCAAGACGCTGGTGGCGACGCTCGCGGTCTACCTCAACGCGCTCGCCGGCAAGGGCGTCCACGTCGTCACCGTCAACGATTATCTCGCCCGCCGCGACTCCGGCTGGATGGGGCAGATCTACGGCTTCCTCGGCATGACCACCGGCGTGATCGTGCACGGCCTCGACGATGCCGAACGCAAGGCGGCCTATGCCTGCGACATCACGTATGGCACCAACAACGAATATGGCTTCGACTATCTGCGCGACAACATGAAGTACCGGCTCGAGGACATGGTCCAGCGGCCGCACTTCTTCGCCATCGTCGACGAGGTCGATTCCATCCTGATCGACGAAGCGCGCACGCCGCTGATCATCTCCGGCCCGCTCGACGACCGCTCCGACTTCTACAACACCATCGATTCGTTCCTGCCCAAGCTCGACAAGACTGATTACGACGTCGACGAGAAGCAGCGCACGGTGACGCTCACCGAAGCCGGCATGGAGAAGATCGAGACCTTGCTGCGCGACGCCGGCCAGCTCAAGGGCGAGTCGCTCTACGACGTCGAGAACGTCTCCGTCGTGCACCACATCAACCAGGCGCTGCGCGCCCATACGCTGTTCACGCGCGACAAGGACTACATCGTCCGCGACAACGAGGTCGTCATCATCGACGAGTTCACGGGCCGCATGATGCCAGGCCGCCGCTATTCGGAAGGCCTCCATCAGGCGCTGGAAGCCAAGGAGCACGTCCAGGTCCAGCCTGAGAACCAGACGCTGGCCTCGATCACCTTCCAGAACTATTTCCGCATGTACGAGAAGCTCGCGGGCATGACCGGCACGGCCGCGACCGAAGCGGACGAATTGTTCGACATCTACAAGCTCGAGGTCGTGGAGATCCCGACCAACCTGCCGGTCGCGCGCCTCGACGAGGATGACGAGGTCTACCGCACCCAGCAGGAAAAATACGGCGCGATCCTCGCCGAGATCGAGCGTGCCAATTCGCGGCTCCAGCCGGTGCTCGTCGGCACCGCCTCGATCGAAAAGTCGGAAGTGCTCGCCGAATTCCTCAAGAAGAACGGCTACAAGCAGATCGATTTCGGCAAGGAGAACGCGCTCGACAAGCTCTATGCTGCGGCCCGCGCCGGCAAGCCGGCAAAGCTGTTCGCGGTGCTGAACGCGCGCTTCCACGAACAGGAAGCCTATATCGTCGCCGAAGCGGGCGTGCCCGGTGCGATCACCATCGCGACCAACATGGCCGGCCGCGGCACCGACATCAAGCTCGGCGGCTCGCTCGAGATGCGCATCCAGCAGGAGACCGCAGGCATCGAGGACGAGGCCGAGAAGGCCAAGAAGATCGAGCAGATCAAGGCCGATATCGCGCACTTCCGCGATCTCGTGCTGAAGGCCGAGGAGACCATCGAGATCGAGCCGGCGAAGGGCAGCAAGCCGGCCAAGACCGTGAAGAAGCCGGGCGGCCTTTATATCATCGGCTCGGAGCGGCACGAATCCCGCCGCATCGACAACCAGCTCCGCGGCCGTTCCGGTCGTCAGGGTGACCCCGGCCGCTCGAAATTCTTCCTGTCGCTCGAAGACGATCTGATGCGCATCTTCGGCTCGGACCGTCTCGACAGCATGCTCCAGCGTCTCGGCCTGCAAGAGGGCGAGGCCATCATCCATCCCTGGATCAACAAGGCGTTGGAGAAGGCGCAGCAGAAGGTCGAGGCGCGCAACTTCGACATCCGCAAGAACCTGCTCAAGTTCGACAACGTCCAGAATGACCAGCGCAAGGTGATCTTCGATCAGCGCGTCGAGCTGATGAAGGACGAGAGCGTTGTCGAGACCGTCACCGACATGCGCCACGCTTTCATCGACGATCTCGTCGCCAAGCACGTGCCCGAGCATGCCTATGCCGAGCAGTGGGACGTGGCGGGCCTGAAGGACGAGCTGAAGCGCGTGCTCGATCTCGACCTGCCGGTCGACGAATGGGCCAAGGAAGAGGGAATCGCCGACGAGGAGCTGCTGACCCGCATTGAGACCAAAGCCGACGAGCACATGGCGGCCAAGGTCGCGCAATGGGGGCCCGACGTGATGCGTTACGTCGAGAAGACCATTCTGTTGCAGACGCTCGACCATCTCTGGCGCGAGCACCTGATCATGCTCGACCATCTGCGCCAGGTCATCGGTCTGCGCGGTTACGGCCAGCGCGATCCCTTGCAGGAGTACAAGACTGAGGCCTTCAATCTCTTCCAGGAGATGAGCGCACATTTGCGCGAGGCCGTCACCGCGCAGCTGATGCGCGTCGAGATCGTCCCGCCGGAGCAGGAAGCCCCGCTGCTGCCGCCGATGGAGGCGCACAAGTTCGACCCGAACACCGGCGAAGACGAAATGGCTATCGCCAGCGTCTCGCTGGGAGCGCAGGCCACTGATGCCGCCCTTCGCGATCCCAAGAACCCGGCAAGCTGGGGCAAGATCGGCCGCAACGAGGACTGCCCGTGCGGCTCGGGCAAGAAGTACAAGCACTGCCACGGCAGATACGCGTAAGGCTTGAATGTATTAGTGGGGCGCAACACCGGCGCCTCATTCTCGACTGTCGTCGCCCGACTGACCGGGCGATCCATTACGCCGCGGCTTCTCGGCTCAATCGGGACCGTCTCTGGAATACTGGATCGCCTGCTCCAGCGCACAAGGCGGGCGATGACAGTTGAGCGTGTCGCGCCCAGCTCTCACCCGACCGTCGTCCTGGCGAAGCCAATTACCCAGGGCAAGTCGCGGCGCGACGCAGGCAATCGCGTGTCTTCGCCAAGCAAATGCGGCGGTAATGGGCCCTGGATCAGCGCTTCGCCCCGAACAACGCTGCGCGTTGCCAGAGCTTCGCTTGTCCAGGACGGAGTGCTTCGAGAAGCCGAACTTACTCACCTCAATTCGAGCTGTCGATCAAGCTCTCCAGCAGCCGCTTGAGCTCACTCGTCGATTTGTCGCCGTAGCTCTCCAGGATGTGCTCCTCCTGGTCCACCGCGAGCGAGTTGAGCTTCTTGCTCAGCACCTTGCCGCGGTCGGAGATGAACATCAGCACCTTGCGGCGGTCGTTCGGATCCTGAACGCGGTAGACCAACGTGTCCGAAACCATGCGGTCGATCATCTTGGTCAATGTCGGATGGTTGAGCAGCACGGCATCCGCGAGTTCGCCCATCGAATGTCCGTTGCCATCCGACAGCACTTTCAGGATGCGCCATTGCTCGACCGGCACGCCCTCCTTGCTCAACCGCAGCTCGAGCTGGCGGTTGATCTCCCGGTTGGCTTGCGCGAGCAGATAGGCGAGGTGATCGGTGATCGGTGAGTTTTCTTTCGAGGATTTTGCCACGGCTAAGACTTCGTCTTGACCCAAATGAGTGAATGTCTTGCAATCAATGCCGCATCTATATGCACTTCAATTGTTGAATATTCAATATTTTCAAAATAGGATCATTGCCCAACAAAAGGGCGGAAGCCGCGGCCGCCTGCTCAATGTGCTTTCAAGTCTGGTCCCAGACAGGAGTTGGCGTGCGCGCGACGGTGAACTTCCCGGCTCACGGCGGCCCGGCGTTGCCGCCGTCCTTGCTGTTCAGGAATCTGTCGTCATCGGCGGCTGATGGTGTCTTGTCGCCCAGGGATCACGCCTTCTTCAAGCGGCGCCGCGCGAACAAGCTGCGGATCGGCGGCTTCATCTGCTGCACCGGCTCGCCTGGAGTTTGGGGCCCCTGTGCGACCAACAGCGCCAAGCTCGCGGTTGCCGAGATCAACAAGCGCGGCGGCATCCTCGGGCGCGAAATCGAGCTTTCCATTTACGACGCTGGCGGACCGCTCGACGAGGTGCTGAACCGCGCCGAGCAGGCGATCGCGTTCGACGAGGTCGATCTCATCGTCGGGCTGCACACCAGCGCGGTCCGTGTCGGCTTGCGCGACGTCACCACGCGTCATTACATCCCCTACATCTATACGCCGGTCTATGAAGGTGGCGAGTGCACGCCGGGCGTGATGGCGATCGGTGAGACGCCGCGCTGGCAGAGCCGGCCCTCGATCCACTGGCTCGCCGAGGTCAAGAAGGCGTCGCGCTGGTACCTGATCGGCAGCGACTATGTCTGGCCCTGGCAGTCGCATCGCGCCGTGAAGAATTACATCAAGGAAACCGGCGGCCTTGTCGTCGGCGAGGAGTTCGTTCCCCTCGGCGAGGATAATCACCAGCCTCATCTGGCGCGCATCCGCGCCGCGAGACCGGATGTCGTGCTGATCTCGCTGATCGGCACCGACAGCATCACCTTCAACCGTGCCTTCGGCGAATGCGGGCTTGCCGCGACGACGCTGCGGCTGGCCGGCGCGATGGACGAGACGGTCCTGCTCGGCATCGGCGCCGACAACAGCGAGAACATGTTCTGCGCCTCCGGCTATTTCCCGGGCATCGGCTCGCGGAGCAACGACGACTTCCAGATCCGCTATCGCGCGATGTTCGGACCAAACGCTCCGCCGATCGGCTCGCTCGGCCAGTCCAGTTACGAAGGCCTGCGTTTCCTCGAAGCCGTCGCGAATAAGGCAGGTTCGTTGTCCATGGCTCCGATGCTCGCGGCGGGGCGCAACATCGTTTATGGCGGCGCGCGCGGCCCGGTCACCGTTCGCAACGGTCACGCCCGGATGCAGATGTATCTCGCCGAGGCTGACGGTCTCGATTTCAAGCTGATCAAGCCGGTCTGAAACGAGATTGTCGAGTGGTCCAGGCGGATTTTCGAAATAATACTTGAAAAGGAAAATATTTCTGTCTGTAATATCGACGCGATGCCGATTGGTCCCGCGCTGTGCAGGCGCGGGACCATGCGGCTTCCGTCCACGCCAGGGATCAAGAAGCCTTTGAGGAGAGCGCCGTGACAGTTGTCCTTCCCACGCCAGCCCAACTTCGCAGCGTCGCGGAGCAGTGCGGCCTTTCGCTGACCGACTACGACGTCGCCTCGTTCCGCGGCCTGATGCAGGGCTCGATCGAAGCCTACAATCTCGTCGCCGCGATGCCGGACGAGGTGCCGGAGGTGAAATACCCGCGCACGCCGGGCTATCGGCCCTCGGCCGAAGAGAACCCGCGCAATGCCTGGTATCGCAGGTCGACCGTAAAGGGCGCCGCCAGCGGCAAGCTCAAGGGCAAGACCGTCGCGCTGAAGGACAACATCATGCTGGCCGGCGTTCCCATGACCAACGGGTCGTCGACGCTGGAAGGCTATGTGCCCGATTTCGACGCCACGATCGTCACGCGCATGCTGGATGCCGGCGCCGAGATCAAGGGCAAGGTGCATTGCGAGCACTTCTGCCTGTCCGGCGGCAGCCACACCGGCTCGTACGGGCCAGTGCATAATCCGCACAAGATGGGCTACTCGGCCGGCGGCTCGTCGTCAGGCTCTGGCGTCGTGGTTGCGCTCGGCGAGGTCGACATGGCGATCGGCGGCGATCAGGGCGGCTCGATCCGCATGCCGTCCTCGTTCTGCGGCATCTACGGCATGAAGCCGACCTGGGGCCTCGTGCCCTATACCGGGATCATGCCGATCGAGATCTACGTCGATCATACCGGGCCGATGACTGCGACGGTCGCCGACAACGCGCTGCTGCTCGAAGTGCTCGCCGGCGACGACGGCTATGATCCGCGCATCAAGGCGCCGAAGGTCGAGGAATACACCAAGGCGCTCGGCCAGGGCGTCAAGGGCATGAAGATCGGCATCGTCAAGGAAGGCTTTGAGCAGCCGGCCGCAGAGGCGGCGGTCAATGAAAGCGTGCGCGAGGCGGCAAAACGCTTCAAGGATCTTGGAGCCAGCGTCGAGACTGTATCGATCCCGATGCACCTCCTGGGCGGCGCGATCTGGACCCCGATCGGCACCGAAGGCCTGACCCAGACCATGATGTTCGGCGACGGCTACGGCCTCAGCCGCGGCGATCTCTATTCGACCTCCCTGATGGATTTTCACCGCGGCTGGCGCCGGCAGGCCGACTCGCTGTCCGAGACCACGAAGTTGTTCATGATGCTCGGCACCTACATCAACAACAATTTCGGCCCACGCTTCTACGGCAAGGCGCTCAACATCTCCCGCCGGCTCACCGCGGCCTATGACAAGGCCTTCAGCGACTACGATCTGCTGTTGATGCCAACCACGCCGATGAAGGCGACCAAGCTGCCGGAGCCCAATGCCAGCCGCGAGGAATACGTAGCCCGCGCGCTCGAGATGATCTCCAACACCGCGCCCTTCGACATCACCCATCATCCCGCGATGTCGCTGCCCTGCGGCATGGTCGACGGCCTGCCCGTCGGCCTGATGCTGGTCGGCCGCATGTTCGAGGAATCCACGATCTACCGCGCCGCCCATGCCTTCGAGCAGATCGGCGACTGGAAAAAAATGTGAGCGAGGCTTCGATGCAGGCGAACGGAAACGCAACGCATGGCTAACGCGTTCGTCGCGGCGTTCGAGATCCTGAGCTTTGGCGCGATCATCGTCCTGATCGTGCTGGGGCTCGGGATCATCGCCAGCATGATGGGCATCTTCAACTTCGCGCAAGGCGAGTTCGTCCTGCTCGGGGCTTACATCACCTATCTCGCCTACGCCAAGGGGTTGCCGATCTGGGCCGGCATGGCTGCGGCGCCCTTGGTGGTCGGCGCGCTCGGCTTCGTGCTGGAGGCGCTGATCATCCGCCGGTTCTATGCCGCGCCCATCGTGGCCATGCTCGGCACCTATGCGCTCGGTCTCATCATCCGGGAATCCGTGCGCGGACTGATCGGCGGCTTCTACCTCACCGTGCCGGAGCCGATCGGCGGCTCGCTCGACATTGGCGCCATGCACATCTCGGCCTGGCGTTTCACCATTATCGTGATCACGCTCCTGGTGATGGGCGGTTGCTATCTGCTGCTGTCGCGCACGAGCTTTGGCCTGCGCGTGCGGGCCACGCTGGAGAATCCGTCGCTGGCACGCGCGTCGGGCATCTCTACACCGCTGATCTACGGCGCCACGTTTGCCTTTGGCGCCGCGCTTGCCGGCCTTGCCGGTGCGCTGATCGTGCCGGTGTTCAGCCTGTTTGCCGATCTCGGCCTGCGCTTTCTGATTCAGGGTTTTGTCGCGGTCATGGTCGGCGGCGTTGGCTCCTTCATCGGACCGGTCGCAGGCGCCGGCGTCATCGGCACGCTCAGCGCGGCGCTGCCGTGGGTGATGGCGCCCGTCGTCGCCGACGTGCTGGTCTTCGTGCTCGCCATCGTCTTCATCAAATTCCGTCCGCAGGGCCTCATCGCAGGAAAAGGGGTTTAGTCACATGTTCGATCGCACTCAGCTCTCACGGCGCCGCTTTCTCTCCAATTTTGCTTTTGCCTCCGGTGCGGTCGCAACCGGCGTCGGCAGCTGGGTGATTCCGGCTCCCTGGGCCAATGCGGCCGAAGCCCCGATCAAGGTCGGCATCGCCACCGACCTCACCGGCCCGATCGCCTATGCCGGCAATGCCGATGCCAATGTCGCCAAGATGGTGATCAAGGAGATCAATGCCGCGGGCGGCCTGCTCGGCCGGCCGCTCGAGCTCTATATCGAGGACACCGCTTCCAACGAATCCGTCGCCGTCGGCAACGTCCGCAAGCTGATCCAGCGCGACAAGGTCGACATGGTCTTGGGCGGCATCACCTCCTCGATGCGCAACGCGATCAAGGATCCGATCGTGGCACGCGGCAAGACGCTCTACATCTATCCGCAGCTCTATGAAGGCAAGGAATGCACGCCCTACCTGTTCTGCACCGGGCCGACGCCGGCGCAGCAATGTGACGAGTTCATCCCCTGGCTGATCAAGAACGGCGGCAAGAAGTTCGCGCTGCCGAGCGCCAATTATGTCTGGCCGCACACGCTCAACGTCTATGCCCGCAAGGTGATCGAGGCGAACGGCGGCGAGGTCGTGTTCGAGGAATACTATCCGCTCGACCAGGTCGATTTCTCCGCGACCGTCAACCGCATCATCTCCAACAAGGTCGACGTCGTGTTCAACACTGTCATTCCGCCTGGCGTCGGGCCGTTCTTCAAGCAGCTCTATGAAGCCGGATTCCTCAAAAACGGCGGGCGCCTGGCCTGCGTCTACTATGATGAGAACACGCTTAACATCAATCAGGCCGCCGAGATCGAGGGGCTCGCAAGCTGCCTCGACTATTTCAAGGTGTTGACCAAGGAGAGCCCCTTCGACGCAAAGATCCAGGCGGCCTACGAGAAGGATTTCCCGGGCAACTTCCTGTTCGCCGCCGGCAGCGCCGCCACCGGCACCTATCGCGGCCTGAAGCTGTGGGAAGCAGCGGTCAAGGAGGCCGGCAAGGTCGACCGCGAGTCCGTCGCCGGCGCGCTCGACCACGCCAAGATCGCTGAAGGCCCCGGCGGACCTGCCGAGATGGTGCCGGGCAAGCGGCACTGCAAGATGAAGATGTATACCGCGGTGGCCAAGGGCGGCAATTATGAGATCGTCGCTCGCAGCGACGGGCTTGTCGATCCCAAGGAATGCTGAGGCGGAATGGGAAGCCGATGAGCGTGCTAAGAGAGGCCATCGCCGGCGACGAAGCGGACAACGCGATGGCTGAACGCGTGGCAGCGGGACGGGCCAGGGAACAAACCGGGGCAGGACGAAAAGTCCTGCCGATCGTGGAGAGCGTCGTGCTGGTCGCGGCACTGCTCGCACCGCTGGTGCTTCAGGACTACCTCACCGTGTTCGCGACGCGCGTGATCATCCTCGCCCTGTTCGCGCTGTCGTTCGACCTCGTCTGGGGTTATGCCGGCATCATGAGCTTCGGTCAGGCCCTGTTCTTCGGCTCGGCCGGCTATGGCGTCGCGCTGCTCGCGCGCGACCTCGATATCACCAACATGTTTCTGGTGCTGCCGGCGGGCACGCTGATCGGCCTGACCTTCGCACTGCTGCTCGGCGGCTTTCTGTTGCTGGGGCGGCATCCCTCCAGCGTGATCTTCGTCTCGCTGGGCACGCTGACGGGCTCCTACGCGGCCGACCGCCTGGCGCGCGGCTGGTACTATCTCGGCGGTCAGAACGGCATCCCCTCGATCGCGCCAATGTCGCTTGGTTCATACGAACTCTCGGAAGGGCCGGCCTTCTATTATCTCGTGCTCGGCATCCTCGTCGTGGTCTACCTGCTCTGCCGCTTCCTGGTGCGCTCGCAGTTCGGCCTTGCGCTGGCAGGCCTGCGCGAGAACGAGCAACGCATCGCCTTCTTCGGCTACAAGGCGCAGCATCTCAAAGCCATCGTCTTCACCATCGGCGGCGCCATCGCCGGGCTCGCCGGCAGCCTCTATGCCTTCCACGAAGGCTTCGTCTGGCCCAACATGGTCGGCGTGGTGGTCTCGACCCAGGTGGTGCTCTACGTGCTGTTCGGCGGCTCCGGCACGCTGATCGGCGCCGTCATCGGCGCCGTCATCGTCGAAGGCGTCAGCTTCTGGCTGTCGGACAATTACCGCGACATCTGGCCAATCATTCTGGGCTTGTTGCTGCTGCTCGTGATCCTGTTCCGGCCGCTCGGCTTGATCAGTTTTGTCCTCGGCGAGCGTGAACGCGTCGGCAGCTTCGGTGCCAAACCCAAGGAGAAGCGCAATGCCGCTCCTTGAAGCCTCCGGCATCAGGAAGGTCTTTGGCAAGCTCACCGCGCTCGATGGCGCGGCGCTCAGCGTCGGCGAAAACGAGTTTCACGGGCTGATCGGTCCGAACGGCTCCGGCAAGAGCACGCTGATGAAGTGCATCGCCGGGGCCGAAGTGCCGACGCAGGGCAAGGTGAGCTTCGTCAACACCGACATCACCGCCCTCACGCCGACCGAGCGCGCCCGCGCCGGCATGAGCCTGAAATTCCAGATCACGTCCGTGCTGCCGTCGCTGACCCTGTACGACAACATCCTGCTAGCGCTGCAGGCGCAGTGTTCGCTGTTCGATCTCGTATTCTCGCGCACGCGCAGCCTCCTGCACGACCAGGTCATGACCATGCTGACGCAATTTCGACTGGCGAACCGCGCCTTCGATGCGGCCGCCGCGCTCTCGCACGGCCAGCAGCAATGGCTGGAGATCGCGATGGCGCTGGCGGGCAAGCCAAAACTCCTGCTGCTGGACGAGCCGACCGGCGGCATGAGCCTTGAGGAGCGCCGCGTCACGGGCGAACTGCTCGAGCCAATCAAGCAGCATTGCTCGCTCGTCATCGTCGAGCACGACCTCGATTTCATCCGCGACATCTGCGATCGCCTCACCGTGCTCGACCAGGGCAGGGTGCTGGCATCAGGCACGGTGTCCGAGATCCAGGCCAACAAAGCCGTCCAGGAGATTTATCTGCGCCGTGCCTGAATTTTTGGACATCAAGCATCTTGATGCTGGCTATGGCCGCAGCCAGGTGCTGTTCGGCGTCAGCCTCGGCATCCCCTGGCGCGGCGGCGTCGCCGTGCTCGGCCGCAACGGCGCCGGCAAGACCACGCTGATGAAGACCATCGTCGGCGAGCTGCCGGCCTGGAAGGGCGAGGTCGCCTTCGACGGCCGCGACATCAGCCGCCGCGCCACCCAGGAGCGCGTGTGCGCCGGCATCGGCTACGTCCCGCAGGAGCATTCGGTGTTCGCGCGCCTGTCGGTGCGGGACAATCTCGCCGTCGGCTCGCTCATGAACAAGGACCCCAGCGCGGTCGACCGCGTCCTGACCATCTTCCCGAAACTCGGCCAGCGCCTTGACCAGCCCGCCGGCACGCTCTCTGGCGGTGAACGCAAGATGCTTGCGATCGGCCGTGCCATGCTGGGCGATCCCAAGCTGTTGCTGCTCGACGAGCCGACCGAGGGCGTCTGGATCGGCGTGATCGAGGAGATCACCGAGCGCCTGATCGAACTCGCGAAGACAATCGCCGTCATTATCGTCGAGCAGCACCTCGACTTGGCGCTGCGCGTCGCCGACTACGCCTACGTGCTGGATCGCGGCAGGGTCGCGCTGCAAGGCGAGGCGGCGGAGGTGAGGCGCAATCCGGAGCTGATGCGGTATCTGGCGCCGTAGGCTCTCGCCGGAGCGCGGCGCTCTCACCCCTTCGCGGCGAATGACAGCATCGGTCTAGGATGGACCTTGGATTGCGCGAAGCGCCGCCCTACTTGACGGCCCCAAAGCGACTGTCGAACGAGCTCGACTGCACCACCGGCGCGGCGCCGGTCATCTGTCCGCTGTCAGCCGCCCCATCCGACACTGACGGCTTCAGCGCCGGGCGCGTTGCGGCGAGGCGGGTATCGGGCTGCTTGGCCGGCTCGGCCGGCTTGGCGGCTACGATTGGCTTCGGAGCTTCCTTCGCCGCATCCTTGGACTTGTCATGCCCCGGCACGAAGCGGGTCACTGCGGCCTTCAGCCTCGACGCGGCCGTGGGCGGGGTCGTCGTGGTCGGCGCCACGGACGCCGTGGCTTGCGGCGCAGGCGTGGTCGCCGTGGTGTCGGCGGTACCCAGGCCCATCTTGCGGCCGAGGTTGGAGAAGAAGCCGCCTTGTGACTTTTCTTGTGATTTCTCGCTCGGAGCGGCCGAGGCAACGCGGGTGCTGGTCGCGGGCGCGCTGCTAGCTGTGACCGGCTCGTCCTGCGGCGCAGGCGCGGACGCGGCCGCATCGAGGTTCGGCTTGGGCGGGTTGACGTGGCCGGGAATCGTGCCGGGCGCCTTGGCCATCGCCAGCATCTGGAGCGTGGTGCCTTCGGCGCCCTCCGACAGGCCGGTCGAGCCTTCCGGAATCTTCGCCGCGAAAATCTTGTTCATGCCGCCGTCAATGCCGGTGTTCATCCGTGCCACCGGCGTACCCTTGGCGACGAGCTTTGCGTATTCGGCCTCATCCTTCGCCTGCTTCTCGCGCACGGCGCGAGCGATGTCTTCGGGGATCACATAGGCCGGGCATTTTGCCGAGGCGTCGAACACCGGGTCGCGCTTGGCGTCCGCCGGCTTGGCTGCATCGAACACGTACTTCTTCTCGCAGAAATCGACCTTCGGCTCCTGCCGCGTCACCTCGAAATGATCATAGCCTTCCTTGATCATCTTCCAGAACGGCATGTTCGGATTGTTCCGGTGCTTGGCCATGTTCACCGGCGTCATCTTGAACGGATAGGCCTGGAGCTGGAACGCCTTCTGGCCGCCGAAAAAGGATTCGCGCCCTAGCGAATAGATCTCGGCGATCTGCTCGTCGGTCATGGCGTAACAGCCGCGCGAAGAACAATCGCCATGCACCATCAGCTGCGAGCCGGTGCGCCCGAGCGCCTTGTCGAACGCGTTCGGGTAACCGGTATTGAAGGACAGGTAATAGGCCGATTGCGGATTCATCTGGCTCGGATTGATCGAGTAAAATCCTTCCGGCGCCTGGCGGTCGCCTTCGCGCACCTTGGGGCCGAGATCGCCCGACCAGCGGCAGATCGGATAGGTCTTGAGCAGCGCGAACTGGCCGCTTCGGGTCTGCTTCCAGACTTCGAGCTCGGCCTCCTGCTTGAACAGGCGGACCAGGATCGGCGATTGCAGATCCATGTCCTTCTCGGTCATCGCGGCGAGCAGCTTTGGCGGCACCGGCTGGTTGGCCTTGGCGTTGGTCGCGAGCGAGACCTGGTCGGTGTCGCAGCCGGTCAGCAGAACGCCGGCGGTCATCAGCGCAACCGAAGCCAAGAGCGCCCGAGCAAGCGAACGAGAAATCAAGATGGACCCCACACCGTGCCGGGCAGAAAGCGCGACCCCAATCGTTTGGAGCATGATCTGACCGGCGAACCAGACCCGTCGTGACGGGCTTTTCAGACCACGCCCCAGCGCTTATGCCCTGAAGCCATTGATTAAAATTCTAACCTCTGGGTCATGTGGTCGCAACCCGAGCGGGGATCACGAGCCCGTTGGCCCAGTGGCATGGTCAACGAAGACTAAATGGACGCGACTTGGGCCTTACTTGGGCCTTTCGGCCGGATTGGAACAGAGATCGCCGATTTGGGCAAAAAAAGGGTTAACGCGGGGTTACCAGCGGGCCAGCCGGGGTCTCGTGCCCCGGATGCAGCGCAGCGCTCCTTCAGCGGTGCGCTTGTTCGGGCCGAATCAGCCCAGTTTCCGGCCGATATCGAGGAATTTCTGCCGCCGCTGCTTGCGGATGGCGTCGCCGTCGAGGCCCCGGAGCTCGTCGAAAGCCTTTGCGATGGCATCGCCGGTGGTGGCGATCATGGCGGCGGGATCGCGGTGGGCGCCGCCGACCGGCTCCTTCAAAATGCTGTCGATCACGCCGAAGCGGAGCATGTCCTGGGCGGTGATCTTCATGTTGTTGGCGGCTTCCTGCGCCTTGGTGCCATCGCGCCACAGGATCGAGGAGGCGGCTTCCGGCGAGATCACACTGTAGATCGCGTGCTCCAGCATCAACACCTTGTTGGCCGTAGTGATGGCGATGGCGCCGCCCGACATGCCCTCGCCAGTGATGATGGCGACGTTCGGCACGGTCAGCGCCAGGCAGGCATCCGTCGAGCGCGCGATCGCCTCGGCTTGTCCCCGCTCTTCGGCGCCGATGCCGGGATAGGCGCCGGCGGAATCGGCGAGCGACAGCACCGGCAGACCGAACCGCTCGGCCATCTCCATCAGCCGCACGCATTTGCGATAGCCTTCGGGCCGCGCCATGCCGAAATTGTGCCGGATGCGGCTCTCGGTGGAATCGCCTTTTTCCTGGCCCATCACGCAGATCGGCTCGCCGCGGAAGCGGCCGAAGCCGGCGACCAGCGCCTCGTCCTCGCCGAATTTGCGGTCGCCGGCCAGCGGCGTGAACTCGGTGATCAGGCCCTTGATGAAGTCGTTGAAATGCGGCCGCTGCGGGTGCCGCGCCACCAGCGTCTTCTGCCACGGCGTCAGGTTCGCATACAGGTCGGCCAGCGCTTGCGAAGCCTTGTCCTCAATCCGCCCGATCTCCTCGGCGATGTCGGTGCCGGAAGCTGCGAGCGTGCGCAACTCGTCGACCTTGGAGTCGAGCTCGGCGACCGGCTTTTCGAAGTCGAGATAGCTGCGCATCTGGTCTGGCATCAACTCAATATAGGCGGACGGGGCTGGAGAAGCGAAGCGAGGTTGCGGTCGCGAAAAGAACTGCAGCTTCTTCAATGGCTTGGCTTCGGTGCTCGTGAGCCGCAAGCCAAATCAATCGTGAAGCCCCGGCTCTTTCTGCGGAGATGTGGCCGAAGTCAAGGCGGTTTCGCCATCGCCGGGGTTGGACTCTCGTGTCCGGGACGCGCTGCAGCGCGCCGTAGCGCCGCTGCGCTGAGCCGGGACCCGGCAAGAGGCGTGGGCCCGGCTCAGCGGCGCACCGTTTCACGCTGCGCCGCGCCCCGGGGCACGCGAGATTACTTCTCCGCCAGCGGATGCAGGTCGCGCACCAGGCTCTTCAGCCGCTCCTCGACCACATGGGTGTAGATCTGGGTCGTCGAGATGTCGGTGTGGCCGAGCAGGGTCTGCACGATGCGCAAATCGGCCCCGTTGTGGAGGAGGTGACTGGCGAAGGCGTGGCGTAGCACGTGCGGGGAGACCAGACGGGCCTGAAGCCCGGAGGCGACCGCGAGTTCCTTCAAGTCGCGCGCGAAATGCTGGCGGGTCAGATGTCCGCTCTCGCCGAATGAGGGAAACAGCCATTTAGAAGCAGCCGCGCTGTTCTTCTTGTCACCCTTTGCAGCTTCCGTCGCCGCGAGATAATCCGCCATCGCCTGCCGCGAGGCCTCGTTGAGGGGCACCAGGCGCTCCTTGTTACCCTTGCCGCGCACCACGATCATGCGCGCATCGCGCTTGGCCGCCGAGCGCGGCAGTGCCACCAGCTCGGAGACGCGCAGGCCCGTGGCGTAGAGCACCTCGAGCAGGCAATAGAGCCGCAAGCTGCGCAGCCGTTTCGAGGGCGAGGCATCCGCCGCCTCGCTCAATTCCTTGGCGCGGCGGAGCATGCGGTCGACATCCGCAATCGACAGCACTTTCGGCAGGCCGCGGCCGCGCTTCGGCCCCGACAGGATCGCTGCGGGATCCTCGGTACGGATGCGCTCGTTGAGGAGAAAGCGGAACAGATGCCGCATCGCCGACAGCCGCCGCGCGACGCTGGTGGATTTGAAGCCGCGGGCATCGAGATCGGCGAGATAGTCGCGCAGCGTTTGCGTCTCCGCATCCGCGAAGGTGTGGCCGACGCGGTCCAGAAATTCCGAGAGATCGGTGAGGTCGCGGCGGTAGGCGTCGAGCGTGTTGGGCCCGGCGCCCTGTTCCGCCGCGAGCATGTCGAGGAACAGGCCGGTGAGCTGGGTGTCGGAGGGCTTGGTGCGCATGCCCAAAGCCTAGCTGCTATTTCTTGAGAAACTTATCAGGATGTCGAATAGAGATACACCCGAACGCTGTCTCCGAAGTTCTAGGATCTTTCACTGATCGCCGTCGCCTGCGACCAGACCACCATCCACCGCCCGTTGCGACGTTCGTAAGTATCAGTGTGCCAGTGGTCGGCAGCGGCAACCCGGTGGCCACCAAAGACGATCTCGAGTCTGGCGCGATATCGGATCGCGGCGTGGTCTTTCTGCAGCCGGACGGCGATCACGCCGGGTTCCCACATCAGATACTTGATCTGCCCGCTCCGGATCGCACCCAAATATTCAGCCTTCGAGAGCGGCATGCCGATCGGCGTGATCAGCTGAAATTCCGGTGCATGAAGCGGCTCCGCCTGTTCGATGTCCCCGTCGACCAGCGCGCGCAACCGGGCCCGTTCGACGTTGCGGATGTGCTCGGCTTCCGGTGACGAATCCGTGTCGGTCGCGTGGGTTGTCATCGCAGGTTGTCCATTTCTGCAAGGGTGAATGAAAATTGCGCGGGCGACGGCTACAGCCGTCTAGGGCATTGCGATCAAACGATGGTCGATCAAGCTTTGGGCACTGGCGCGGATGCAGTCCTCGTCAGGCCGCATTCTCCAGTTCAGCACGCGATGCGCCTTGGCGGCGCTGACGCTGAGGTCCCGGTCGAGCTCGCGAACGATCATGCGCGAACGCCCGCTGAAAGGCGCCATCGCTCTCACCATCCAGTTCGGCACGTCGCCGCGGGGCAGAAGCGTCGCATATGCCGGGAACGATTTCGCCAGCACCGCGGCTAGATCCCTTAGCCAGAAAAAACCGCCACCGACGATGAAGCGCTCTCCCGCGGCGTCCGGATAGGTCATCGCGCGGATATGGGCGTCGGCCACGTCGCGCACGTCGACGACCGCGAAGCCAAAGCGCGGGACACGCTTCAACTTGCCGCTCATCATCTGCTGGATCAGTCCGACTGAGGTGCCGTATTGCGGGCCGAGCAGCGGTCCGAACATCATGGCAGGATTGATCACGCACAGATCGAGCCCGCTATTCCGCGCAAAGCTCCACGCGGCCTGCTCGGCCAGCGTTTTCGATTTGTAATAGGGCGTCGCCCGCGCGCTGGTCGGATCAGTCCAATCGTTCTCGGTGTAGGGAGGCCGGCCGCTGCCGTGATTGGTGGCGGCAATTGAGGATGTCAGCACCACGCGTGCCACCCCGGCGTTATGGGCCGCGCGCAACACGCGGAGCGCACCGTCGCGCGCGGTCTGGATCAGGTCGTCTGCGTTGTCAGGCAATCCCGCCGGAAACGGCGAGGCGGTCTGAATGACGTAGCGACAGTCCTTCAGGGCGTTCTCCCATCCGCCGTCCGAGCAAAGATCGGCCCGGGCAAAGCTGAGCGCCTCGGCTGCGGTGGGCGCTGTCGCGCAAAGCTGGCTCCGGATCCGATCGCAGGCGGTCAGGTTGCGGACGGTGCCGCGCACGAGATAGCCGCTCGCCAGCAGTTGGTTGGCGACATGGCCACCAAGAAATCCGCCGATGCCAGTAACCAGAACCGTGGCGGCCGGACCGTTACGTCGGGAATGCATGTAATTCAGGCCTTTGACTTTTGATTTAAGAAAATTAGACGGTTAGACTGAAGTAGACAGTTAGACCGAATTTGTCTAATCCGTATTTGACGGATTGGACGAAAAATGTCAACCTGTCTCAATGAAAGCCAGCGATGACAAAGCCGGGGCCATTCTCGACGCGGCCCTGCCGGTGTTCGTCCGCCACGGCTTCCGCAAGACGTCCATGGTCGACATTGCGCGCGCTGCGGGCATCTCGCGCGCCGCGCTCTATTTGAGCTTTGGCAGCAAAGAGGAGTTGTTTCGGGCGGGGTCAGAGCGTGCGCATGCCAAGACGCTACGAAGTGTCGAAGCCGCGCTCGCTGGCGGTGGCGACGTTTTCAGCCGGATCGAGCTGGCGATTGCGGCGTTCCAGCGCGGTTTGATCGTGCCATTCGCCGGTAGCGCGGACGCGGCGGAACTGTTCGACGCCAATATGGCGCTGGCCAAGGACGTCACCTTGGCCGCGCGCGCCCAGTTGGTGGCTCTGCTTGCTGACGCACTGGCCGATGCGCAAGCAATGGGTGCGATCACCCTGGATTCCTTGAACGCCACGCCGACCGACCTTGCCTGCATCATCGTGGCGGCGATGGAAGGCATCAAGGAGGCACAGGCCGCGGGCCGGAATCTTCAGGACGATACGCAGCTGTTCTTGCGCCTGATGCGCCAGGGCTTGACGCGGAATCGGCAGGCCGGCTGACGCTCGCAGCCAAGGTCTATTTCTTGAGAAACTTGTCAGGCGGGATCGTCACCGTCATTTCCCGCGGCTTCGGACTGACGAAGTTTGCCAGCGCGAAGACCGCGCCATAGACGATGCCGGCGATCACGGCGAGGACCGTCAGGAAGCGGAACAGGCTGGGCATCGGCAAAGGGTCTCGATAGCGGTCTTGGCGGGCAAATTAACCAATGAAATCATCCAACATGTTCGCCGTTTCGTGGCAAGAGTCCTCTGGCGAGGCCCCCTGCGGGGTCGTATAGGTGGCGAAAGCATGCCGCCTTTTGCGGCAGATCGAGCGAGATCCATGTCCGACGCCGCGCTGCCGATACCCGGTTCGCCTGAGGCCGACATCCTGTCGGCGCTCGGGGCGCGCTCGATCGTGCTCGTCGGCATGATGGGGGTGGGCAAATCCACCATCGGCCGCCGCATGGCGGCGCGGCTCAAGTTGCCCTTCGTCGATGCCGACACCGAGATCGAGGCGGCGGCCGGCATGAGCATACCGGAAATCTTCGAGCGCCACGGCGAGCCGCATTTCCGCGATGGCGAGGCCCGCGTGATCGCGCGGCTGCTGGACGGCGGACCGATCGTGCTCGCGACCGGCGGCGGCGCGTTCATGCGCGAGGAGACGCGCGCGCGCATCGCCGCGAAAGCGGTCTCGATCTGGCTCAAGGCCGACCACGACGTCATCATGCGCCGCGTGCGGCGCCGCGCCGATCGCCCGCTGCTCCAGACCGCCGATCCCGAAGGAACCGTTACGCGCCTGCTCACCGAACGCGAACCGGTCTATCGCCATGCCGACCTCACCATCGCCTCGCGCGATGTGCCGCACGATAAGATCGTCGAGGAATGCATCGAGACCCTGCACGCCCATCTCTGCGGCGTGCCACCTGCCGACCTTGCGAGTGCCGTACGATGACTGCGCCTTTGAAGCATTCCGATCCTGTCAATGTCGATGTCGCGCTCGGCGACCGCGCCTACGACATCGTCACCGGCCGCGGCGTGCTGGCCTCGCTCGGCGAGCGCGTCGCGCGCTTGCGCCCCGGCGTGCGTACCGCCGTTGTGACCGACCGCACCGTCGCAAAGCACTGGCTCGAGCCCGCCGAGGCGTCGCTTGCCGCAGCCGGCATTCCGACCTCGCGCATCGTGGTCGAGGAAGGCGAGATCTCCAAAACCTATGCGGGCCTGCAAAAGGTCAGCGAGGCCCTGATCGCCGCAAAAATCGAGCGCAACGATCTCGTCATCGCGCTCGGCGGCGGCGTGGTGGGCGATCTCGCCGGCTTTGCCGCGGCGATCCTGCGCCGCGGCGTCGATTTCGTGCAGGTGCCGACCTCGCTCTTGGCGCAGGTCGATTCCAGCGTCGGCGGCAAGACCGGCATCAACTCGCCGCAGGGCAAGAATCTGCTCGGCGCCTTCCACCAGCCGGTCCTTGTCATCGCCGACACCGCCGTGCTCGACACGCTGTCGCCGCGGCAATTCCGCGCCGGCTATGCCGAGGTCGCCAAATATGGCGTGCTCGGCGACGAAGCCTTCTTTACCTGGCTGGAGAAGAACCATGCCGATATCTTCAGGGGCGGCTCGGCGCGCGAGCATGCGATCGCGACGTCGTGCCGCGCCAAGGCCGCAATCGTCGCTCGCGACGAGCGCGAGACCGGCGAACGCGCGCTGCTCAATCTCGGCCATACCTTCGGTCATGCGCTGGAAGCGGCGACCGGCTTCTCGGACCGCCTGTTCCACGGCGAGGGCGTCGCGATCGGCATGACGCTGGCGGCGCAGTTCTCGGCCCAGCTCGGCATGATCGGAGAGCTGGACGCGGCGCGCGTCGAGCGGCATCTGGTCGAAGCCGGCCTGCCGACGCGCTTGCAGGACATCGCGGGTTTTGCGCAGGAAGGCCTTGCCGACGCCGACGCGCTGATGGCGCTGATGGCGCAGGACAAGAAAGTCAAGCGCGGCAAGCTTACCTTCATTCTGCTGGAGGCGGTCGGGCGCGCCGTGATTGCGAAGGACGTCGAGCCGACGCTGGTGCGCGATTTCCTGCAGTCGAAATTAGCGCAGTGATGGCGGGATCGATTGGATCTGCCGCCCGCGAAACGGCGCGGAACGCCGAGGCGGCCGCGAGGCAAACATGAGTTCGATCTCCATCAATCTGCTGCTTGCTGTCCTCCTGCTCGCTGCCAACGCATTTTACGTGGCGGCCGAATTTGCCCTCGTGAAGAGCCGTGGGTTTCGCGTCAAGGCAATGGTCGAGCAGAACCGCTTCGGCGCACGCCTGTTGCAGACGATGATGGGGAATATCGAATCCTATCTCGCCTGCTGCCAGCTCGGCATTACCATGGCCTCCCTTGGTCTTGGCTGGATTGGTGAGCCGACCGTTTCTGCGCTGCTGAGCCCGATCCTCCATCCGCTCGGATTGTCGGAGGCGACGCTTCACTTCACCTCGTTCGTGGCGGGTTTTCTGGTCTTCTCCTCGCTGCACATCATCATCGGCGAACAGGTGCCGAAGACGCTTGCGATCAGGGAGCCGGTGCCGGTGTCGCAGTGGATTGCGTATCCGCTTCATGTCTCCTACCTGGTGTTCTACCCGCTGAGCTGGTGTCTCAACACGGCTTCGGGCGCGATCTTGCGTCTGATCGGCGTTCAGGAGTTTTCGCAGCACGAGATCCTGACGGATTCCGAGATCGAGGGCCTGGTTGAGGAATCGGCCGTACACGGCAAGATCGAGAGCGGCGAAGCCGAGTACATTCACAATGTCTTCCGCCTCGGCGAGCTGACCGTCTCCGACGTGATGGTTCACCGCACCGCGATGGTGATGATCAATGCCGATCTCCCGCCGGAGGAGCTGGTGCGGGAGGTGCTGGCCACCGAATACACCCGCATTCCGCTGTGGCGCGACAAGTCGGAGAACATCATCGGCATTCTGCACGCCAAGGATCTGCTGCGGGCAATCCGCGCGTCGGAGGGCGATACCTCGCGCATCGACGTCACCACCATCATGCTGCCGCCCTGGTTCGTGCCGGAAATGCGGCCGATATCCCAGCAGCTCAAGGCGTTCCGCCGCCGCAAGACCCATTTCGCGCTGGTCGTCGACGAATACGGCGAAGTCGAAGGGCTCGTGACGCTGGAAGACATTCTGGAGGAGATCGTCGGTGACATCTCCGACGAGCATGACGTCGTGGTCGCCGGCGTGCGCCGCCAGCCCGACGGCTCTGTCGTGGTCGACGGCTCGGTGCCGATCCGCGATCTCAACCGCGCCCTTGACTGGCACCTCCCCGACGAAGAGGCAACCACGGTCGCGGGCCTCGTCATCCACGAGGCGCGTTCGATCCCCGACCGCGGCCAGAGCTTCACCTTCCACGGCTTCCGTTTCCGCGTCCTCCGCCGCGAACGCAACCGCATCACCGCGCTCCGTATTTCACCGGTGCCGCGGGAGGCCGAGCTGGAGGAAGCCAAGCCGCGAAGGGCCGGGACGTCGTTTTGATCTCGCTTACCTGCCCCTTCAGGGGAGGGTAAGCAAATCACCCTTCCCCCGGCGCCTGCGCGTGGATCGCGAGCGCGTGTACCCCGCCGGCGAGTTCCGCGGCCAACGCCGAATTTATCATGCGGTGGCGATCGACCCTGCCCTTCCCTTTGAAGGCGGCAGATACGATATACACACGGAAGTGCGTCTCGCCGCTCGGCCGATGGCCGGCGTGGCCCTCATGCAAATGGGACTCGTCGACGACTTGCAGGCTCTCCGGCGTGAAAGCTTCCTGCAACTTGTTGCTGATAACGTCTCTGATAGCCATGTGAGCCATTAAGGGACGCGATCGCACTCCGTCAACACCATAGGCCGCCTCTGGCGGCCGTTCTGAAAAACGCCGAAGTGAAACTTCGGCTACGGGTTTCAAGCTAATTGCAATGTCAAGACTTGAAGGTTTTTGCATTGCGTAGTCAAAGTCAGCCATGCCGATCGATTCATCAAAGTTCTTCGACTCCATCCGGGTCAAGCCTCGGGGCAAGCAGCCGGAAGTGAAGCCGCGCGACACCGTGGTCAATTGCGAATGGACCGGGTGTCAGAACAAGGGCGCGCATCGTGCGCCCAAGGGTCGCGACAATCAGCGTGAGTACTGGCACTTCTGCCTGAACCACGTGCGCGAGTACAACCAGAACTACAATTTCTTCTCCGGCATGAATGCCGACGCGGTCGCGCGCTACCAGAAGGATGCGCTGACCGGTCACCGCCCGACCTGGAAGATGGGCGCCAATGGCGGCGTCAAGAAAGGCGCGGAGGCGGAGATCGACAGCGCCTTCGATCCGTTCAGCATGTTCCAGGAGCTCAACGGCCGCGCCAACTGGCGCGGCGGCCCGCAAGCCCCGCCCAAGGCCGAGACGCGCAAGATCATGAACGCCGAGCGCAAGGCGCTCCAGGTCATGGGCCTCGGACCCGAGTCCACCCTCGCCGACGTCAAGAGCAAGTACAAGGCGCTGGTGAAGCAGCATCATCCCGACGCCAACGGCGGCGACCGCTCCACGGAAGACCGTTTGATCGAGATCATCAAGGCGTATAATTACCTGAAGACGGTGGTCCGCGAGGCCTAGCGCATTCGGGAAGCGTGCATCGGCCTTCAGAGGATTTGCTTTGGCGACAGTCTAAAGCGCGATGACAAAGCGCGATGACGATGCATCCGGATCTGGTCGCGCTTACTTAGTGACGTCCGGGAACGCCATCTGGCACACCAGCCCTTCCGGCTTCCACTGCCGGGTGATCCTTCCGCGCAAGGTCCGGATGATGCCATCGACCGCGCCGATGCCAAAGCCCTTGCGCGTCGGCGGTTCGTTGACCGGGGGACCGTCGCGCTCTGACCAGTGCAGCACGAGAGGGTCTGCACCATTGGTCTCCCAGCGGATCTCCAGCCTGCCTGAAGGCGTCGACAGCGCCCCGTATTTAGCGGCGTTGGTCGCAAGTTCGTGCACGGCGACCGCGATCGATTGGGCGAGCGTCGCCGGCAGCCGGAGGTCGTCTCCAGCGATGCTGATACGTTCGCCGTCTGCGCCTGCGTACGGCCGGAGTTCCTCTTCGACGATGGTCTTCAGACTCGCACCGGTCCAGCGCGATTCCGAGAACAGCCTCTGCACATTGGCAAGCGCGCTGAGTCGGCCTTGAAACGCGGCCTGGAATTCTGCAGCGGTCTCGGCCTTCGTCAGCCGCAGCATCGCCTGGGTCACCGCGAGCAGATTGTTCGAACGATGATCGACCTCGTAAGCCAGGAGCATCATCCGCTGCTCGGCCTGCTTGCGAGCCGTGATGTCGACCAGCATGTTCACCGCGCCGACCAGTCGGCCGCCTTCGTCGCGCAGCGGCGTCGGATACGGCATGAAGCAAATCCTTGAGCCGTCCGGCCGTTCGGCCACAGCCTCGACGTCGCGCACCGGCCGGTTCTGCTTGAGCGCGACGGCCATGGGGCACTCATCGTGGGGGAGCGGCGTGCCGTCGGGCAGATAGAGCTTCCATGTCACGCACCACATCTCGCCGATCTTTGGCGAGCGTCCGGCGAACTCGATGCAGGCTTGATTGAAGAAGGTGATGCGGCCCTCTGCGTCGGTGGTGTAGATCGCGGCGGGCAGCGCCTGGAGCAAGTCCCGGAATCGCCTCTCGGAATCCCCGCCGGCAGCGCTCCTGCTCGCTGCTTGCCTCGCGATCTCGCCGATCCTGGCCTCGTCCGAATGTCCAAGCAAGTCCAGCATCGCGTTCCTCTACGGGCCAGATCAGCTAATTCGCCGGCCGCGTATACGTTCCACGGTGCTCGCCCGGACGTGCAGATCTCCTCAACCTGTACAGGACTTCGCCCGCACGACAGCGAAGTGGGAGCTCCGCTGTCGCCTTTCCCTTAGTCTCTAGTCGCCTGAAGCCTTCGGCATGGCCCCCACATAGGACGAACTCGGCCGGATCAGCCGTCCCGTGCGCTGCTGCTCGCGCGCATGCGCGGTCCATCCTGCCGCGCGCGCCAGCGCGAAGATCGGCGTGAAGGCCTGCCTCGGAATTGCGAGTGCATCGAGCAGGATGGCGGTGAAGAACTCGACATTGGTCTCCAGCGGCCGGTCCGGATTCTTCTTGCGCAGCGCGCTGCGGATATAGGCCTCGACCTCGCCGGCAAAGGGCAGGTCGGCGCCATTGGAAGCCAGGGCCTCGATCGCGGTCTTCAGCACGTCGGCACGCGGGTCGCGGACGCGATAGACGCGATGACCAAAGCCCATCATCCGCTCGCCGCGTGCCAGCGCCGCGTCGACCCAGCTCTGGATGCGTTCGCGCGAGCCGATCGCGTCGAGCATTTCCAGCACGGGCTCCGGCGCGCCGCCATGCAAGGGACCGGTGAGCGCGCAATAGCCCGCGGTCACGGCGGCGAACAGATCGGCTTGCGTCGAGGCCACCACGCGGGTCGTGAAGGTCGAGGCATTCATGCCGTGGTCGCAGACGGTGACGAGATACGCATCGAGCGCGGTGACCTCGCGCGTTGCAGGCGCCCGCCCGTGCAGCATGCGCAGCGTGTCGGCGGCGTGGCTCATGCTGCGATCGGGCAGGACCGGCTCGAGCCCCCCGGCGCGGCGGACCAGCGCGCCCGCAATCACCGGAAACGCGCCGACGATAGTTGCTTCATGCTCCAGGCCGTGTTCGGCGCGAAGGCCCGCGACGGCCGCACGAAACCCGTCGACGATGCCCATGCCGCGGGTTGCCGGCAACAGGTCCGGCAATCGCCCGAAGGCGCGCTCCCGCGCGGTGCCCAGGCTCGCCCGCACATCGGCTTCGCTTAAGCTGGTCTTGTTGGCGCCGTTCCACAGCCGGGCGGTGACGCCCTCAAAGCTCGATCTGGCGGCGAGGCTGCCGACATGCTCGCCGGCGATGATCAACTCGCCGCGCTCGCCGTCGACATGGCTCAGCACGGTCTCAGCGGCGGGAACGCCGTCCAGCCCGATCTGGCTTTTGGTGAGGTGGATGTTCATGGCCCAATCTCCTGTTAGACGCAGGGGAAGGGTCAGGCCTGTCGACAGATTGATCAATCTTGATTACATAAATCAATATGAAAAATTCCAACGAGCTCTACCTCTCTGCCCGGGAAGCCGCCGCCGAGCTCGCGATCTCGCCGGCCACGCTCTATGCCTATGTCAGCCGCGGTCTGATCCGCTCCGAGCCGACGCAGGATTCGCGAAAAAACCGCTACCGGGCCGAGGACGTCCGCGCGCTCAAGGAGCGCCGGGTGCCGTCGCCGGAGCCAAGGGGCCTGCGCAGCTTCGACGCCGATTTGCCGGTGATGGACACGGAGATCTCGACCATCACCGAGGACGGCGCGATCTACCGCGGGGTGAATTGCGTCGATCTCGCCGAGAACGATACGCTCGAGCATACGGCGACGCTGCTGTGGGACGTCTCTGGCGTCGATCCGTTCGATCAGGACAATCAGCCGCTTCTCTCCGAGGAGATGCGCATGATCGGGCAAGCCGCGCGTCGGGCCGCGCCGATCGACCGCGCCATTGCGGTGCTCGCGCTGGCTGCGAGCGCCGATCCCCGCGCTTTCACCCGCGCGCCCGATGGCCGTGCCATGGTCGGCGCGCGCATCGTCCGCCTGCTGGTCGCGACCATGCTCAATGCCGAGCCGTCGGCCGAGCCGCTGCATCAGCAGGTTGCGAAGGCATGGGCCGCGGACAACAAGCACGCGAGCGATCTGATCCGCCGCGCGCTCGTGCTGCTTGCCGACCATGAATTGAACGCCTCGACCTTCACCGCGCGCTGTGCCGCGTCGACCGGCCTCAATCTCTACGACTCGGTGATCGCCGGCCTCGCCGCGCTCAAGGGGCCCAAGCATGGCGGCGCCGGCGTGCTGGCCTCGCAGCTCGTGAAGACGCTGATCGATCGCGACGTTGAGCCGATGGTGCGCGAGCGCGTCGCGCTCGGCGAGCGCTTTGCCGGTTTCGGCCATGGCGTCTACAAGCGCGGCGATCCTCGCGCGCAATCGCTGCTGAATGCCTTGTCGCGCGCAGGCGCACCGCGGAAGTTCACCCGCGAGCTGCCGGAGCGGATCGCGGAAGCGACCGGCGAGTTCGTCAACATCGACTATGCACTCGCCGTGCTCGTGCACGCCCTGCGCCTGCCTGCCGGCAGCGAGCTCGCTCTGTTCGCCATGGCCCGCAGCGTCGGCTGGATCGCCCATTCCAGCGAGCAATTGCAATTCGGCAAGCTGATCAGGCCAAGGGCCAGGTATGTGGGACCGGCACCGGGACGGCGGGCTTGGGTTTTGGAGTCGAAGACCTGACCAGCAGCGCGCCTTCACCCTCCCCTGGAGGGGGAGGGTCGATCGCGCGTAGCGCGAGCGGGGTGGGGTGATCTCTCCACGCGGGCAGTGTTCGACGTAAAGAGACCTTCACCCCACCCCGTCTCACATTTCGCTGCGCTCCATGTGAGCCGACCCTTGAGCAACCGGCGACATGGGTAACAGTTCAAACCGACGACATGGGTAACACAATTCTCGTTTCGTTCAGGCCTGCTGTTGTTGGGGCTGTGGACCCTGG
>NZ_JADPKU010000104.1:0-1266 GCF_023074095.1 Bradyrhizobium sp. 137
TGGGGGCAACGCGCAGCGTTGTCCCCAAGGTCCACAGCGCTTTGGCGTTCTTAATTGATCCGCCCGATAAGCAATGGTGCCGAGCGTGACCGGGCCGTAGGTGACCGTTTGGCCATCCTCGGACGCCACCAAGCCTACGGGCTCGCCGGACAATGCCGCGCTGATGTAGACGAACTTGCCATCGAGCTTGATCTCTCCGTTGCGTCGGACCCAGCGAATGTCCTGATCGCCATACTCGGGGGAGCGTAGGATCCCATCGAAGCGACGCGGTGACGCTTTGTAGCGATCCGCAGGTGTAGCGTTGTCGAGAGACTCGTGTGGGCGTTCGTGGTTATAGGTGTGCTGGAACTGGCGCAGTTGCTTGATCTGCTCACGCAGGCTGCGCGCCGGTGGACTTGCCGCGTCCTGCAACAGGGTAAGATGCATGCGCTCGTGACGGCCGTTCTGCTGCGGCTTCCCGGGAGTAATGCGTTCCGGTATCACCCCAGCCTTGATCAGGTTGACCGACATTCTCGACAATCCGCCAGCGCCGACCGAGGCAAACGGAGAGCCATTGTCCGATCGCAGGTAGTGGGGAAGGCCGAACTCGCGGAAGGCCGCATCGAGCACAGGCCAGACATGCTCGGTGTCCGTTCGGGGAAGCGCCTGGCAGCGCAGAAGATAGCGACTGTATGCATCGGTGATCGTCAGTGGTTCGCATCGCTTGCCGTCACCGGTCAAGAACCAGCCCTTGAAGTCGATGCACCAGATATCGTTGGCCTCCTGGCAATCGGCAAAAGGCGCGCTCGACAGCGGTCCACGCCGTCGCAGTCGACGCTTGACCGTCAGCCCCTCTCGGTCGAACAGCTCTCCGATCGTGCTCGCCGCCGGCCAGTCCGTCTTCGGCGCGGCCCGTTCCAGATAGGCCCGCACCTTCAAAGGACCCCAAGTCGGATGCGCACGCCGCACTGCAAGGCATCGCTCAGCAATGTCGCCTGCAATCGATTGCGGGTGGTGCCGTGGAGCTCGTGAGCGATCTTCCAGGCCCGCAGGTCCTTCCGTCTCGAAACGCGTAAGCCATTTGTAGCCAATCCGGCGGCTCACGCCGAACCGCCGGCAGATCATTGCAAATGCTTCCTCGCCCTTTCGAACCGCCACCACAAACTCCATCCGCTCACTCACGGCACAGGTCTCCTTCCAAGCCATCGGCAAGCCCTCCTTGCCGAATAGTTGACCTGTTACCCATGTCGCCGGTCTAGTCTGTTACCCATGTAGCCGGTTTGGACC